>CBIHOX010000129.1:0-18589 GCA_966211685.1 uncultured Pseudoduganella sp.
GGGTCGGCGCTTCTGTAGGCGCATTGGTTGGCGCTTCGGTCGGAGCCTGGGTCGGGGCTTCCGTCGGTGCCTGCGTTGGAGCCTCGGTTGGCGCCTGGGTCGGAGCTTCCGTCGGTGCCTGCGTCGGAGCTTCCGTCGGTGCCTGGGTAGGGGCTTCCGTCGGCGCCTGCGTTGGAGCCTCGGTTGGCGCCTGGGTCGAGGCTTCAGTTGGCGCAGCAGTCGGCGCTTGGGTCGGCGCCACAGTTGGCGCCTGGGTTGGCGCATCGGTCGGGGCCGATGTCGGCGCTTCGGTTGGCGCTTCGGTCGGGGCGACCGTCGGCGCGGGGGTTTCCGTTACTTCCGCTGCTTCCGTAGGAGCTGGGGTGCCGGTCGGCGCCGGGGTTGGCGCCGGCGCTTCGGTTGCAGTGTCGCCTGCGGCCTGAGCGGTATTCACATCGGTGGCCGGGGCGGACGTGGCGGCAGGTTCAGGCACGGCGCCGCCAGCCGAGCGGGCGGTGTCGGCTGCGGCGGTATTGTCCGGTACTGCATTGTTGCCAGCGCTGGTGGTGACGGCGGCGCCATTATCGCCGCCCAGGTCGATCTGTGCGGCAGGCACTACCTGGTCAACGAAGGGCACGCCAAGCTGGCTTCCCGTGCTGCCATTGTCGATCGCCGGCGGCGGCGCGCCGTTACCGTTATCGGCAGTGTTGACACCCAGGCCCTGGCTGGCATTGGCGCCCTCGTCGGCGCCGGTGCGGTCACGCGTATCGGTGCCCCGCACGTCGGCCTGCACGTTTTCATTGCCGGTGTTGTCCACCCGCTCAGGCGCCGTGCCCAGGTTATCGGTGCGGGTAGTGTCCCCCAGCCCTTCGCCTCGGCTTAGTACAGTCAAGTCATCAAACAGCGCTGCTTCTTGTTGATTGACGGGTGCAGCGCCCTCTTGAGGTTGCTGATTGTCACCAGTTTGATTGTTGTCAGCCATGACCGTTTCCTAGCGAATTTTTGCGAATTTGGCGAATTTTGCCCAATTGCAGTGTAACTTTCCGCTATTCAATCCTCTAGACGGCCAGAGGTTATAGTACCTCCCAGAAAATTAACTTTTTTTCAGGAAAAACATAAAAGAAACACCTCAACGTTCACGGAACGAGCGCGAGAACATCTCCAGCAGGGGCTTGGACAGGTAAGCCAGCACGGTTTTTTCACCGGTCAGGATTTCCGCTTCGACACTCATGCCTGGTTGCAACATATAGCGATTACTGTTGTGCCCAACATACGGTTGAGGCAGGTCAACCCAGCCACGGAAATAAGGCCGGCCGTCCTCGCCCACCACGCTGGTGGCGGTAATCCGCTTGAGCTTGCCCTCGGCAAAGCCGAACCGCGAATAATCAAAGCTGCTGACGCGCAGGTTCACGGTCTGGCCGACCTTGACGTAGCCGATATCCTTCGGTGCGATCCGCACCACGGCTTCCAGCGGCACCGCATCCGGCACGATCTGCATCATCAGGCCGCCGGGCTGCACCACCTGTCCCACGGTCTGCACTTTCATATCCTGTACAAAGCCGCGCACCGGTGCGCGCACCACCAGCCGGTCGACCTTGGCCTGCAGGCGCGCCAGCAATTCCGTCACTTCCGCCAGTTCCGCGCTGACATTGCCGATTTCCGCCAGCGCATCGCGGCGCAGCACGTTCAGCGTATCGACGCGGCGGCTGCGGATTTCAGCCAGTTCCTGCTCCGAGACCTTGGTATCGGCAGCCAGGCGCGCCACTTCGCCCTCCGCGCTGACCTTGGCGCGGCGTGTTTCCAGCAGCACGGAGCGGTTTACCAGCTTGCGGCTGGCCAGGTCTTCACGCATGGTCGCCAGCTCTCCGGTCAAACCCTGGTGCTCCTGCGCCGTGGTCAGCGCCTTCTGTATTTGCTGCAGGCGGTCGGTGCGCTGGCTGACCTGGTGGTCGAGGATGGCCAGCGCGGAATCGCGGCTCGACAACTGGGTCTGGTAAATCTGCTGCTGGTGCGCCACCAGTTCAGGATGGTCGGGCGCCAGTTCCTCGAATTTCGGCTTGCGGTTTTCCACGAAGGCGCTCAGGCGTTCCAGGCGCAGGCGCAACGCCACCATGCGCGCACGGGTCTGGCGCAAGTCGGCCAGCGCCTGCGCGCCATCGAGACGGAGCAAGACCTGGCCCTGCTGCACCAGCGTCTTTTCCTCGACCAGGATTTCCGCCACGGCGCCGCCATCGATATGCTGCACCACCTTGACCTGGCCAGCCGGCGCCACTTCACCCGGCGCCCGCGCCACTTCCGTGATCTGCGTCACCGCGGCCCACAGGAAGAACAGCACCACCACCAGCGCCACCATCACCAGCAACGGCCGCACGAACGCCGGCACCAGTTCCTCTTCCACCCGCGCCGCCTCGGACAGCAGGCGGCGCTTGCGGCTGCCCATGCCGGTCTGGCCTTCGGCCCCGAATAACACTTGTTGTACAAGTTTCTTCATTTGAAATTACCCTGCCATCATATTGTTCTTGATGCTGTCATACGGCCCCATCGCCGCCACCGCACCATCCTTCATGTAGATCACGCGGTCGGCCAGACGCATGTGCCCAGGCCGGTGCGACACGATCAGCAATGTCGTGCGCCCTTTCAGCCACGTGATGCAACGTATCAGCGCCTGTTCGCCCGCTTCGTCCATGCCGGTACCCGGTTCGTCCAGCAGCACCACCGACGCCGGCTTGAGCATGGCGCGCGCCAGCAGCAGGCGCTGGCGGAAGCCATAGGGCAGCTGCTCCAGGCGGCTGTTGGAAATGCGGGTCTCGAACCCTTCCGGCATGGCCGCGATATCGGCAGACAGGCCCGCCATCTCGACCGCCCATTTGACTTCCTCGTCGGTGGCGACCGGATGCACGAGTTTCAGGTTTTGCACGATGGTGCCGTGGAAGATTTCACAGATCTGCGGCATGTAGCTGATGCCGCTGCGCAGTTCCGCCGCCGCGATCTGGCGGATATCGACCTGGTCGAGGCGGATCGAGCCGGCTTGCGGCGAATACACGCGCACGATCAGTTTCAGCAAGGTCGATTTGCCGGAACCGTTGGGCCCCGCGATCACCACCATCTGGCCCGGTTCGACCGAGAAATTCAAGCCCAGCAAGGCCGGGTCGGCATCGTTGGCGTAGCGGAACGACACGCGCGACAGCGACAACTCCCCCGTCACGGCAGGCCGCACGGTCGGCTTGATGCCGCTTTCGCGCTCGGTCTGCAGGCGCATCAGGTTTTCGATCTGGCGGATATTGGTGCGGGTGCGCACCAGCGAGCTGACCGCCAGGAACACGTTCTGGATCGGCCCCGTCAGGCGCCAGACGATCATCATGGTGGCCACCATGGCGCCGCCGGTCAGATTGCCGGTAATGCTCAGGTAAGCGGAAGCGGCCATGGCAAACAGGCCGGTGCACATGCCGAGGATTTGCGCCGCGCCGCTCATGCGCACGCGCAGCTGCTGGTCCTGGAACGACGCCAGCACCGCCTTGCCGCTGACTTCCTGGAACCGCTTCAGCCACGTCTGCGCCACGCCGGCGCTGCGGATCAGGCGCATGTTGGCCAGCACTTCGTTGATGAATTCACTGCGCGCGCCGCCCAGCTGCGATGCGCGCGCCATGGAATTCTGGTTCCACTGGCGGGTGCCGAACCACAGCGCCGCATACAGCGCCACCGCCGCCAGCACCACCAGCAGCACCCAGGCGTTGACGAACGCCAGCGCCAGCAGCATCACCAGGCTGGCCGGCAATTCAAACGCAATCAACACCATCGGGCCCAGGAAGAAATCACGCAGGCTTTCCAGGTTCTTGATGCGCTCCAGCTGGCGCGCACTCGAGGCGCCGTCGGTCGCGGTGGCGGGCAGGCAGATCACGCGCTCGAACACGCCGGTGCCAAGCACGTATTCGGTGCGCCCGCCGACGTAGGCCAGGATGCGGTTCTTCAGGCCGCGCAACAGCCAGTCCAGTCCCACCACCAGCAGCACGCCCAGGGTCAGGAACATGCCCAAGCGGATATCGCCGCTCGGGATCACGGTGTCGAACACCGCCTTGACGAACAGCGGCGGCATCAGCGCCAGCCCGGTCGACACCACGGTCAGGCCCAGGATCATGCCCAGGTGCTTGCGCAGGCGCCAGACCAGCGAACCGAACCAGCTGCCAGCCGTGGTGCTGCGCGCCGAACGCGGATTGGCCCGTTCGTCGGGCTGGAACAGGTAGGCTTCGCCAAGCTGGCCCAGCGCGCTTTCCTCCAGCGCGGTTTCCTTGCCGCTGCCGCCGTCGTACACGCGCAGTGCGCCGTCGGCGCGGCGGCCATACACCACCATGGCCGGCCCGTCCTGCGGCAGGAACAGGCAAGGCAGCAGGCGCTCGTCGAGCGTGGCCAGCGACGTGTCGAAGTGGCGCGGGAAGTAGCCCAGGTTGGCCAGCACGCTGCACAGGCCCGACAAATCCAGTTCCTGCGCCATGTGCGGCATGGCGTCGACCAGGTGTTGCGGCTGCCCCTGCCATTCCAGCGCTTCCAGCAATGGCGCCAGGCAGCGCGCCAGGTCGGACGGATCCGGATAATAGCGGGCCGCCATTTCATAGGCGTCGCTGATGGCTTGCGGGCGCGGTGGCGCGGCCTCCGCCGGGGCGGCCTGTTCGGCGGGCTTGTCTTTTTCGCGCAGCATCCCTTCGCGCAGATGGCCGTCGGTCAGCGCATACACCTTGTCGGCCAGCGACAG
This sequence comes from uncultured Pseudoduganella sp., assembly GCA_966211685.1. Classification (GTDB taxonomy): domain Bacteria; phylum Pseudomonadota; class Gammaproteobacteria; order Burkholderiales; family Burkholderiaceae_D; genus Rugamonas. The sequence continues at coordinate 4,727 of CBIHOX010000129.1, forward strand.
CATCGACGGGCGGTGCGTCACCATGACGATGGTGCGCGATCCCTTGGCGCGCGCCAGGTAGTCGCGCAGGCGCTTGTCACCCTCCATGTCGAGCGCGATATTGGCTTCGTCGAACAGGATCACGCTCGGTTCATGCACCAGCGCGCGCACGATGGAAATCATCTGGCGCACGCCTTCCGGCAGGATTTCGCCGCCGCCTTCGCCCAGCCGCGTCTCGTAACCGGTCTTCATGCCGGCCACCATGCGGTCCAGCCCCATCTCGCGCGCCACAGCCAGCGCGGCCTGGTTCAGGCGGTGGTCGAACATGGTGAGGTTTTCCAGGATGGTGCCCGACATGATCTTGCCCGCCTGCGGCAGGAAGGCGATCTGCTTGTGGATCGAGTCCGGTGCGCAGGCGCTGACCGGCGTGCCGTCCACCAGCACCTGGCCCTGGTCGGGCCGTTCCAGCCCGTTGATCAGCGACAGCAGGCTGGTTTTGCCGCTGCCGCTGTCGCCCTGGATGGCGACGCACTGGCCGGCCGGTATCGTCAGCGACAGGCCGCTGAACAGTGGATGCGCTGCGCCATGGCTGAGCATGATGTCGCGCAATTCGATGCCCTGGCGGACCGGCTGCAGCGGCGCCAGGCCGGCGCCGTCCTCGAACGGCATGGCCATGATGTCGTCCAGCCGCTGGCGCGCCGACACGAACGACTGGTAGCGCAGCCACACGGCCAGGCTGCGGCGCAGCGGCTGCAGCGCGCGCACCGACAGCATCATCACGGCCGCCAGGCTGCCGGGCGTCATCTGGCCCAGGATCACGGCGGCCGAACCGGCGGAAATCACCGCCACCACCATCACTTGGGAAAACAGCACGCCCAGGTCATTGGCGCGCGCGCTGCCGCCGGTCAGTTGTTCGCCGATGCGGGCGTTGGCTTCCTGCAGGCGCTCGTAGCGGCGCAGCATCAGCAATTCCATGGCCTGGGTTTTCACGGTATGGATGTTCGTCAACACCTCGGCCAGGAAGCTGCTGCGGCGGTCGTCGAGCACCTGGCGCTGTTCGATCTGCTCGCTCAGGCGCTTGCCAAAGCGCAGGCTCAGCGCGACGAAGGCCGCCAGCAGCGCGATCGGCACCAGCCCCACCCAGCCGCCAATGGCCACGATGATGCCCATGAACAGCACCACGAACGGCAAGTCGAACACCACCAGCAAGGCCTGGCCTGAATAGAATTCCGCCACCCTGGCGCTGGCCAGGATGCGTTCAGCGTAGGTGCCGGCTTCCTCGCCGCGGTAGCGCCGCATCGGTACGCGCAGCAGGCGCCCCAGCGCGGCCAGGCCGGTCTGGTGCTCGTAGCGGATGCCCAGCCAGCCCGTCACCACCGAACTGATCGAGCGCAGCACTTCTTCCAGCACCAGCGCCACCACGATACCGGCTACCAGGAACGCCAGCGTTTCCAGCGACTGATTGCCGACCACGCGGTCCATGATCTGCAGGATGGCCAGCGGCATGGCCAGCGCCAGCAGGTTCGATAACAGCGCCGACAGCGCCAGGCCCGGCGTCACGCGCCGCAAGTCCGGCGAACTAAGCACTTGGCCCAGCGGATTGTCGCGCAGGAACCTGCGCCAGGCCGACAGGCCGCCCTGTCCTGCCGGCGCCGCCGTCCCGGCCGCGGCGGCCTTGGCTGCCGATGTAGTGGATGTATTCATGTTACTCGAGGGATAAATAATCGATGATCTTGCGCAGCAGCGGATGGCCGAACTCGAGCCGGCCGTCGCTGTCTTCGCGCAAAACGCCGGAAGCCACCGCGCGCTGCACGGCGTCGGCCACGGAGTCCGGCGCTTCGCCCAGCATGTCGGCGACTTCCGCCACCGTCGGCGCCAGGCTGCGGCGCGCCGTCGCGCGCAACAGCTTGCGGTCCAGGTTCAGGCTGTCCAGCCGTGCAATCACGGTGACCAGCAGCGGCAGCGCCACGCCGACTTCATGGCTGTGGCGCGCCAGTTCCACCGCGAACAGCGGCACCCCGGCCGCATCGGCCACGATCTGCCGCACCTGTGCGGCCGGCATGCCGTGCGCGCCCGGCACGTGCCGCACCAGCGCTTCGATGTCGGGGCCGGCCAGGCGGCTCAGCGCCAGGCGCGCCACCGGCACGTCATCGACCGCGCCGCCGGCGCCTTCCAGCGCCGCGGTTTCCGGCACGCGGCGGCCGGACAGCACCACCAGCGCCCCGGCCAGCGCGGCGCGGCGCGCCCCGGCCAGCACGGTCTGGCGCTGCGCCGGCGGCAGGAAATGGTAGTCGTCGACGATCGCCACGCGCGGTGCGGCCTGCCCTGCCAATCCATCCAGCATGGCGGCGATCGCGTCCATCACGCCGGCCAGGTCGCGCTGGCCGGCATCCTGCGGCACCGCGTACGGCGACACAGTCCCGCGCGCCTGGCGGCACTGCTCGCGCAGCGCCCCGCACAGGCGCGACTTGCCCATCCCGGTTTCACCTTCCAGCAACAGCAGGCCGCCCTGCCCGCTGGCGGCCCCGTGCAGGCAGCGTTCCAGCATTTTCCGTTCTTCCAGCCGCCCCACCAGCGGATACGCGGTGCGTTCGCCCTGCCAGTCCATGCCGGCCAGCGCGGCGAACGCCAGCGCGCCGCAAGCGGGGCCCGTTCCGAACAAGCCATCGCTGCGGATGCCCTGCGCCTGCATCACGTCGGCCACGGGCCGCCCCAGCGCCAGCTGGCCGGGCTGCGCCTGTTCCTGCAGTTCGCGGGCGCCGGCGATGGCGGTGCTGACGATGGCTTCGCCCGACCAGCCGCCGTTGCGCAACATGCTGGCCACCACGATACCCACCGTCAGGCCGCCGCGCATGGCGCCGGCCAGCGACGGCGCGTCCGCGCTGAAGCCCTGGTGCAGGCGCTGCGCGCACGCCAGCGCGCGCAGCAAATCCCGCTCGCCCACCTTGTGCAAGCCAAAAATCAGGTCGCTGGCGGTGCCGCGCCGCGCCACGAACACCGCGTCGAAGTCGCAGGCCAGCGCCGCCAGGCTGTCGTGCAGGCGCCGCACCGCCGACTCGGCGGCTTGCGCCGGCAGCGCCAGGCTCAAGACCACGCACGGCCGCCGCTCCAGCATGCCGGCCGCCGGCGCCGGCGTGGCGCCTGGCGTGGCGGGACCGGCCAGGCCGGCCGGGACGGCGAACGGCGGCAGCGCTTCCGCGTGACGCTGCTCAGCCAGCTCCATGCCGCGCGACACGGCCATCGTGCGGTTGCGCACGTTGAGCCGCTTGAACAGTGTCACCACGTGCTGCTTGACCGTGCCGACGCCGATGCCGAGTTCGCGGGCGATTTCCTTGTTGACCTTGCCTGCGCGCAGCAATTCCATGATCTGCTGCTGGCGCGGCGTCAATTCCACGTGCGCCGGCGCCGCGTCCGTCGCGGCGGCGGATTCGCGCGGTTCGGGCCGGGCCTCGCTCATGGCAGCCGCGCCATGCCGGCCGCACGGCCGGACAGCACCGGCTGGTGCGACACAGGAGCCGGCCTGGCGGCCGGCGGCAGCGCCAGCGTACCGGCCGGCGCCGTGCCCGGCGCCACGGCGCGGCAGGCGATGTTTTGCTCGCGCAGGCGGGCGCACGCGATTTCCGCGTCGGCGCCGCTGGCAAAGCGCGCCAGGAACACGCGCAACCCGGCGCTGTCCGATTCCGGCTTGCGGGCCGCCACGGTGCGCTGGGCCATCATGTCCGGGAAGCGCAGTTGCAGGTCGCGCCACGCCACGGCAATCGCGGCCGCGTCGGTGGCGGCGGCCAGTTCCACCTGCCATTCGCCTTCGGCCTGCGGGCCAGCGGCGGCGGGCTGCCCGGCGCCAGGCACGACTTCGGCCAGCACGCGGCCGGCATCTTGCGCGGCCGGCGCGGCCGGGCGCTGGCCCTTGCCCGGCAGCGGATCGCTGCCTGCCGTGCCGCCGCCCAGCGCGGTGAACAGGTTGATCAGCGCGCGGTAGCGCTGCAGATCGATATTGTGCTGTTCATCGAGCATGCGGTGGTAGGTGCGCTCGGTATCGAGCAACAGCAGGTGGTCGATGCCGCCGGACTGGTACGACTCGCGGCTGTAATCCCACGCGCGCTTGGCGGCCTGCGCCGCTTCACGCTGCGCATTGAGGCGCGCGCGGCCCAGCCTGATGCCGTTGAGCGCATCGTCGACTTCGCGCACCGCGCTGTAGATCACGCGGGCATAGGTTTCCACCATTTCCTTGTGCACGGCGGTGGCCACGTCGACTTCGCGGCTGCGCCGGCCATGGTCGAAGATGGTGGCGGTCAGGTTGCCGACCACGTTCCAGAACAGGGTTTGCGGTTCGAACAGGCGCGACATGAACTGGCTGCCATAGCCGGCCTGCGCCGACAAGTCCAGCGGCGGCAACAGGCGCGTGCGCGCGATATCGATATCGGCGTCGGCCGCCAGCAGGCGCGCTTCCACCACGCGCACGTCCGGGCGGCGCAACAGCAAGGCCGACGGCACGCCCGGCAACACGGTCGGGAACGACAGCGCCGCCATGCCCCGGCCCTGGATCTGCAGCGAACCGGGCGGCACGCCCAGCAGCACGGCCAGGTTGTTCAGCGCTTCGTCGCGCTGCTGTTCCAGCGCCGGGATCGTGGCCTTGACGGAATACACGGCGGCGCGCTGCTGTTCCATGTCGATCAGCGTGGCGTCGCCCTTGTCGAGCCGCGCTTCCACGGCCGCCAGCATGCCGGATACCGCCACGTCGGTTTCCATGGCCACCCGCAGGCGGTCGTTGAAGGACAGGTAATCGATGTAGCCGGCCACCACGCTGGCCACCAGGTTGCGCTGCACGTCGTCGCGCTGCAGCATGGCGCGCCGTTCCTGCAATTGCACCGATTCATAGATCGATTGCCGCTCGCCCCAGATGTCGAGGCGGAAGTCGGCCCGTATCCCCACTTCATTGACGGTGCGGGCCGGGGTGCGGGCATTGGTCACGCCGCCGCCCACCTCGCCTTCGGCCGCTTCGCGCCGCCGCGTCGCCGAACCGGTCACCACCGGCAACTGGTCCGACACGGCCTGCGACGTGCGGGCGCGCGCCTGCTGCACGCGCAGCGCGGCAATGCGCAATTCCGCGTTGCCCTCGAGCGCGCGCTGGACCAGCGAGTCCAGTTCGGCACTGCCGAGCAAACGCCACCATTCCGGCAATACCTGGTCCAGCCGCGTGCCGGCAGCCTGCGCAGCAGGACCCTGGACCGCCGTCATGGACGCGTCCGGTACGATCGATGATGCCTTAGGGAAAGATGAGGGAACAGGGACTACGGGAACATCGTACTGGGAACGCTTAGCTGCACACCCGGATAACACCACGCCGATCAGCGCAGCGGCCAGACCACGGCCAAAACTATAGCGATGCAATTCATTGGGCAGCGGTTTGACCGTGCGCCGTTCGAGTATGGATGACATGGAAACCAGGAGTGGCAACGAACTGGCACAGTAGCATAACCATGGATCTGCCTCAATAAATGTTGAGTTAGATACAACGTTATTTGTTTAAGACAGTGGTTTTTATTCAGCATTTATGACCTTCATCAACCCGATGCTGATTTTTTTGCACATTCGGTACAATGGACTCGAACCCGTTGATTACCCAAAGCCATGACCGAAGACGCCAGCAAGCCTTTCATCCTCGTCGTCGAAGACGATGAACACATCAGCCAGATCCTGAAATTCATGCTGGAACGGCAGGGTTACCGGGTCCAACTGGCGGGTGACGGCATGGCTGCGCGCCAGGCGGTGGAACAGGCCGCGGAATTGCCGGCGCTGGTGCTGCTGGACGTGATGCTGCCCTACCTCGACGGTTTCGAAGTGATCGGCATCATCCGCGCGCTGCCCGAGTGGAAACAGGTGCCGATCGTCATGTTGACAGCCAAGACCACCGAACGCGACATCGTGCGCGCCCTCGACGCGGGCGCCAACGATTACATCGTCAAACCGTTCCAGCCTGCCGAACTGCTGGCCCGCGTCCGCCGCTACCTGCGCCAGCCCTGACATGGCGCCGACGCTGCCTACCGAAGTATTCGGGCGGCTGGCCGACCCGATCCTGCTGGCCGCCGCCTGGACCGGGGCCGGCGCCCTGGTGCTGACCGTGGCCATCGGCCTGTACATCATTGCGCTGCGCGACAACCTGCGCAGCCGCCAACGCCAGGAACAGCGCGTGATTGCGGTCTGGCGCCCGCTGCTGAACGCGGCGCTGGCCGGCGACCCGCCACCGGCGCTGCCGCCGCTGGCGCGGCGCGACCGGTTGACGTTCCTGAAACTGTGGGTGCGGCTGCACCAGTCGGTGCGCGGCGAAGCCAGCGCGGGCCTGAACCAGGTCGGCCAGGCGCTGGATTGCGGCGCCATGGCCCATGCGCTGCTGGCGTCCGGCGAACGCGCCCGCAAATTGCTCGGTATCCTGGCGCTGGGCCATTTGCGCGACCGCCGCGAATGGCCCAGCCTGATGCGAGAAGCGGCGGGTGACGACCCGGCCACGTCGGTGCATGCGCTGTGGGCGCTGGTACAGATCGATCCGGCGGCGGCGGCGCGCGAACTGACGCCGCTCCTGTTGCGGCGCGATGACTGGGCGCTGTCGCAGGTGGCGAAAATCCTGCAGGACGCGCACCTGCACTGGACACCGGTGCTGGTGTCGGCCATTGAAGACTTGCCGCCGGAACGCGTGCCGGCGGCGCTGCGCCTGCTGGAAGGCTTGCGCGCCACCCTGCCGGCCGCCGTGCTGCAGGGATTGCTGAAGAATGGCTCGGTCGACGTGCTCATTGCCGTGCTGCGCATGGCGGCCGTGCCGGACATGCTGGAACTGGTGCGAAGTCACCTGGGGCACGAGGACTGGCGCGTGCGGCTGCAGGCGGCGCGCGCGCTCGGCCACATCGGCGATCCGTCCGACGTGGCGCGCCTGCAGGGCATGCTGTCCGATCCGCAATGGTGGGTGCGCTACCGCGCCGCGCAGGCGCTGGCGTCGCTGCCGTTCCTGGCGCCGGCCGATATCCAGGCCGTGTGCGAGGGCGCCGACCGCTTTGGCGCGGACATGATGCGCCAGGTGCTGGCCGAATCCGAAATGAAGACAAACTGACCGCGTCAGGCCATCGACGCGCACATACATGAAGGACATGAGGGGATGACCTGATGCTGCACCTGGCGATCGAATTTTTCACGCATTTCGTCATCATTTACTTCATCCTGCTCAACGGCGGCTACCTGGTCTTGAACATGCTGTCGGTGGTGGCGCTGCACCGGCGCAGCCAGGAAGATATCCTCGACGACTTGCCGCAAGTGTATTCGTCGCTGGAGCCGCCGATCAGCCTGCTGGTGCCCGCCTATAACGAGGAAGCCACGATTGCCGCGTCGGTGCGCTCCATGCTGCAGCTGTCGTACGCGGAACTGGAAATCATCGTCATCAACGATGGCTCGAAAGACGATACGCTGGCCGTGCTGCAAAAGGAATTCGCGCTGGAACCGTTCCCGGAAGCGTACCGGGTGCAGCTGGAAACCAGGCCGGTGCGGGCAATCTACCGTTCGACCCGCTATCCGAACCTGCGCGTGATCGACAAGGTCAACGGCGGCAAGGCCGATTCGCTCAACGCCGGCATCAACGCGTCGCGCTACCCGCTGTTTTGCGGCGTCGACGCCGACTCCATCCTGCAGCGCGATGCCTTGCAGCGCCTGGTGCGCCCTTTCCTCAATGACGCCACCGTGGTGGCCACCGGCGGCACGGTGCGGGTGGCCAACGGCTGCGAAGTCAAAGGCGGCTTTTTGACGCGCATCGGCCTGCCGCGCAACATCTGGGCGCTGTTCCAGGTGGTCGAGTACTTGCGCGCCTTCCTGTTCGGGCGGCTGGGCTGGTCCACCATCAACGGCATGCTGATCATTTCCGGCGCGTTCGGCCTGTTCCGCAAGGACGCCGTCGTGCTGGCCGGCGGCTACCGGCCCAAGACCATCGGCGAAGACATGGAACTGGTGGTGCGCATGCACCGCCAGTTGCGCGACCGGGGCGTGCCGTACCGCGTGCAGTTCGTCCCCGATCCGGTGTGCTGGACCGAGGCGCCGGAAGACCACGCCACCTTGCGCAACCAGCGCATCCGCTGGCAGCGCGGCTTGTCGGAAAGCCTGGCGGCCAACTGGGGCCTGATGTTCAACCGGCGCGGCGGCGTGCCGGGCTGGCTGGCGTTTCCTTTCATGATGTTGTTCGAATGGCTGGGCCCACTGGTCGAGCTGGGCGGCTACGTGTTCATGGCGGTGGCGTTCTGGTTCGGCTGGATTTCGTGGCAGGCATTCGCGATTTTCCTGTTCGTGGCGATCGGCCTGGGCGTGCTGCTGTCGGCATCGGGCCTGATGCTGGAAGAAATGTCGTTCCACATCTATCCGCGCATGCGCCAACTGGGCCTGCTGGCGCTGGTGGTGATCGCGGAAAATTTCGGCTACCGCCAGTTGAACAGCTGGTGGCGGCTGGTCGGGCTGTGGCGCTGGGCCACCCAAAGCGAATCGACCTGGGGCGCCATGACCCGCAAGGGCAACTGGCAGAGCAAGGCGTGAGATGGGCTTCGGTTTGCCACCGGCGCGGGCCCTCCGGCATGGCGGGCAATTCCATGCCAGGCGCTGCGCGGCACTGTATGTGGCGTGGCTGCTGGCTGCCATGCCGCCAGTGACGGCGGCGCAGGAACCCACGGCGTGGCTTCAGGTGTGCGCCGCGACAGGGACCGCGGCAGGAGCGGCAGGAGCGGCGGCAGCGGCGGCCACGCCCGGCGCAGCGCCAGGAACATCGGCAGCGGCGCCAACACCGTCATCCACCGACAGCGCGCCGTCGGCCGCGCTGCTCCTGCCCGGCGCGCCGGCGCTGCGCGTGCGTGCCGGGGCGCGGCTGGAAGGTTGCCCGGGCATCGCGCTGCCGGTAGCGCCGGGACAGATCGCGGCCGTGCGCCCTGCCGATCCGGCCGACCGCGTCATGGCCGCGCGCACCATCCTGCTCTACCGGCCCGAAGGCGCCACCGCACACGGAGCGGCCAAGTTCGGCGCCGTGGAAACCGTACTGCCGCCGGCCGCCGTTACGGCGGCGACGCCTGCCAACGCCGCGCGCACGCTGCCGCCGCTGCGGCGCAACCTGCTGGAGCAATTGCAGTGGCGTCCATATGGCGTGGAAGAACGGGTGCAGGCCACGGTGCGCGACGGCCGCCTCACCGTGCAATGCCGCGCCGGCGGCAAGCCGGCCGGCCTGCTGCTGACGGCGCCATGGAACATGCCGCAGGCGGCGCTGGCGCTGGGCGTGCACTACCGCGCCGACGCCGCATTCACGCTGTCGCTGGCCGACGCCGCCGCTTCCCATGCGGAGCACGCGCTGGAACTGGGGCTGCTGGGGCCATCGGGACCATCGGGACCATCGGCGCCATCTATGCCGCCTGGATCAACCAGGCCGGCGGCGGAAGTTGGCGACCCAACGCAATCTGGCGACGCCGTGCTGCCGCTGCCTGCGACCGGCTGGGATCCGGCGCAATGGCGCCATTTCGTGCTGGCCTGCCCGGCCGGCGCCGCCACGCTGGCCCTCGACCGCCTGCAATTGCTGCCACTTCCTCCCGCAGTGGCGGCCACCGCGGCGGCGTGGCCGCGCGCTACCTGGGTCTGGCGTGCGCAGGACTGGATCGCCGATCCCGCCGCGGTGCTGGCGCGGGCGCAACGCCAGGGCATGCGCGCCCTGTTCATCACGGTCCCGACCCAGGGCGCCACGGTGCCGCAGCCGGCCCGCCTGGCCGCCTTCGCGCGGCGCGCCGCCGCCGCCGGCATGGCGCTGTGGGCGGTGGAAGGCGATCCGCACATGGCGCTGCCGGAACAACACGCCGCCACCGTGGCCCGGGTGCGCGCCATTGCCGCCTACAACCGCGGCGTGGAACCGGCCGCCCGCCTGCACGGCGTGCAATTCGACATCGAGCCTTACCTGATCGACGGCTATGGCATGACGGCGCCGCGCATAGACCGCGCCTACGCACAACTGCTGGCGCAGTTGAAGGCCGCCGCCGGCGCGCTGCCGCTGGATTTCGTCGTGCCATTCTGGTGGCGCGGCAACGACACCGTGCTCGATGCGCTGGCGCAGGCGGCGTCGGTGGTGACCGTGATGGATTACCGCACCGACGAAGAACAGGTGCAATCCTTTGCCATGCCCTTCCTCGACTGGGGCGTGCGCCACCGGGTCGGGGTGCGCATCGCGCTGGAGGCCGGGACGATCGCGCCGGAACGCCAGCACCGCTATGTGCGCGCCGATCGGGAGCCGGCGCAATTGTGGGCCATTCCGCTGGCGCCGCGGGGATCCGGCCTGGCCGCGCCGCTCGACGTGCTGGTGCTGTTGAAACAGCCGCTGGCCGGCTTGCCGGGCGCCGGCTTCCGCTACAGCGGCAACCGCCTGCTCGACGGTTCGGCCACCACGTTCCAACGCCAGCCCGAACGGCTGCGGGCGCTGCTGCCGCAACTGGAACGCGACTTTTCCGCGTGGCCGTCGTTTGCCGGCATGGCCGTGCACGAGCCAGGCGACGCCCTCGGCACTACGCTGGCTCGGCCGCCTTCAGCCGCACCGTGAATGTCGTGCCCTGGCCGGACGCGGTGGTAAAGCCGATCGTGCCGCCATGGTGTTCCACGATGCTCTTGCAGATCGACAGGCCCAGGCCGGTGCCGCCTTTCTGGCGCGTGTCGGTGGAATCGGCTTGCGCGAATTTCTGGAAGATGCGCTCGCGGAACGCGTCCGGGATGCCGGCGCCCTGGTCCGCCACGCGCAGCTGGGCCCAGCGCGCGCCGCCTTCCGCCACGCACTCGACCGTCACCGTGACTTGCCCGCCGGGCGGTGAAAACTTGACGGCGTTCGACAGCAGGTTGACCAGTACCTGGATCATGCGGTCATGGTCGGCCAGCGCCCAAGCGGCGGCGGCGTCCTGCCCCTCGGCCAGCGCCAGCGCGACGTTGGCCTGCGCCGCGCTGCCCTGCACGCCGTCGATCGCGGCGCGCGCCAGCGGCAGCAGCGCCTGCGGGCGGAAGTCGAATTCCATCTTGCCCGATTCCATTTTCTCGATATCGAGCACGTCGTTGACCAGCCGTACCAGCCGCTCGCAGCTGGCATAGGCGATATCGATCAATTGCCTGGTATCGTCGGGCAGGTCGCCGGCCAGGCCTGACGTCAGCATCGACAGCGATGCGCGGATCGACGTCATTGGCGTGCGTAATTCATGCGACACGGTCGAAATGAATTCATTCTTCATTTGCTCGACCTTCTTGCGCTCGGAAATATCGTGCAGGAAGGCGCTGAAGAAGTAATTGCCATGCGCGCCGGCCAGCCCCACCGTGACTTCCACCGGCATTTCCGCGCCGATGCGGTTGACCACCACCCGCTCCAGCCTGCGGTTCAGCAGGTCGATTTCTCCCTGTTCGTTAAAGGTGCGCATGGCGCCGGCAAACTGGCCACGGTAGCGTTCCGGTATCAACAACGTGTCGAGCCGCTGGCCCACCGCCTCATCGTGGCGCCAGCCGAACATTTGCTCGGCCGCGCGGTTCCAGTCGGTGATGCGGCCTTGCAGATCGAGCCCGATGAAGGCGTCCTGCGCGCTGTCGACGATGGTTTGCACGCGCTGCCGCTCGGCCCGCACCTGCGCCAGCGCGCGCTCCAGCTCCTCGGTGCGCTGCACCACGCGCTGTTCCAGCGAGCGGTTCAATTCATTCAATTCCTCGGTCTTGCGCAGCAGCTTGGTCACCAGCGCCTTCAGGGCATTGGCCAGTTGCGTGACTTCGACATAGCCGCGCCGCCCGCCCACGCCCACGTCCACCGCGCCGGCTTCGCCACGCTCGACCCGCCCGGCCGATGCGGCCAGCTCGCCCAGCGGCCGCGCCAGGCGGCGCGCCAGCACCAGGCCGACGATGGAAAACACGGCAGCCAGCGCGGCGCCGCTCCACAGCACGCGGCGCTGGATGGCGCGCACCGGCTGGTACGCATCGTCGACGCTCTGGCGCACCATGATGCTCCAGCCCAGGCCGGGGTAGGCGTTGTAGCCGCGCGTCTTGCTGTAGCCGACCAGGTATTGGCGGCCGTCCGCCCAGGTTTCCAGCACATGGCCGGTGCCGCCGGCCAGCACGGCGCGCGCGCTGCCGGTATCGAGTTTTTGCCCCTGCAATCCGTCCGGTCCCAGCAGCACCACGCCGTCGGCGCCAACGATCAGCGCTTCCATGTTGCGCCGCCCTGGCGCCGGCCCGCCCGCCGATTGCGGAAATTGCATCACCGATTGCTGCACTTCCTTGGCCCACTGCCACGACAGATGCGCGCCCACCACCCCGGCCGGCTTGCCGTCGGCGTCCATGTACGGCCACGCGATGTCGACGAAGCGCTTGGGTTCATTACCGGGATTGGGCAACAATTTGGCCAGCAACACGGCTTCGTGCACGTCGCCGACATATACGCCATCGAGCGCGTTGCGGAACCACGGGCGCTTCGAGACGTCGGCGCCCTCCAGCATGCCCTGGGTGGCCAGGCGCACCTTGCCATCGAGGCCGGCCAGGCCGATCCACGCATACCAGTGGTAAGTGGCCTGGCGGTCGTTGAGGATGGCGCGCCGCCTCTCGGGCGGAGCGCTGTCGGCAATCAACACCTGGTTGCGCGACATCAGCCGCACTTCGCGGTAGCGCTCCGCCATGCCCCGGTCGAGCTTGTCGGCGGTCTGCAACGCCAGTTCCGTCAAGCCCTGGCCGATGCCGGCCTTGAGTTCATCGCCGGCCGCCGCGCCGATGGCTTCGGCCAGCGCCACGGTCAGCACCACCGTCAGGCCGGAAAAGGCCAGTGTCAGGTAGGTCGCAATGCTGCGTTCGGGCAGGCGCACGGTCACTGGGCGGCTGGCTATTGGACCCGCTGCACGCGGGGCGCCCGGTTGGCGCCATCGATATCGAGGAACACCGCGCCGGACAAGCCGCCGCGCACGGTGACTTTCGGGTCTTTCAAGTCCAGCGTATCGACACTGCCGTCCACCACGCGCCAGGCCTGGCCATTGGCCAGCCGGATCACCTGGCCGCCTTCCCAGCCGTCGAAGCGGCCTGCAATATGGGTGTCATAGCTGTCGACCCGGGTTTCCTTGCGGACGCCGCCCGGGATGCCAAAGCTGTCGATGGCGCGCTGCCGGGCGTCGGCCTGCCGTGCCGCCTGCTGTGCGGCCTGTTCCGCGGCACGTTGCGCGGCGGGCACGGCCGCGGCCGGCTGTCCCAGCGGAATCGCGTCATAGCAGGCAACCCGGGCCGCCACGTCGGCCAGCGCGCGGCACTGGCGCAACGCCCCGTCATCGACGGCGGCCAGGGCGGGGCCGGCGGCAGCCAGCAGCAAGGCGGACAGGATGCGGTTCAAGGCTCAACTCCTGATCAATAATAAATGCTGCAATGGTAATCCACTTTTCACTGCGCCAGCGCAGTACGTGATACGGCTGCTGACTGTACGCGCCGATTGTGTACAATGTATTGTTCAATCATCAGTCTTAGTCACGCAGTCTCCGTCACGTCTTACTGGAACGCTATGAACCAATTAGAACAGCTCAAGCAATACACCACCGTCGTTGCCGATACCGGCGATTTCCAGTCGATCAAGGCGTATACGCCACGCGATGCCACCACCAATCCATCGCTGATCCTGAAAGCCGTGCAAAAGGATGAATACAAGCCGCTGCTGGAAAAAGCCGTGCGCGACAATCCCAACGCATCGACCGGCGACATCATCGACCACTTGCTGATCGCCTTCGGCACGGAAATCCTGAAGGTGATTCCCGGCCGCGTGTCGACGGAAATCGACGCCCGCCTGTCGTTCGATACCGAAGGCAACGTGGCCAAGGGCCGCGAACTGATCGCGCTGTA
>CBIHOX010000130.1:0-18585 GCA_966211685.1 uncultured Pseudoduganella sp.
GCCCCGCCGGCGCCGGTCCAACCCACCCGCAGCGGCGTGTCCAGGCCGGCGCCCTCGACCCACACCGCGGGCATGTCATCGGCCGCCAGCAGCACGGCGCCGTGCGCCGGCTGCGGCACATCGGCAAAACGGTAGCCGATGCGCAGCGTATGCAAGCGGCCATCGGCGCGCAACTGGCTGCACAGGTCGATCCGGACCGGCTCGCGGCCCAGCATGCCGCCGATCACCACGACCGTGCCCCCCTCCACCGGCGCCACGGTGGCGCCGGCGCGGTCCGGCACATCGATCACCGCGCCCGGCACGCTGTCACGATACAGCCCGATACCGCCCGCCTCGCCTTCCGTATCGTCCTGCGCCGCCTGCGGCAGGCGCAACGCATGGGCGGCGATCACGGCGCCGCCACCGCCCGCCAGCACGGCCGCCAGCACCAGTCCCAGGCTGAGCCGCCAGCGCCACAGCGGCGCCAGCGCGGCGGCACGGTCCGGCCGCGCCGCACTGCCGGCGCCCGCGCGCCAGTTGCGGTAGCGCCGCGCGCGCACGATCGCGCCAGCCAGTGCCTGTCGTATTGATATCAGTCGATGTCGCATGGGCGCCGCCCGCGTAGATGGTATGCCTCCGCCTAGCGGAGGGAGCCGGAAAACGCGCTTTATCGGCGCTACATGCAACTGGTTCCGTCAAATTTGCGGCTCGTCGCAATCCCGTGGCTGCCTGTTCTTGCGCCCGCTACAGTACAACCATCGAAGCACAATTCCTCACCCACCTGAAAGGAACCATCATGAACGTCCTGAAAAACTTTGAAGCCCTGTTTGTCGTGACCCTGGGCCTGGCTTGCGCCGCCAACTACATGATCGACAGTGACGTTGCCGAACAGCCTGCCACGGCGCGCGCCGCCGCTCCGGCCACCGTTGCGTACGCGTCGCCTGCCGACATGCAAGTGATCGTGGTCAGCGCCAAACGCCTGACGGCCGAGCAAAAACAGCAATCGCTGCGTGAAGAACGCAAAGCATCGGCCACCAGCCGCATCTGAACCATGATGCGCCGACACATCCGCCTGCATGCCGCGTTGCCAGCGTGCGCGCAGCAGGCGGATCGGGCCCGCCTTGCCGCTGCATTATCCCTGCATTATCCCTGCGATATCCCCGCATGATTCCCGCGTTGTTCCTGCACTGATGCTGCGTCATTCACGCACGCGTTGCGCCTGATTTCCACCTCGCCGGCCCCTGCGCCCGGGCTTCGCCGCCGCCAGTCCTCCTGCTGAGTTCGTCTGTTCGCAAGCGCACACATGTTTGTGGCGCCGCTGTGTCTTTTGTAAAAAGTTGCATCACATTTTCTGAACCGGATCGTCGCTTGCTATATTGAATCCAGCAATAGACCATACCGGAGGAGTACATGAACAAGCCCGCCTCAGTAGTTCGCACTTACGGCCGTGCAATGCTGGCTGCCGGTTCCGCTGCGCTGTCCCTGGCGCTGGCGCCCGCGCCGGCCCTGGCCCAGGTGGACGTCAGCCTGGTGATCGGCAATGCCCCGCCGCCACCGCGTTTCGAAAGCGTGCCACAGGCGCGTCCTGGCTACGTCTGGGCGCCCGGTTACTGGAACTGGAACGGGCACCGGCATGTCTGGACCGCCGGCCACTGGGAACCGGAACGGGTCGGGTACCAATACCGTCCCAATACCTGGGTGCGCGATGCGGGCGGCTGGCGCCTGGATCCCGGCGGATGGGTCATGCTCAGCGGCGGCAACGTGCGCGTCGACTATGCCACGGTACCGCCCCCGCCACCGCGCTATGAAGTGGTTCCCGCGCCGCGCCGCGGCTACGTGTGGAGTTCCGGCTATTGGGAATGGCGCGGCAGCCGCCATGAATGGGTGCCGGGCCACTGGCTGGCCGAGCGTCCCGGCTACGTCTATACCGGGCCGCGCTGGATCGAACGGGACGGCCGCTGGATGCGCGAGGAAGGCCGCTGGGACCGTTACGAGCGCCAGGCCCGCTACTATGACAACGGCGATGCCCGCCGCTACGGCCGCGACCGTGACCACGACGGCATTCCCGACCGTTATGAACGCCGGGGACGCGACCGCGACCATGATGGTGTCCCCGACCGGTATGACCGCGACCGCGACAACGACGGCGTACCGAACCGCTACGACCGCGACCGTGATGGTGACGGCGTGCCCAACCGGTATGACGCCCGTCCGGACAATCCGCGCCGGCATTGACCGCGCCGCGGGCGCATGAACCGGCCTGAATGATTTGCCCTTGCCGCCATCTGCTACGATGGCGGTTTTTTTCATCCCCCGCGCCCGCCTTCGCCCCCCTCGCCATGACCGCCGAGCATGACAGCCTTGCCTACCACACCGAACGCGTGGCCGCGCGCCGCCTTGCGCGCATCCATGGCCTGAGCGCGGCGGACGCCCTGGCCGCGGTGCTGGCCCAGGCCGCGGCCAGGGCGGGCGTGGCCGACACGGCCGCCCTGCTGGCAGCGCGGGCCAGCGAGCGCGGCGCCGCGCAACGGCGCAAGGATGAGCGCACCACGCAGCGCGAAGCGCAACGGCTGGCGCGCCGCCACCCGCTGGAACCGGCGCTGCCGGGCGGCTGGTGCGCGTGGTTCGATGGCTCGGCCACGCCGAACCCGGGCGCGATCGGCGTCGGAGCACTGCTGTGCGGCCCGGACGGACAGCGGGTCGAAATCAGCCGCCGCATGGGCCTGGGCGGCAGCAGCGACGCCGAATACCTGGCGCTGATCGCCCTGCTGGAAGCCGCGCAGGCGGCCGGCGCCACGCCGCTGACCGTGTTTGGCGACAGCCAGGTGGTGATTGGCGACGTCGCGGCCGCCGGGCCGGGCGCCAAAGGCCTGGAGGGCTACCGCCTGCGCGTACGCGCGCTGATGGCGCAAGTGGGCGGCGTGACCTTGCGCTGGGTGCCGCGCCACCGCAACGGCGAAGCGGACCGGCTGTCGCAGCAAGCCATCGGCCAGCGCTGAGGCTCCCGCCAAAACCGGTATCGCCCCCATCGACGGGCTTTCCTGGACGTCGGCGTTGGCCCCCCAGGCCGGCTTACCGCCGGCCGGCGCGGCCCAGGACCGGCGCAGGGCGAGTACCGTTGATATTTTTAAAATATCCGCGTTCCGTGTAGCGCCGTCGCCACAGCGCGCACCGCGCCGTGCCGGCCGTCCGGCAATCCCGGCGCATCGCGGTTTCCACGACATTGCCGGGGGAAACTGGTCAGGCCAATTTAAGAGGCGGCACGGTCACCGCCAGCCTGCCGGCCAGCCGCCATCCGTCCGAAAACCAAAAACACCTATGGTGAAACTGGCAATCCGTGCCACAATTGGGCCAACGCCGCCTTGCGCTTTCCACAGGGATGGCCAGAACGACTGGAGACCGATGAATACGCTGTTGAGCAGTTGGCATCCGCGCCTGGTGGCGCTGGCCGCGAGCGCCCTGGGGGACGATGGCGCGCATGACACCAATCACCTGCATCGCGTGTGGCGCAACGCCACCCTGTTGATGGACGATTACCCGGAAGCCGATGCGCTGGTGGTGCTGGCCGCGTGCTACCTGCATGACCTGGTGAATTTGCCGAAAAACCATCCGGAACGGCACCTGGCGTCGCGCCAGGCCGCGTTGCTGGCCAGCCGCCAGCTGGCCGGACTGGGTTTCCCGTCGAACCGCCTGGCCGCCGTCGCGCACGCCATTGAAAGCCACAGTTTTTCCGCCGGCATCACGCCGGAAACCATCGAGGCGAAAATCGTGCAAGACGCCGACCGCCTCGATGCGCTGGGCGCGGTCGGGCTGGCCCGCATGTTTTACACGGCCGGCCGCATGGGATGCGCACTGGCGCACGCAGACGATCCGATGGCGCTGCACCGCGACCTCGACGACAAGCAGTATTCGCTGGACCACATCGAAGTCAAGCTGGCCACCTTGCCGGCCAAGATGCAGACCGAGGCAGGCCGGCGCATCGGCCAGGCCCGGCTGGCGGAACTGGCCGCCTTCCGCGACAGCTTCATCGCCGAATGGGCCGCCAGCCCCGCCACGCCGTAAGGGTTGCCGCGCATGAAGCCCGTTGCAGCTGACAGCCAGCAAGCCCCCTCCAAAGGCAACCTCAACTTCGTCCTGGTGTGCGTGTTCATCGACATGCTGGGCATCGGCCTGGTGGTGCCGGTGCTGCCGATCCTGGTGGGCGAATACGTGCATGACAAGGAAGCGCAGGCGCTGTGGTATGGCGCGATGGGCGCCGTGTTCGGCCTGATGCAATTCATCTTCATGCCCATGCTGGGCGCCATCAGCGACCGCGTGGGACGCCGTCCCGTGATGCTGTATTCGATGGCCGGCATGTGCATCAATTTCCTGTCGACCGCGCTGGCGCCGAGCCTGGCGTTCATGTTCATCGGCCGCGTGATCGGCGGCATGTCGTCGGCCAGCATGTCGGTGGCCTCGGCCTATGCCTCCGACATTTCCACGCACGAAAACCGTGCGAAAAGCTTTGGCAAGATCGGCGCCGCGTTCGGCCTGGGCTTCATTGCCGGCCCCATGCTCGGCGGCCTCCTGGGCAATGTCAACCTGCACCTGCCGTTTTATGCGGCCGCCGCGCTCTCGGCCGGCAATTTCCTGTACGGCTATTTCTGCGTGCCCGAATCGCTGCCGGAAGCCCAGCGCGCCCCGTTCCGCCTGACCCGCGTCAACCCGCTGGCCGGCCTGCTCAAGCTGGCGGCGCGCGACGACATCCGCGGCCTCATCGTGGCCTTTGCGCTGATGACGTGCGCGCAAATGATGCTGCAATCGACGTGGGTGCTGTACACGAGTTTCCGCTTCAACTGGAGCACGGGCCAGAACGGGCTGGCGCTGTTCTGCGTCGGCATGGCCGCCGCCGTGGTGCAGGCCGGCCTGCTGGGCGCGTTCATGCGCATGTTCGGCGAAGTGCGGCTGACGCTGCTGGGACTGGCATCGGGCTGCGTCACGTTCCTCTTGTACGGCCTGGCCACGCAAGGCTGGATGATGTACGTGTTCATTTGCTGTAACTTGCTGGCGTTTGCCGCCGGCCCCGCGCTGCAGGGCATCATCTCCAAGGCCACCGCCGCCAATGAACAGGGAGAGTTGATGGGTTCGCTGCAATCCATCAGCAGCCTGGGCGCCATCATCATGCCGCTGTTGGGCAGCGCCATCATTGGCCGGGTCAGCCACCTGCCGTCCAATGACTGGCGCATCGGCACCAGCTTCTTCGTGTGTTCCGCGATGCAGGCCGTCGCCATTGCCGTGGCGTACCGGTATTTCGCGGCCCGCCGGCACGCCAGGGAGCAGGCCGTATGAGGGACATGCCGGCGCGGGAGCGGCAGCGCCCGCTTCCATTGTTTTCACTGCGTTCACTGTTCTCACTGTTCCCGCCGTTCCCGCCGCCTTTCCTGCTGCGCCGCTGCGCCGCCGTGCTGGCCGGCGCCGCGCTGTGCGCGCAGGCCGGTGCGCAAGCCACGGCGCCGTGTTCGCGCGATATCCAGGTGCCGGTGGCGCTGATCGGGATGAGCACCACGCAGCTGGAAAATGGCGCGGTCGGCGGCATTTATCCGGAAGCGTTCCAGCCGGCCGTGCAAAAGGCGGGCTGCAAATTCGTGTATTCCGTGGTGCCGCGCGCGCGGCTGGAAGTGCTGTTTGAATTGGGCAAGGCCGACTTGCTGGTGCCGGCGTCGCGTACGCCGGCGCGCGACAAGCACGGGATTTTCATTCCCATGATCGGCCACCGCGCCACCCTGGTGTCGCTGGCCAATGCCGCGCGCGCGCCGCTGGCGTCGGCGCAGGATTTATTGGACCGCAAGGAATTGCGCGTGGCCGTGGTGCGCGGTTATGACTTTGGCGAGCAATACCAGTGGCTGGTGCGCGAACTGGCGCGCCAGGGCCGGCTGTACCAGGAAGTCGACACGGTCGCCATCGCGCGCCTGATGCAGGCCGGTGCGATCGACGTCACCATCATGGGCCCCACCACGTTCCTCGGCGCCGTGCAGCGCGACCCGCGCGTGGCCGCCCTGGCCGAGCGGCTGCGCGTGGAACCGATCCCGGAATTGCAGTGGAGCTGGAGCGGCGCCTATATCTCGCGCCATTCGCTCAGTCCCGAAGACCAGGCCACGCTGCGCGACCTGCTCGAGCGCATCGCCAAGTCGCCGGCCATCCTGGAAGCGTTCCAGCGCACCTACAAGCAGGACTGGCTGCCGGAAAGCGTGCGGCCGCGCTGACCACTGCGGCCGGCGTGGGGCCATCTCAGGGCCGATAGTCAATCACCGGCAACTGCAGCGCGCTGGCGGCCTGGGCGCCGTAATACACGCTGTGGGTGGCCTTGCGGTAATCGCCCGGCTGCGCAAGAAAAATATTCGGTACATAGGTTTGCGGGTTGCGGTCATACAGCGGGAACCAGCTGGACTGGATCTGCACCATCACGCGGTGGCCCGGCAGGAATACGTGGTTGGCGTTCGGCAGCGCGAAGCGGTAGCGCTGCACCGCGCCGGCCGGGATCGGCGACGGCTGCGACAGGCTGTCGCGGTAGCGGCCGCGGAAAATTTCCATCGCAATGCCCTGCTGGTAGCCGCCCAGCTCGGGCTGCGACGGCACTTCGTCGGGATGCACGTCGATCAGCTTGACCACCCAGTCGGCGTCGGTGCCGGTGGTGGCCGCGTACAGGTCGACCTGCGGCGCGCCGGCGATGGCCAGCGGCGCCGCCAGCGGTTCGGTCACATAGACCAGCACGTCGGGCCGGTCGCTTGCGAAGCGCTGGTCGCTCACCAGCCATGGCTTCCACACGGTGTCTTCATGCAGGCGCACCGGGCGCGGCACGAACGGCACCGGCTTCATGGGGTCGGCCACGTAATCGTCATGGCCGCCCTGCGCCGGCGCCGCGAACCCCAGGCCCAGGCCGGGCTGCAGGTACAGGGTTTTCGCCACGGCCGGACAGCCCGCCGCGCACGATTGCGGCCATTGCGCATAGCGCTGCCAGCGGTTTTCGCCGGTCTGGTAACTGAGCACGGGCGGCGTGTCGGCCGCCGGCGCGCCATCCTTGAGGTATTGGTTGAGGAACGGTTGCAGCACGTCGCGCCGGAACTGCCGCGCGGTATCGCCTTCGAAGCGGAACGCGCCGAGCCGGCTGCCATCGTAATTGACGCCGCTGTGGCGCCACGGCCCGATCGCCAGGAAATTCATGCGGTTGCCGCCGTCCTGTTTTTCCATGGCCGCATACGCGGCGTAGGGGCCATAAATATCTTCCTGGTCCCACTGCCCGACAATGTGCATGGTCGGCACCCGCAACGCGCGCGCCCCCACCAGGCGGTCCAGCGCCTGTTCCTGCCAATACTGGTCATAGGCGGGATGCTCGAACAGTTTTTTCGTGAAATTGAGCCGGTCCAGGCCGTGGCGCCG
Source organism: uncultured Pseudoduganella sp. (assembly GCA_966211685.1). Taxonomy (GTDB): domain Bacteria; phylum Pseudomonadota; class Gammaproteobacteria; order Burkholderiales; family Burkholderiaceae_D; genus Rugamonas. The sequence continues at coordinate 7,396 of CBIHOX010000130.1, forward strand.
CGCATAGCCGGCCGCCGAGCCGGCGCGCAACATGCTGTCGTAATCGTCGTAGATGCCGTTGGCCAGGCCTTCGCCGCGCCCCTTCACCGTGGTCTGGCCGGCCACGTAGTCAAGCGACGGCATGCGGAACGCGCCATTGTGGAACCAGTCGTCGCCACGCCAGCCGTCGACCATCGCGCTCATCGGCGCGGCAACCTTCAGCGCCGGATGCGGATCGGCCAGCGCCATCATGACGGTGAAGCCTTCATACGACGATCCCAGCATGCCGACCTTGCCATTACTTTCCGGCACGTTCTTGACCAGCCAGTCAATGGTGTCCCACGCATCGGTGGCGTGGTCGGTCCTGGTCTGGTTCAGCGGGCCGCGCAAGGGCCGCGTCATCACGTAATCGCCTTCCGAACCATACTTGCCGCGCACGTCCTGGAACACCCGGATATAGCCTTCGGCCACGAAAAATTCGTCGCCCTGCGGCAGCGACGCCAGCAGCGACGGGCTGACGTTGCGCTGCGCGCGCCGGGCCGCGTTGTACGGCGTGCGGGTCAGCAGCATGGGGGCGCGCGCCGCGCCCTTGGGGATCATGATGACGGTATACAGCTTGACCCCGTCGCGCATGGGCACCATGGCCACGCGCCGCACGTAGTCCGCGCTGGCTGCCGGCGCCTCGAAGCGCGCCGGGATGTCCGGCGCCATCGGCGGGGTTTGCGCCAGCGCCACGGCGGGCAGCAACAGGGACAGGGACAGCGCGGCCGGCAAACGTGGGGACATGAAGTGGCTCCAGGGTAAGCAATGCGCCATCGTACCGAACGAGGTTACCTTCGGCAACAGCGGCAATTGTGCGCGTGCGCGCACATACGACACCGCTGAGGCAGCCTACAGTGGAGCCATACTTTCAGGAGGAGGATCAATCATGAAAAAACTGCTGATTGCCGCCGCACTGGCGGGCTCCCTGGGCGCCACGGCGCTGCCGTCGATGGCCGACACCATCATCGTGCGCACGGCGCCGCCGCCGGCCCGCTCGGAAGTGATACCCGACCCGCGCCCCGGCCATACCTGGGTGGCCGGCCACTGGGACTGGAATGGCCGCCGCTATGTATGGATCCGCGGCAAGTGGGTCCGTGACCGGCCCGGCTACGTGTACCATCCTCAAGTCTGGTATGAACGCGATGGCCGCTGGGTAGCTGAACGCGGCCGCTGGGGCCGTGGCGACCGCGACCATGACGGCATTGCCAACCGCTATGACCGCGACCGCGACAATGACGGCATCCCCAACCGCTATGACCGCGACCGCGACAATGACGGCGTGCCGAACCGCTATGACCGTGACCGCGACAATGACGGGGTGCCCAACCGCGCCGACGCCGCGCCCAACAATCCGCGCCGCTATTGACGCGGGGCCACCGGGACCGCGGGACTGCCGCCCGGGCTGGTCTTGCACGGCGCCATCCGGGCCGGCATTGGCGGCAGGCACGGCGGGTGGCCGGCCGGGGCTCCGCGGGGAGCGCCGCTGGAACGCCCACCGGGCGCAATAAATGCAGGCGCGCCCGGGAGCGCCATGGACAACCCGCCGGCGGGCTTCGCCATGGCGCCTCCGGCCGCGCATTGCGCCGCCCGGCGCGCGGAATCGGCGGAATCCCGCCGCAGCCTTGACACGGCTGCGGCAAGGTGCAACCATAACGGGATGAAATTTTTCCAACCACATCGCTCCTGCATGCAAAATTGGTGGCGCCGCTGATCCAGCGCGGCCATTGAATAGTGATGTGAATGATTAGTCAACGCCGCCTCTGCCAGGTGGCGTTTTTGTTGGCGCATCGGGCGGGGGCAAGACAAGGAACCCTCGTATGGACCAGCCAGCAGCAAAACCCGTTTCCCCGACCGTGATCCTGACCGGCGACCGCCCGACCGGCCCCCTGCACCTGGGCCACTATGTCGGCAGCCTGCGCGGCCGCGTGCAATACCAGCACGACTACAAGCAATTCGTCATGCTGGCCGACTCGCAGGCGCTGACCGACAACATGGACGACATCGACAAGGTGCACCGCAACGTGGTCGAAGTCGCGCTCGATTACCTGGCAGTCGGCATCGACCCGGCGAAAACCACGATTTTCATCCAGTCGCAAATCCCGGAACTGGCCGAACTGACGTTTTATTACCTGAACCTGGTGACGGTGGCGCGCCTGGAGCGCAATCCCACGGTCAAGCAGGAAATCGTGCTGCGCGGCTTCGAGCGCGACATCCCGGCCGGCTTCCTGACCTACCCGGCCAGCCAGGCCGCCGACATCACCGCGTTCAAGGCGCAGGTGGTGCCGGTGGGTGAAGACCAGATCCCGATGATCGAACAGACCAATGAAATCGTGCGCCGCTTCAACCGCACGTATAACCAGGAAATCCTGGTCGAGTGCAAGGCGCTGGTGCCGGAAATCGGCCGCCTGCCGGGCACGGACGGCAAGGCCAAGATGAGCAAGTCGCTGGGCAACACCATCAACCTGGGCGCGAGCGCCGATGAAATCCGCGCCGCCGTGAAAAAGGTCTATACCGACCCGCTGCATTTGCGCGTGGAAGACCCGGGCCACCTGGAAGGCAACGTGGCCTTTATTTACCTCGACGCGTTCGACAACGACAAGGCCGCGCTGGAAGAAATGAAAGCGCATTACCAGCGTGGCGGCCTGGGCGATTCCGTCGTCAAGAAGCGCCTCGACGCGGTATTGCAGGAATTGCTGGCGCCGATCCGCGCCCGCCGCGAAGAACTGGCCAAGGACAAGGGCTACGTCATGCAAGTGCTGAAGGAAGGCACGCTGCGCGCACGCGAAGTGGCGGCGCGCACCACCGATGAAGTCAAGGCCGCACTTGGCTTGAATTACTTCTGATGGTGGCCCTGTGGGCGGCGCTGGCCGTGTATGCCCTGGCCAGCGCCGTGTGTTTCTTCGCCTATGCGGCCGACAAATCCGCGGCCCGCGCCGGCCGCTGGCGCATTCCCGAGCGCACCCTGCTGATGCTGGGCCTGTGCTGCGGCTGGCCGGGCGCCATCGTGGCCCAGCAATGGCTGCGGCACAAGTCCGCCAAGCGTTCGTTCCGCCTGCATTTCTGGCTGACCGTGCTGGCCAACGTGGCCGCGCTGGCGGCGCTGGCCCGCGTGGCCCTCTAAGCCCCCTGCACCGCATTACATGTCACACCCTGGGGTCAGGCACCGGGGTGTGACATGCGGTGGTGCGGCGCGGGATGGTCAGAGCCCGGACGGATACGTCTCAGGCATTTCTTCCCCATGCCACAACGTCGAGCGCTCGAGCGGCTGCACCGCATTGCTGCGGTCGACGTGGATCAGCGCGTCGAACTGGCGCGCCACGTCGGCACGGAAGTAGTGGCTGATCCGCTCGGAATCGGGGCGGTAGATCACGCCGATGGCGCGCTCCAGCGCGTTGTCCGGCAACAGCGCCTGCACATCGTCATGGCCGGTGACCGGCAGCAGGAAGTCGCCGATGCCCTGCCCGACCTGGTGCAGGATGCGCTCGATGCTGTCCGGACGCGACGGCACCACGGGTTTGAGTTCCGCCACGCCATCCCATTCGCTGGCGGCCGTCACGAAACCGGCATGGGTGGTGAAGCCGACCAGGAACGCTTCCCCCGGCACGTAATTCTGGCGCACCAGCTGGCCCAGGTTCAACTGGCCGCCATCGCCCATTTCCGTGGCGCGCGCATCGCCGAGGTGCGAATTGTGCGCCCACACGATGATGCGTGCCGGACGCTTGCCGCCACGGCGGCCCAGGTGTTCGCGCAGCGCATGCAGGGTTTCCGCCATGTGGGTGTCGCGGATGTTCCATGACGCGTCGCCGCGCTGGAACATGGCGCGGTAATACGTTTCCGCATTTTTCGCCACACGCGCATTTTGCTGCGCGTAAAACAGTTCATCGGGCACCGCGCCGCCGGGACGGCCCAGGTACAGCGCGGCTTCGGCATTCATGTCGCGCAACTGGCGCACCAGTTCGTCTTCGCAATCGGGGCGCAGCCCGAACGCGGCCGCGTAGCCGTAATGTTGCGGGTCCGGCGACGCATGGTTCATGCAGGCATAGCGTTCGCGCGCCCGGCGCGCCGCGTCCGGGTCGGCCTGTTCCAGGTAGCCGATCACTTCATGCATCGAGGCGTGCAGGCTGTACAGGTCGAGGCCGTAAAAGCCGATGCGCTGTTCCGGCCGCGCCATGTGCGCGTTGTGCGCGCGCATCCACTCGACCAGCGACACGATTTCCGTATTGCGCCACATCCACTGGGGAAACCGCTGGAAGCCCGACAGCGCCGCATCGGCCGACGCGTCGGCCGACGGGCCGTGCTGCACGTAGCGGCTCACGCGCAGCGCATCGGGCCAGTCGGCTTCGACGGCAATCGCGTCAAAGCCCTGCTCCACGATCAGGCGCTTGCTGATTTCCGCGCGCAGCCGGTAAAACTCGCGCGTGCCATGGGTGGCCTCGCCGAGCAAGACCAGCGAGGCGTCGCCGATGCAGTCGAGCAGGCGGCTGTAGTGTTCATCGCCGGACAGCGGGATCGCGGCGCGCCGCAGCGCATCGAGGTTGGCGTTAGGGATCGTCATCACACTCTCCTTTCGACGCCCATGCTACGCGCGCGCCGCCCCCGCCGTCGCACGCAAGGAGCCGCCGCGTGTGCGACACTAGCGGTCTTGCAAGACGGAAAATCGATTATGTGGCACGGCGTGCTGTGTGGCTTGTTGGCTGGGGCGATGTGGGGCATGGTGTTCATCGTGCCGGAATTGCTGCCGGCGTTTACGCCGCTGGAAATGGCGGTGGGACGCTATACCGCGTACGGCGCGATTGCGTTCGCCATGATGCTGCCGCGCCTGAACAGCCTGGCCGCACGGCTGGACCGCGCCGATTGCCTGGCCCTGGTGCGCCATGCGCTGGCCGGCAACATCGTGTATTACATGCTGCTGGCGCTGGGCGTCCGGCTGGCCGGCGTGGCGCCCACGTCGCTGATCATCGGCGTGCTGCCGATTTGCGTCACCCTGATGGGCCGCAAGGACCATGGCGCGGCGCCGCTGCGCCAGCTGGCGCGGCCGCTGCTGGCGACGGCGGCCGGCATTGCCTGCATCAATATCGACGTCTTCGCCCATGCACAGGCCGCCGGCGGCGCACAGTGGCGCGCCCTGCTCGGCGTGCTGTGCGCCACCGGCGCGCTGTTGTGCTGGAGCTGGTACACGCTGGACAATGCGCGCTACCTGAAGCAGCACCACCACTTCAGCAGCGCCGAATGGTCGGCGCTGTACGGCCTGTGCAGCGGCCTGATCGCGCTGCTGGTGGGCGCGCTGGCGTTCGCTATTTGGCACGCCGACATCACCGGCGCGGCCGGCGCCGCCAGCGGGCGTGACTGGACCGCGTTCTGGATCACCAATGGCTTGCTGGCGCTGGGCGCGTCAGCGATCGGCAACCATTTGTGGAACATCGCCAGCCGCCGCGTGCCGGTCACGCTGTCGGGCCAGCTGATCCTGTTCGAAACCCTGTTTGCGCTGCTGTACGGCTTCATCTACAAGCAGCAGTGGCCGCGCGCGCTGGAAGCGGCCGCCATCGTATTGCTGGTGGCCGGGGTACTGTGGTCGGTGCGCGTGCACGCGCTGGAAGAAGAAGTGCACGGGGCCTAGCGCGGCAGGATCCGCGCACCGCCGGCGGCACGCGCACGCAGCATCCTGTGCGACGCGAATCGGGCGCCTCCGGCACCGTGCACCGCGCGCGATGTGGCGCCATCCTTCATGCGGCCACGTGGCCCCCGTCAGGCCAGCGTCGCCGCCACCAGCGCCGCCATGGCGGTGTCGCCGTTGCGCTGCAAGCCTTGCGCCACGCCGGCGCGGTCGGCGGCGCTGCGGTTCTGGCTGGTTTTCCATTTGCCTTCCAGCGCCGTGATGGGGATTTCAATACCGATGAGGGCGCGGCTGATGCTGTCGATGAAATCGGCCGGCGCATCGCCGACTTTCCACGGCTGCGGCATGCGCGCCTCGTGCGCATCGGTCAAGTCGTCGAGCTGGCGCCGCAGCCATTGCGCATCGTCCACCAGGCGCGCATGGCCGCGCGCCTGCACCATCGTGAAATTCCAGGTCGGCACGACCTTGTGGGTTTGCTCCTTGCTGGCGTACCACGACGGGCTGACATACGCATCCGGGCCCTGGAACACCACCATGCATTCCGCCCCTTCCAGCAGCGCCCCGCACACCGGATTGGCGCGCGGCGCGTGCGCGCGCAGCACCCCGTGCGCGCCTTCATCGGCATACAGGACAAATGGCAGCAGGTCGGCGGTCACGCCGGAGGGCGACGCGACCACCAGCATGGCCAGTGGATGGCTGCGCATCAAGCCGTGCAGGAGGGCGGGATCGTCTTGCTTGAACTGCGGCTGGCAATACATGGGAGGCTCCGAACCAAAAAAATCCCAGTATAGCCAGCCCGTGTGCCCTTCGCGAGAGCCACCGCCGTACAGTTTTTTGGAGCCACGCACGGTGCGGCGGCCAGGCGCCGCCGCTTCTGTCACTCGGGTTCGACGATCCACCGGGCCGACAGCACCGCCGCCACCAGCAGCGACGCGCCGCTGAGCACCAGCATCAGGATTGCCTGCTGGCTGAACAGCGCGGACAGGATGGTCCCGCCCAGCACGTTGGCGGCGATTTGCGGCGCCACGATGAACACGTTGAACATGCCCATGTACATGCCCATCTTGTGGGCCGGCAGGTTGCAGGCCAGGATGGCGTATGGCATCGACAGGGTGCTGGCCCACGCCAGACCGATGCCGGCGAACGGCAACAGGAATCCCATCGGCGTGGCGGCCACATACAGGGCCGCAAAGCTGACGCCGCCCACGGCCAGGCACACCGCGTGGGTCAGCCTGCGGCCGATGCGGTCGGCCATGACCGGCAACAGGAAGGCAAACACAAACGATGCCGCGCTGTAGACCGTGTAGCAGATGCCAACCCAGCTGGCGCCCTCGTTGTACGCCACCGACGTGGTGTCGCTGCTGTGGTAGATGTGCTGCGTGACGGCGCCGGTGGCGTAGGCCCACATCGTGGCCCAGCCGAACCACGTAAAGAACTGTACGGGCACCAGTTGCCGCATTACGGGTGGCAGGTTCAGGCAATCGCGGAAAAATCCGCCCATCGCCGATGCCGGCGGGGCGGCGGTTTCCACCATTTCCGGGTGGTAGGCCGCCATCACTTCGGGCGGATATTCACGCGATTTCACCACGGTCCACAGCACGGCCAGCAGGAACGCGGCCGCGCCCAGGTAAAACGCCATCACGACGGAATCGGGAATCGCCCCTGCCGGCGCGGTATTGGCCACGCCGAACCAGTTGGTCAGCACGTACGGCGCGGCCGACGCCACGATGGCCCCGGCGCCGATGAAAAAGGCCTGGAACGCAAAGCCGCGCGTGATTTGCTCCTTGGGCAGCACGTCGCCGACAAAGGCGCGGAACGGTTCCATGGACAAGTTGTTGGACGCATCCATGATCCACAGCATGCCGGCGGCCATCCACAGGGCGCTCGCATGCGGCGCCGCCACCAGCGACAGCGACGCCAGGATGGCGCCGGCCAGGAAATACGGGCGCCGGCGGCCCAGCCGTCCCCACGTGCGGTCGCTCATGTAGCCGATGATGGGTTGCACCAGCAGACCCGTCACGGGCCCGGCCAGCATCAAAAAGCCGATGTTGTCGATTTGCGCACCCATGGTCTGGAAGATGCGCGGCATATTCGATTGCGCCAGCATGAAGCCGATCTGGATGCCGAAAAAGCCGAAGCTCATGTTCCAGATCTGCCAGAACGACAGGCGTGGTTTCTCGGGTTTGACGGGCGCGGCGGGGGCTGGATGCGCCAGATGGATGGCGGGTCGTTGCGGCATAGGTCTCCTTGTACCGCTTGCACAAGGCAGCGGCTGTTCTAAAGTGTAGTCAATATACATGAATATTTACTACATTTGCGTAGTATGACTACAGTCTCATGAACAAGCCGTTCCGCGCCCGGCAGCTATGACAGCAAGCCGTTTTCGCTCAGCACATCCTGCACCAGTTCCAGGCGCAGCACGGGATTGAGTTGCGCCATCATTAACTGTTTGTGTTCCAATCCAAGGCGCAGCAATTCGCACCAGCGATTGGCGACCCAGCCGCAATCGTCGAGTTTATAAGGGGGACGCAACGGCATTTGCGACGGAGGCAACTGGCGCTTTTCCAGCGAGCGGATCACGGCGGCCAGCGCATCGGCCACGTCCTGCTGTTCCGCCGGCACCGGCAGCGCGCGGTCGGCATCCAGCATTTCCACTTCGCCCATCCATAAACCGTGTTTCAACTGTTCGGCCAATTCAATCCGGAAGCGCTGTGTACCGACGCAGGTAATCTGCAGCAGGCCGGTCACCGGCGAACTCCATTGGGTAATGCGCGCCATGGTGCCGACCGCCGCCAGCTCTTCATGCTGTTCCGGACGCTGCACTTCATCGCCGGCAAACAAGGCCACCACGCCGAATTCATCGCCATTGGCAATGCATTTGCGGATCAAGTCCAGATAGCGGACTTCGAACACCTGCAAAGGCAGGTGGCCGTCCGGGAACAGCACGGTATTGAGGGGAAATAATGGAATCTCGTGCATGATTCATCTTCGCACGAATAAGCGCGGTGGCGATTGAAATTCAAGCATTCCAGCCCGAAACTGTCGCCTTTCAGCACGAAAGCCACAGTGCGCCGCCATAAACAAAAACCGGCCCGGCCCGAAGGGACCAGCGCCGGTTTATCGCTTCGCCGCCAAACACGGGCGGCGCAAGTACACAACCAAATTATTTAATCAGGAAGTCATCCTTGTTTTTACCTTCCAGCCACTTCGGTGCACGGCCGCGGCCGGTCCAGGTCTGGCCGGTGGCGTCATCGCGGTATTTCATCGGTACCGGTGCGCGCGCCTTGACGGCTTTGGCCGGCTTGCCTACGCCAGCCAGGTCGGCCAGGCTCAGGCCGTATTCGCGCATAATCGTCGCGATTTGTTCTTTGGCTTTGCTCAGCTCTTCCTTGCGTGCATTTTCCGCCAGGTTCTGGAGTTCAGCGATTTTTGCCTGATATTCCTGATAAGTAGTCATCTCAGCATCCTTATTGATTGGTGGGCGAATTTTCCGACTGGCCGATGGTTGCGAGTAAAACCAGTGTGACAATCCGTGAGAATTCAATAACGCAATTTACCATAAGACGACGTACTTATTCTAGTCAATTTTAATATCGTGCGCCTGTCCGTTGTGCGATGCATAAATCATACAACGCGCAAGATAAAAAATACGGGGATTGCGTAGACGAAACTCGGCTAGCGTGGAACTAACCCGGTAACTAAGCAGGAACTTTGCGGTCACCGGATTGAAACAAAGGAGGGACATGCCGCGCTTCAAGCCGCGCGTTTTTTCCTGCGCAGTAACCAGGTAGTAATCGCGGTGAAAAGAAACACGGCAGGCAGCAAGCCGGCAAATGCAATCAGCCATTTCAGGGCCGCCCCGCCCAACTGGCCGGAATGCAGCGGGTACAACGCGGCCAGGAAGATATCGGCATATTCTCCGGCGCGCGGATTGTATATCTGCACGACTTTACCGGTGCGCATATCGATAAATAAACGGAACGTGCCGGTACGCTGCCAGTCGTCCGCGCGGCGCATCCGCGCCTGATATAAACCCCGTTCCGGCTGGCGCGCAATCGCGACTAATTGCACGCCGTTTGTCATATACGGCGCGGCGATTGCCTGCACTTCATTCCAACCGATCGCCGATTCGCCTTTTGCCAATTTCGGCAGCGCCAGCGCGCGCCGGTCGGTGGCCACCGGCGCCACGGCGGCGGCAAGGTTGCGGCCAAGTTCAGGCAACCCGTTATAAAAACCCGTGAGCGCCAATATCAATAACAGCGGCATAAACACCAGTCCCGCCGCGCGGTGCAAATCGTAATGCGTACGGTAGGCATGCTGGCCGGTTTTTATCCGCAATACGCGCCGCCATTTTTCCCAACCCCTGCCGGCTTGGGGCCAGGCCAGGGCCAGTCCGGCCAACAAGAACAGCGCCACCGCCAGGCCGATATAGCCTTGCGCCATGCGGCCTTCTTTACCCTGGAACATATTCAGGTGCCACACCTGCAGGGTCGGAACCAGGTGCAGCGCATCGAAGCGCCCGGCTTGACGGTCGCGCGCGCCGAGCACGGCGCCGCAGCGGTCCACCATGGCTTCGTTTTCCGCCACCCCGGGCGCCTTGAAGGTCACGCGGTATACGCCATCGGCATGGCCGGGCAGCGCCACGAACGCCACATGGGCGCCGGGCCAGCGCGCCTGGACTGCCGCCACGACCGCGGTCACGTTCGCATGACCGCGGTTGCCGGGCTGGCCCGTTGCGCCGGCGTGGCCGGAGCGCCCGGCCTGCCCGGCATGACCGGTATTGCCTGCCAGGTCCGCCGCGGCGCCATGGTCCGCCGCCGCGCATGCCGGCGCGCCATGGAACAGCGACGGATTCAGCGCGGCGTCGGCTTCATGCTCGAACACCAGCACCGTGCCCGACAGTCCCATCAGCACGAACAGCACGCCAAGCGTGAAGCCGGCCCAGCGGTGCAGGAGCGCCAGCCCCTGGCGCAGCGCGGGCTTCATGGCGCTCAGAACGCCGTGCGCAGGTTCAGGTACACCATGCGCGGCGCGCCCGGCAGGATGCCGAGGTTGGTATCGGTGGTGCGGGTAAACGTCTTGCGGTTGGTGAGGTTGGCCGCGCCGGCCTGGATTTCCACGCGCGGTTCGCCCGGCAACGCATACGTGACGCTGGCGTTCCACAGGCGGTAGCCGGGAATCAGGCCCAGCGAACCGCTGGCGTTTTGCGCCACGGTATTGGCGTCATCGGCATATTGCTTGGACTGGTGGGTGGAACCGATATCGGCCACGAAATTGCCGAGCTTATAGCGCGCGCCCACGGTGTCGACGATACGCGAATAAAACGGCACGTCATTGCCGGCATAGGCGCCCTGCCCCTGCGTGGCCTTGGTGTAGGCGTACGTCGCATAGGCCGACAGGCCGGACAGCCAGCCGCCAAACGCATATTCGGCGCGCGACTCGATGCCGCGGTGGCGCGTCTTGCCCAGGTTCTTGTAATACAGCGGCGCGGTATTGACGAACACGATCTGGTTCGTGAAGTCCAGGTTGAACAGCGTGGCGTCCAGCTGCCAGCC
>CBIHOX010000131.1:0-18518 GCA_966211685.1 uncultured Pseudoduganella sp.
CGATGATCGGTTGCCCGACCATCGCGTCGACCCGCTCGCGCAACTGCTTGCCCGGCTTGAAGTGAGGGACGCGCTTTTCAGGCACCATCACCTTGTCGCCGGACTTCGGGTTGCGGCCGATACGGGGCGGCCTGCTGTTTAAAGCAAAGCTGCCGAAACCGCGGATCTCGATACGCTGGCCGCTCGAGAGAGCATTGGTCATCGCATCGAGAATAGTCTTGACCGCGAATTCCGCATCTTTCGCCACCAGCTGAGGATAACGCTCAGCCAGGCGGTTGATCAACTCGGACTTAGTCATCTTTTTTCCGGTATATCTGATATGTGGATGCCCGGCCTGAAGGCCCGGCACCCAACACTATCTAATTTAGTTCTTGTTATCGAACTTGGCCTTCAGCAGTGCGCCCAGGCTGGTGGTGCCCGAAGCAGCGCTGTTGTCAGCGGCGATCTTCTGCATGGCTTCCGCGGTGTCCGCGTTGTCCTTGGCTTTGATCGACAGCTGGATCGAACGGGCCTTGCGGTCGATGTTGATCACCAGGGCTTCAACCGAATCACCAACTTTCAGGTGGGTGCCGGCATCTTCCACGCGGTCGCGGGAGATTTCCGAAGCGCGCAGGTAGCCTTCAACTTCTTCCGACAGCTGGATCACGGCGCCTTTTGGCTCAACCGATTTCACGGTGCCGGTGACCAGCGAACCCTTGTCGTTCAGGGCTGCGAAGTTGTTGAATGGGTCGCCTTCCAGTTGCTTCACGCCCAGGGAAACGCGCTCACGCTCAACGTCGATCGCCAGAACAACGGCTTCCAGTTCGTCGCCCTTCTTGAACTTGCGAACAGCTTCTTCGCCTGGTTCGGTCCAGGACAGGTCGGACAGGTGTACCAGGCCGTCGATGTTGCCGGCCAGGCCGATGAACACGCCGAAGTCGGTGATCGACTTGATCGCGCCCTTGACCTTGTCACCCTTCTTGTGGGTCACGCCGAAGTCGTCCCATGGGTTGGCCTTGCACTGCTTCATGCCCAGCGAAATACGACGACGCTCTTCGTCGATTTCCAGAACCATCACTTCAACTTCGTCGCCCAGCTGGACAACCTTGTTTGGAGCGACGTTCTTGTTGGTCCAGTCCATTTCGGAAACGTGCACCAGGCCTTCGATGCCCTGTTCCACTTCAACGAACGCGCCGTAGTCGGTCAGGTTGGTGACTTTACCGAACAGGCGGGTGCCTTGTGGGTAACGACGCGACAGACCGGTCCATGGATCGTCGCCCAGCTGCTTCACGCCCAGCGAAACACGGTTCTTCTCTTGATCGTACTTCAGGACTTTCGCGGTGATTTCCTGGCCAACCGTCAGCACTTCCGACGGGTGACGCACGCGGCGCCATGCCAGGTCGGTGATGTGCAGCAGGCCGTCGATGCCGCCCAGGTCCACGAACGCGCCGTAGTCGGTGATGTTCTTCACAACGCCGGTCACCACGGTGCCTTCTTTCAGCGTTTCCATCAGCTTCTGGCGCTCTTCGCCCATCGATGCTTCGATGACGGCGCGGCGCGACAGAACCACGTTGTTACGCTTGCGGTCCAGCTTGATAACTTTGAACTCGAGGGTCTTGCCTTCGAATGGGGTGGTGTCCTTGACTGGACGGGTGTCTACCAGCGAACCCGGCAGGAATGCGCGGATGCCGTTGGTCAGCACGGTCAGGCCGCCCTTGACTTTGCCATTGACGGTACCGACGACGATTTCGCCGGATTCCATTGCTTTTTCCAGAGCCAGCCACGAAGCCAGACGCTTGGCTTTGTCGCGCGACAGGATGGTATCGCCGAAACCATTTTCCAGCGATTCGATGGCCACGGAAACGAAGTCGCCTACTTTGACTTCCAGTTCGCCTTGGTCATTCTTGAATTCTTCAACAGGAATGAAAGCTTCCGATTTCAGGCCGGCGTTAACGATCACGAAGTTGTGATCCAGACGCACGACTTCAGCGGAGATCACCTCGCCAGAGCGCATATCTTGACGCGACAACGACTCTTCGAAGAGGGCTGCAAAACTTTCCATTTATAAATTTCCAGGTTAGCCAGTAAGGCCCGCACAATGCGGCTTCAACTGGGTTAGGGTTGATCAATGTAGCCGTAGCACTACTCAGAGCGTGCCCGGCCGCCTTTCATTTCCCGACGGCCGCATACCACTGCAACACTTGCGCCACCGCGGTTTCCACGGTCATTTCGGAAGTATCGAGGACATACGCCCCCTCTGCGGGGACCAGCGGCGCGATGGCCCGGTTCGTATCCCGTTCGTCGCGCGCCTTCAAATCCATCAGGAGGTCTTCCATATTAGCAGGAAATCCCTTACCTATCAATTGCTTATAGCGGCGCTCCGCGCGGGCCGCCACACTGGCCGTCAAAAACACCTTTAAAGTTGCATGCGGGAAAATAACTGTCCCCATGTCGCGGCCGTCGGCCACCAGGCCCGGCGTCTTGCGGAAACCCAGCTGCAAGCCATACAGCGCCTGGCGCACGGTCGGGAAGGCGGCGATTTTCGATGCCGTGTTGCCAACTTCTTCCTGGCGGATCGCATCGGTCACATTTTCATGCGACAGGAACACGGCGTCGCCGGTAAAGCTGATGTTCAAGTGCTCGGCCAGCTTGGCCAGCGCGTGTTCATCGTTGAGCGGGGTGGCGCGGCGGATGGCCTGCAGGGCCGTCAGGCGGTACAGGGCGCCGGAGTCCAGCAGGTGGAAGCCGAGGTGCTCGGCGACTTTGTGGGCAACGGTCCCCTTGCCGGACGCGGTGGGACCATCGATGGTAATGACAGGAATTGGGTGGGTCGGCATAAAGGCGGAGCGGATAGCAAACGCGTAACTTAACCCACTTGGGCGATTCCCGCAAATCGTAACCGCCCGCGCCGCCTGCTGGCTGTTGAAAATCCCGCAACAATGCCACGGGATGTCGAAACCGCCCTTATTTCGCGATGGCCGCGAACGCGCTGAAGTACTCGGGGAAGGTCTTGGCCACGCATTTCGGGTCATTGATACGCATGGCGTTGCCATTACGCAATTTACCATTCAGCGAGGCCAGCGAGAAGCACATCGCCATGCGGTGGTCGTCATACGTATCGATGGCGGCCGCGCCGATCTGCGCAGGCGGCGTCACGGTCAGGTAATCCGGCCCCTCTTCCACGATGGCGCCGACCTTGCGCAATTCGGTCGCCATGGCGGCAAGGCGGTCGGTTTCCTTCACGCGCCAGCTGGCGATGTTGCGCAGGGTGGTGGTGCCGTCGGCGTACAGCGCGGCCACCGCGATGGTCATGGCCGCATCCGGAATGTGGTTGAAATCCATGTCGATGGCCTTCAACGGCGCGTCGGCCGACGCCTCGATCCAGTTGTCGCCCATCGTGATGGTGACGCCCATTTGCGCCAGCGCCTCGGCGAAACGCACGTCGCCCTGGATCGACTGGCTGCCCACGCCTTCCACACGCACCGGCCCGCCGCCAATCGCGCCGGCCGCCAGGAAGTACGAAGCCGACGAGGCGTCGCCTTCGACGTGGATCACGCCGGGGCTCTGGTATTGCTGGCCGGCCGCGATGGTGAACGATTGCCAGCCGTCCTGTTCGACCTTCACGCCAAAGCGGCGCATCAGGTTCAGCGTGATTTCAATGTAGGGCTTGGAAATGAGTTCGCCCACCACGGCAATCGTCACGTCCTGCGTGCGCGCCATCAGCGGCGACACCATCAGCAGCGCCGTCAGGAACTGGCTCGACACGTCGCCGCGCACCGACAGGCGCGCTTGCGTGAACTGGCCGGCGTGGATGTGCAGCGGCGGATAACCCTTGTTGCCGGTGTAGTCGATCTTGGCGCCCACCTCGTTCAGCGCGTCGACCAGGTCGCCGATCGGGCGTTCGTGCATGCGCGGCACGCCATGCACCGTGTATTCGCCGCCGATCACGGCCAGCGCCGCCGTCAGCGGGCGGATCGCGGTGCCGGCGTTGCCCATGAACAGGTCGGCCGTGCGGTTCGGGAAGGAGCCGGCGCCGCCCGGCACGGTGTGCACCGTGTGGCCGTCTTTTTCCGATTCGGTCCAGTCGATGCCCAGCGAACGCAGCGCGTTCAGCATCACGTGGGTATCGTCCGACGCCAGCAAGTCGATGACTTCAGTGGTGCCCTGCGCCAGCGCGGCCAGCAACAGGATGCGGTTGGAAATGCTTTTCGATCCCGGCAGGCGCACCGTGCCTTGGGCGCGGGCGGCGGGTTGCAAATCAATGTGTTCCGGGTACTGCTTGCTCATACTGTGTCCTTGTTATTCTGCCAGGTCTTTGGGTGGCGGCGCTTCGGCCGTTTCAATCGCGGCGATCCACCGTTCGCGCGCCTCGCGCGCATTGCTGTAGACCGCTTCCAGCGCCTTGCCGTCGCCGGCCGCCAGTTGCGCGCGCACCGCCGCCAGTTGCGCCATGTAGGCGTCGAGTTCCGTCAGCAGCGCATCCTGGTTGGCCAGGCTGATGTCGCGCCACATTTCCGGCGACGAGCCGGCAATGCGGGTGAAATCGCGGAAACCGCTGGCGGCGTACTGGAACAGCAGGTCCGCGTGCGGCTTGCGAGCGATATCATCGACGAGCGCAAAAGCCAGCAAGTGCGGCAAATGGCTGACGGAAGCGAATACCTTGTCGTGCTCCTGCGGCGACAGGCGGTGGATGATGGCGCCGCACAGGCGCCACGCGGCGGCCACGCGCTCGATGTCGGCCGCGCTGTTTTCCGGTACCGGCGTCAACACGACTTTCTTGCCGCGGTACAGGTCGGGAATGGCGGCGTCGGGGCCGTTGGTTTCGCGGCCGGCGATCGGGTGGCCAGGCACGAACTGGTTGATGCGCGGGCCCAGCACCCTGCGCGCCGCTTCCGTCACGTCGGTCTTGGTGCTGCCGGCGTCCGTCACCACGGTATGCGGCTCCAGGTGCGGCAACAGCGTGGACAGGATGGGGCCCGTCTGCGCCACGGGCGCCGCCAGCAGCACCAGGTCGGCGCCCTTGACGGCTTCGGCGACATCGTCGCCGATGGCGTCGATGATGCCCAGTTCCAGCGCGCGTTCCAGCGATGCGCGGGAACGGCCCAGCCCCACCACGGTGCGCACCGCGCCGGCTTCCTTCAGCGCCCGCGCGAACGAGCCGCCGATCAGGCCGACGCCGGACACCACGATCTTGTCGAACGTGGCCGCCATCATGCTTCAGCCAGCGCCTTTTGCAGCGCGGCGATCAATACCGCGTTTTCCTGCGGCAGGCCAATGGAAATGCGCAGCCATTCCGGCAAGCCGTAATTGCCGACCGGGCGCACGATGACACCCTGTTTCAGCAGCGCCAGGTTGACGCGCGCGCCGGCCTGCGCATCGTTGCCGACCTTGACCAGCACGAAGTTGCCGTATGACGGCACGTATTCCAGGCCCATTTGCCGGAACGCTTCGACGAACTGTTCATAGCCGGCCGCATTGTTGCGCGCGCCCTTTTCCAGGAATTGCGTGTCGTTCAGCGCGGCGATCGCGGCGGCCTGCGCCAGCGAATTCACGTTGAACGGCTGGCGCACGCGGTTCATCAAGTCGGTCAGCTTCGGCTGCGCGATCGAGAAGCCCACGCGCAGGCCGGCCAGTCCATACGCCTTGGAGAACGTGCGCGACACCAGCAGGTTCGGATATTGCCGGACCCACGCCGCCGAATCGTACTGGTCTTCCGGCTTCAGGTATTCGTTGTAGGCTTCGTCCAGCACCACCACCACATTGGCCGGCACTTTTTGCAGGAATGCTTCGATCTGCGGGCCGGGAATGAAGGTGCCGGTCGGGTTGTTCGGGTTGGCGATGAACACCAGGCGCGTCTCGGCATCGATTGCGGCCAGCATGGCGTCCAGGTCATGGCCGTAATCCTTTGCCGGCACCACGATGTGGCGCGCGCCCACGCCCTGCGTGGCCAGCGCATACACGGCAAACGAATACTGCGCGTAGACGATGGCTTCGCCCTTTTGCACGAAGGCCTTGGCGGCGATTTCCAGGATATCGTTGGAACCGTTGCCCAGCGTGATCCAGTCGGCCGGCACGCCATAGCGCCGCGACAGCGCGGCTTTCAGTTCAAAGCCGTTGGCGTCCGGGTAGCGGCCCAGCTCCGCCGCGGCGGCGGCCATGGCCTCCTTCGCGGAGTCCGGCACGCCGAACGGGTTTTCATTGGAAGCCAGCTTCACGATAGTGGCTTCATCGAGGCCGAACTCGCGCGCCACCTCGGAAATGGGCTTGCCCGCCTGGTAAGGGGCGATGGCGCGGACGTAATCGGGACCGAATTCTTTCGACATATGTGATTCCTTTTTTGTTGGCGCCGGTCGCTGCCGGCGCCGGATCCGTAGGGTGGATTAGCGCAGCGTAATCCACCATGCACGCGCGACCTGCGCACTTGGCGGATTACGCGCTGCGCGCTAATCCGCCCTACAGCTAATCCGCCCTACAGCTTGATATTCAGGTAAGACTCACTGGATACGAGCCCAGCAGCTTGAAGAACGCAGCTTCATCCTTCAGCTCGGCCATGGCCTTGGCCACGGCCGGATCGTGCACGTGGCCCTCGACGTCGACATAGAAATAATATTCCCAGGTGCCCATGCGCGCCGGGCGCGATTCGAAGCGCGTCATCGACACGCCGTGTTTCGCCAGCGGCGCCAGCAGCTGGTATACGGCGCCTGCCTTGTTCGGCACGGCCAGCACGATGGACGTCTGGTCCTTGCCCGATGGCAGCGTCTGCAAATGGCCGATGATGGCGAAGCGCGTGCGGTTGTGCGGGTCGTCCTGGATGTGCGGCTTGATCACGCCCAGCTTGTAGCGGGTGCCGGCGATTTCGCTGGCGATGGCCGCCATGGCCGGGTCGTCGCCCGCCATGCGCGCCGCTTCCGCGTTGGACGCCACCGCGCGCCGCTCGATGTTCGGGTAATTCTGGTTCAGCCACACCTGGCATTGCGCCAGCGCCTGCGAATGCGCGCAAATGACTTTCACGCCATCCATGGAACCGGTCTTGCTCATCAGGCTGTGGTGGACGGGAATCGCCACCTCGCCGGAAATCAGCAAGGTGGTTTGCAGCATCAAGTCCAGGGTGCGGTTGATCGCGCCTTCCGACGAATTTTCCACCGGCACCACGCCGAATTCCGCGGTGCCGGCCTCGGTGGCGCGGAATACTTCATCGATCGACGCGCACGGCAAGCCTTCCACGGCGGTGCCGAATTGCTGGTACACGGCCTGTTCGCTGAACGTGCCGGCCGGGCCGAGATAGGCCACCGTCACGCGCTTTTCCAGCGCGCGGCAGGCCGACATGATTTCACGGAAGATGGTCTGCACGTCGAACGACACCATCGGGCCGGGATTGCGGTCCGCCACGCCGCGCAGCACCTGCGCTTCGCGCTCGGGGCGGAATACGGGCGCGTTGGTCTCGGCCTTGACGTGCCCGACTTCCTGCGCCACCTTGGCGCGCTCGTTCAGCAGGTGCAGGATCTGCGCGTCGATCGCATCGATCTTTTCACGCAGCGGTTTTAATTTATCGTTCATAGTCTGCAGGTTCAGGACTCAGCGTCCCGCAAATTCGTTGAGGTAATCGACCAGGGCTTGCACCCCCTCGATAGGCATCGCGTTGTAGATCGATGCACGCATACCGCCGACGGACTTGTGGCCCTTCAGTTGCAGCAGGCCGCGCGCTTTGGCGCCGGCCAGGAATGCTTCATTCTTGCTTTCGTCGCGCAGGTAGAACGGTACGTTCATGCGCGAGCGGTATTCCGGATGCACACGATTCTGGTAAAAATCGTCCGCGTCGAGCGCCGCGTAGAGCAGCTTGGCTTTTTCAATGTTACGGCGTTCCATCTCGGCCACGCCGCCCTGGCGCTTGAGCCACTGGAACACCAGGCCGGCAATGTAGATGCCGTAGGTGGGCGGCGTGTTGTACATCGATTCATTGTCCGCCACGTTCTTGAAATCGAACGCCGACGGGCAATAGGGCAGCGCCTTGCCGATCAAGTCTTCGCGCACGATGACGACGGTGACGCCGGCCGGGCCGATGTTCTTTTGCGCGCCGCCGAAGATCAACCCGTACTTCGCCACGTCCACCGGGCGCGACAGGATGTGCGACGACATGTCCACCACCAGGTCGGTATCGCCCTGCTTTTCCGGCACGAAGCCGATTTCCACGCCATCGATGGTCTCATTGGTGCACAGGTGCAGGTAAGCGGCGCCTGGCGTGAGCTTCCATTCCGACTGCGGCGGCACGAAGGTGTAGCCATTGTCCTTGGCGGAGGCGGCAACGTTGACGTTGGCGTAGCGCGCGGCTTCCTTGATCGACTTCGACGACCAGGAACCGGTCTGGATGAAGTCGATGGTGGCGCCTTCCCTGCCCACGAGGTTCATCGGGATCACGGCGTTTTGCGACAGGCCGCCTCCCTGCATGAACAGGATCCTGTAGTTGTCCGGCACCGCCAGCAACTCGCGCAGGTCACGCTCGGCCTGGCGGTAGATCGAGATGAACTCGGGACCGCGATGGCTCATTTCCATGACGGACATCCCGCTGCCATGCCAGTCCAGCATTTCAGCGGCGGCTTGCGCCAGCACTTCTTTTGGTAAGACGGCCGGGCCGGCGGAGAAGTTATAGATGTTCGTCACTACTAAATTCCTTATGCAAAAAGAAACAGGGCCAGCATCATTGTCGCATTAATCTGCGTCAACGACACCGGCCCCGTTATATAAGCTACTTCTAAGCTTATGCAATGAGCTTCTTATGCGCTCACTCTGCTGCTGGCTCCGCTGGCGTTGCGTTATCCACCGCTTCCGCGCCATCCGGCAACGCTTCGGCATCCGCTTCATCGATATCCGATTCCACGATACGCTGCAGGCCCGACAGGCTGGTGCCGTCTTCCACCGCGATCAGGGTCACGCCCTGGGTCGCGCGGCCCATTTCGCGGATTTCCGCGACGCGGGTGCGGATCAGGACACCGCCGGTGGTGATCAGCATGATCTCGTCGGTCGGCGTCACCAGGGTGGCCGCCACGACCTTGCCGTTACGCTCGGACGTCTGGATCGCGATCATGCCCTTGGTGCCACGGCCATGGCGCGTGTATTCGGTGATCGGCGTGCGCTTGCCGTAACCGTTTTCCGTTGCCGTCAATACCGACTGCTGCTCGTTTTCCGCCACCAGCAGCGCAATCACGTTCTGGCCTTCGTCCAGGTTCATGCCGCGCACGCCGCGCGCCGTGCGGCCCATCGGGCGCACGTCGTTTTCATCGAAGCGCACGGCCTTGCCGGCGTCCGAGAACAGCATCACGTCATGCTTGCCGTCGGTCAGCGCGGCGCCGATCAGGAAGTCGCCCTCGTCCAGGTCGACGGCAATGATGCCGGCCTTGCGCGGGTTGCTGAAGTCCTTCAGCGGCGTCTTCTTCACGGTGCCCAGGCTGGTGGACATGAACACATAGTGATCTTCCGGGAAGGTGCGGTTTTCACCCGACAGCGGCAGCACCACGGTGATCTTTTCGTTTTCCTGCAGCGGGAACATGTTGACGATCGGCTTGCCGCGCGAGTTGCGCGAGCCTTGTGGCACTTCCCACACCTTCAGCCAGTACATGCGGCCACGGTTGGAGAAGCACAGGATGTAGTCGTGCGTGTTGGCGATGAACAGCTGGTCGATCCAGTCTTCATCCTTGGTCGCCATGGCCTGCTTGCCGCGGCCGCCGCGTTTCTGGGCGCGGTATTCGGAAATCGGCTGGGCTTTCATGTAACCCAGGTGCGAC
This sequence comes from uncultured Pseudoduganella sp., assembly GCA_966211685.1. Classification (GTDB taxonomy): domain Bacteria; phylum Pseudomonadota; class Gammaproteobacteria; order Burkholderiales; family Burkholderiaceae_D; genus Rugamonas. Next base: position 9,759 of record CBIHOX010000131.1, read on the forward strand.
AGGGTCACCACCATGTCCTGCGGGGTGATCAAGTCTTCGGTTTCCAGTTCGGACGCGTTGTGCTCGATGTTGGAACGGCGCGGATCCTTGTCGCCGTATTCGTTCCGGCACAGCACCATTTCATCGTGGATGATGGCCGTCACGCGGGCCGGCTTGGCCAGGATGTCCAGCAGGTCGGCGATTTGCGCCATCACATCCTTGTACTCGTTGACGATCTTGTCCTGTTCCAGGCCGGTCAGGCGCTGCAGGCGCATTTGCAGGATTTCCTGCGCCTGGTCGTCGGACAGCTTGTACAGGCCATCCGGCTGCAGGCCGTAATGCTTCGGCAAGTGCTCCGGACGGAACGCGTCGGCGCCGGCCTGGCCTTCCTCGCCGGTCCGCGCCAGCATCTCGCGCACCAGCGACGAATCCCAGGCGCGCGTCATCAGTTCGGTTTTTGCCACCGGCGGCGTCGGCGCGGCCTTGATGATGGCAATGAAATCGTCGATGTTGGCCAGCGCCACCGCCAGGCCTTCCAGCACGTGGCCGCGCTCGCGCGCCTTGCGCAGTTCGAACACGGTGCGGCGGGTCACCACTTCGCGGCGATGCGACAGGAAGGTCGACAGCATGTCCTTCAAGTTCATCAGCTTCGGCTGGCCGTCGACCAGCGCCACCATGTTCATGCCGAACGTATCCTGCAGCTGGGTTTGCTTGTACAGGTTGTTCAGCACGACTTCGGGCACTTCGCCGCGCTTCAATTCAATCACCACGCGCATGCCCGACTTGTCGGATTCGTCGCGGATGTCGGAAATGCCTTCGAGCTTCTTGTCGCGCACGTTCTCGGCAATGCGCTCGAGCAGCGACTTCTTGTTGACCTGGTATGGCAGCTCATCGACGATGATGGCGGTGCGGCCGCCTTCCTTGCCGAATTCCTCGAAGTGGGTCTTGGCGCGCATCACCACCCGGCCACGGCCGGTGCGGTAGCCGTCCCGCACACCGGACACGCCGTAGATCGTGCCGCCGGTCGGGAAGTCGGGCGCCGGGATCAGTTCGATCAATTCGTCGATCGAGCACTCCGGATTGGCCAGCACGTGCAGCGCGCCATTGATGACTTCGGTGAGGTTGTGCGGCGGAATGTTGGTCGCCATACCCACCGCGATACCGGACGAACCGTTGATCAGCAGGTTGGGAATACGGGTCGGCAGCACCGTCGGCTCTTTTTCCTTGCCGTCATAGTTCGGCGCGAAGTCGACCGTGTCCTTGTCGATGTCGGCCAGCATTTCGCCGGCAATCTTGTCCAGGCGGCACTCGGTGTAACGCATTGCCGCGGCATTGTCGCCGTCAATCGAACCAAAGTTGCCCTGGCCATCGACCAGCATGTAGCGCAGCGAAAAGTCTTGCGCCATGCGCACCAGCGTGTCGTAAATCGACGCGTCGCCGTGCGGGTGGTACTTACCCATGACTTCACCCACGACACGGGCGCATTTCACGTAAGGACGGTTCCACACGTTGTTCAGTTCGTGCATCCCGAACAGGACGCGGCGGTGTACCGGCTTCAGGCCGTCGCGCGCATCCGGCAAGGCACGGCCCACGATCACGCTCATGGCGTAATCGAGGTAGCTCTTGCGCATCTCTTCTTCGAGGGAAATGGGGATTGTTTCTTTTGCGAATTGATCCATTGGCGGGTCGTCTGTTCTTTGCTGTGGTTTGACTTATCCGGCCCATTGCTACCACCACACGTGGCCGGGCTCAAAGACAAGCCTACAATTTTAGCATGCGCAACCGCCCTGCCGCGAGATTCCGCGCCCGGGCGGTGCGCTTCATACTGCACCAAGATGGTGAAAGCAAGCTTTCACGTCACCAACTTGAAATATTTATTGTTTAATATTGCCGGATACGTATAAATACCGTTGCATAAACACAACATTTTGGTAAGATGTGAGCTGGATTCATTTTGGACCGCTCCTAAACTTCGACGTCCCCTATGGCAAAATGGACGAGAAGTTAATTGATTGTTTCGCAATCGGGAACCGGCGCGACCATGGGGCATATGGTAGGATGCGCCCCACGTAATAAACCGTTGCGCAGTTTTTACTGCGGATAACACCCCGAAAGGAAGAAAAATATGAAAAAAATCATCGCCTCGCTGTTCGCAGTGTCCGCTGTGATCGCTGGCAGTGCCGGTGCTCAACAGCCGACGCAGCCACCATTTGCACCAGTAACCACCGACATCAAGGCACCGACGCCGAAAAGCGCCTACGTGCAGGATGCGCGCGGCATCATCGCCCGCGACCCGTTCGGCCTGTGCTGGCGCACCGGCTACTGGACCCCGGCTGACGCCGTGCCAGGCTGCGACCTGCCGCTGTGCGTAGAACCGGAAAAACTGGAAAACGGCAAGTGCGTCGCTCCGCCGCCGCCACCAGCACCGGCCCCGGCCGCTCCTGCAGCGCCTGCGCCTGCGCCTAAGGCAGCGCCTGCCGCTGCACCGACGTCGGAAAAAGTCAGCTTCGCCGCCGATGCGTTCTTCGACTTCGACAAAGCCGTGCTGAAGCCGGAAGGCAAAGCCAAGCTGGACGACCTGGCCTCGAAACTGGGCGGCATCAACCTGGAAGTCATCATCGCCGTGGGCCACACCGACTCGGTGGGCACCGATGAATACAACCAGAAGCTGTCGGTCCGCCGTTCCGAAGCCGTGAAAGCTTACCTGGTATCGAAAGGCGTTGAAGCCAACCGCGTCTACACCGAAGGCAAAGGCGAGAAGCAGCCGGTGGACGACAACAAGACCGCAGCTGGCCGCGCCAAGAACCGCCGCGTGGAAATCGAAGTGGTCGGTACCCGCAACAAGTAATACCGCGCTGTCTTAACAGCCGATCAACCGCCCGGATTACCCGGGCGGTTTTTTTTGCACGAACGGTTATCAATGATGTGGTGTATTTGGCAGCATGTATCTGTTGACCAGCATCAATAAGGAGTAAGATTCATGCCATATTCAGCCTAACCCCTTCCCGGTACCCCATGAAACGATATTCCGTGCTGCCCGCCCTGTTGCTGTGCAGCGCCGCGCTGGCCCAGGCGCCTGCCGCCAATCCCACTTCCCGGCAAATGATCGATGCGCTGAAACCCAAAACGCGCAGCCTGGTCGTGGAAGCCGTCAACGAACCGGCTGGCGGGCAAGTCCCTGCTGCGGCTGCAGCGCACTCATCCGCGTCCGCATCGGCCCCTGCGCCCGCGTCCGCAGCGCAGCAGGCCGGCGCCATCAGCCTGGCCATCCAGTTCGACCTGAATTCTGACCGGGTGCAGCCTGCCAGCCTGCAAACGCTGGCCGAGCTGGCCGTGGCCATGAAGTCGCCGGAATTGTCGAAGCTGCGCTTCCGCCTGGAAGGCCACACCGATGGCACCGGCCAGGCCGCTTACAACCGCAAACTGTCGGCCCTGCGCGCCGACGCGGTCAAACGCGTCCTGGTGATCAATGACGTGGCGCCTGACCGCCTGATCGCGGAAGGCAAGGGTTCCAGCGAGCTGGCCAATCCCGCCAATCCGGGCGCGGCGGAAAACCGCCGCGTGCGCATCGTCAGCCTGGAGCCTTGACCATGGGCCGCTCTCCCCTGCTTGCCGGGATCGCCCTGGCAATGGCGGGCGCGTTCGCGCCCGGCGCGGCGGCCGCAGCCACCCCGCCCGCATCCAGCCCTGCATCCAGCCCTGCATCCGGCCCCACCTCCGCCGCCAGCGTGAAGCCGGCCGACTTGTCCCCGACACAGCCGCGCGCCGCGCGCCACGCACTGATCATTGCCATTGGCGACTACATGAACGGCAACGTGCCGCCGCTGCTGGGCGTGAGCCATGACGTGGAATCGGCCACGCAAATGGCGACCGCCATGCAGGTACCGGCGGAAAACATCCGCGTCCTGCGCGACCACGACGCCACGGCGGCCCGTATCGAACAGGAAATCGCCGCGCTGAACGAGCGCACCCGGGCCGGCGACCGCGTCTTCTTTTATTATTCCGGCCACGGCACCCGCTACTACAGCCCGCTGCCGGCCGACAAAGGCTGCGTGGAAGCGCTGCTGCCCGCCGACAGCGTGCCGCTGACCAACGCGCGCCTGGCTACGCTGATGAAGCCGATTTCCGACAAGGTCGACAAGCTGATGGTGTTTTATGACGCCTGCCACTCGGGCGGCATCGTCGGCAAGCCGCTCGGCGTGATGCGCAGCCTGGCCACGGCGAAAGGCCAGCTGAAGCCGAAATTCACGCCGGGCGGCGCGGTCGACGCGTGCTCGAAACCCACCAACATCCGCACCCGCAGCCTGGCCAGCGAAACCGCGAAGAGCGGCACGCTGGCGCAGAATATTGTGCTGATTTCGTCATCGCGTCCAGACGAGGTGTCGTTCGACGACGAAGAGGCCGGCGGCATCGCCACGCAAGCGTGGCGCGACTGCATGTTGAAGGATGCGCAAGATCTCGACCAGTCGGGCGCGATCTCGGTCAGCGAAATTTCCGCCTGTGCCCAGCACCGCATCGACGCACGCTTCAGGAACAACCAGCAGTTCGGCGCCCAGCACATGACGATCGGCGGCAATCCGGGCTTCGTGCCGGGGTGGCTGAACGGTTCGGCGGCTGCCGCGCCGGCTTCCACTGCCGCGGCAGGAACCGCTGCATCCGCCCCCCCGCCATCCGCACCGGCGGCATCGGCCCTCGCGGCAACGGCCCCGGCCCTCACCGGCAACACGGCCACGGCGGCCGCCACCCCGGCCGTCGTGCAGGCCGCCCCGGGCGCGGCGCTGGCCGATATCCTGGCGCAAAGCGATCCGCGCCGCCGGGTGACGGTCACGGCGCCATCCCATAAATTGAAAATCGGCAAGGATGCCCTGGATCTGTCGATCCAGTCGTCGCACGCCGGCTATGTCTACATCGTGTTGCTGGGGACGGACAACAAGAGTTATTACATGCTGTTCCCCAACGACCGCGACGGCGCCAATTTCATCAACGCCGGCGACAGCCTGAAACTGCCGCGGCCGAACTGGCGTATCACCGCGCAGGGCCCGGCCGGTGTCGACCGCATGCTGGTGGTGGTTACCGCCACGCCGCGCGATTTGACGCAACTGGGCAATGACAAGGCAGGGCCGTTCGTCCACAACCTGACCGATGCCGGCGGCCGCGCCCGCCTGCAATGGCTGCTCGGCACGTCCGCCGGCCTGTCGCGCGCCGAATGCCAGCCCGGCGCGGCGCGCGACCCCGCTGCCGCGGAACGCTGCTCGGACGCCTTTGGCGCCGTGCTCACTGAATTCCACGAACTTTAAGGATGCAACAACCATGAAATACCAACTGATCCCTACCGCGCTGGCCCTGGCGGCCGCCCTGGCCGCACCGGCCCATGCGCAATCGAACCCGGCCGGCGACGCCGCGCCGGCCGCCAAGGCAGCGCCCGCGGCGGAAGTTGCCGAAGCCGCATCGCCGGCTTCGGTGGTGTTCCTGGATTCGTCGCTGTTCGACAATGCGCTGGCGAGCCAGCTGTCGGCCGGCAAGGAACAGGTGGAAGTGGCAATCACCGGCAAGATTTCACTGAACGCGATCCCGGTGCGCATGGATAAATGGATCACGGCCGTGGCCACCAAAGGCGAAGTGGCCCTGACCCAGCAGGCCGAAGCCCCGCTGAAGCCGAAGTTCGTGCTCGGTTTGCTGCCAACCATCTTTTCCTTTATCAAGATGGCCCGCAATGAAAGCATGGTCGACGCGGCCACCAAATACAATGCCTCGATCCAGTACCACCTGGACCGCAGCGGCGAAGCCGTCATCGACAAAATCCTGTTCGTGAAAAAGCCCGCGGCCAAGTAATTGCGTGCCGCGCGCGCCGGCCTGCCGCAAGAATCGCCGGCGCGCGCTTTGGCGTCCGGCAAATGTCCGTTATCATGCCGACTATGAACGCCGATCCTCTCGAACTCCAAAAATTCAGTGACCTGGCCCACCGCTGGTGGGACCCCACTTCCGAATTCCGTCCCCTGCATGAAATCAATCCCCTGCGCCTGGAATGGATCAATGCACGCGCCCCGCTGGCGGGCAAGAACGTCATTGACATAGGCTGCGGCGGGGGCATCCTGGCCGAATCCATGGCGCGCAAGGGCGCCAAGGTGACCGGCATCGACCTGTCTGAAAAGGCGCTGAAAGTGGCCGACCTGCACAGCCTGGAATCAGGCGTCCAGGTCCGTTACCAGCTGGTGGCCGCCGAAGAGATGGCGGCCCGCGAAGCCGGCCAATACGACGTGGTGACCTGCATGGAAATGCTGGAACATGTGCCGGACCCGGCCGCGATCGTGCAGGCGGCCGCCACCCTGGTGAAGCCGGGCGGCAAGGTCTTTTTCTCGACAATCAACCGTAACCCGAAGTCGTACCTGTTTGCGGTGATCGGCGCGGAATACCTGTTGCGCCTGCTGCCGAAAGGTACGCACGATTACGCAAAATTCATCACGCCGGCGGAATTGTCGCAATATATACGCACCGCTGGCTTGCAGGTAGACAGCCTGAAGGGCCTGGGGTATAACCCGTTGAGCAAGATTTATTCGCTCAACGACGATACTGACGTCAATTACATGGTGGCGTGCACGCGCCCTGCCTGACCGATAGACCCGATATGACCATTGCACGCTCTTTGACTGCGCCGCGCGCCATCCTGTTCGACCTGGATGGCACGCTGGCCGATACGGCGCCCGACCTGGCCGCGGCCGTCAACCTGCTGCGCGCCGAGCGCGGCTTGGCGCTGACGCCGTATGAATTGCTGCGCCCGACCGCCTCGGCCGGCGCGCGCGGCATGATCGGCGCGGCCTTTGGCCTGCTGCCGCATGACGACGGCTTTGAAGAGCTGAAAACCAGTTTCCTCGACAATTACGAAGCCGCGATTGCGGTCCACAGCCGCCTGTTCGATGGCGTGGCGGAATTGCTGGCGGGCCTGGAAGCCGCGGGTTTATCGTGGGGCATCGTGACCAACAAGCCGGCCCGCTTTACCGACGCACTGGTGCCGCTGATCGGCCTGGGCCACGCCGGTTGCGTGGTGTCCGGCGATACGACGCCCTACGCCAAGCCGCATCCGGAACCGCTGCTGGAAGCGGCGCGCCGCATCGGCGTGGCGCCGGAACTGTGCTGGTACGTGGGCGACGACTTGCGCGACATCCAGGCCGGCGCGGCCGCCGGCATGCTGACGGTGGCGTGCGCCTGGGGCTATTGCGGCAGTTCCGAGCCGGCCACGTGGAATGCGGACCAGTTGCTCGATTCGCCACACGCCCTGCTGGAATTGGTGCAATCGGCCCTGTCCGATGCCACAATGGCAGCATAGTTTCTCAGTAGATATTGCCGCAAGGAAATTTTACAACTACTATATGTGTAGGTGGCGCCTTGCCCTTCACTGATATCGGAGCATTACATGACTGGCGATGACATGATGGCGGATGCGGCTGCGCAGAGTCACATGCCCCAAAGCTGGGATGTGACGGCAGCCGAATCCAAGTTTTACTGGTATGACTTGATCACGGATTTCCCGCCCGCGCCGGATTTCCGCGACCCGCTGGGCCGCTACCTGCGGCGCATGCAGTTTGCCATCGAAGGCACGATGGACAAGCGCCTGATGTACCTTTTCGTGAGCCGCCCGCGCCTGCGCTTCGACTTGAAGCGCACCACCAGCTGGGGTTTCTTTTCGCTCAAGCTGACGGTGCCGCTGCTGGTGGGCGCCGAACAAGCCAAGGAATCGGTCACGATCGACTTGAAAACGCCGGAGGATGCAACTTTAAAGAAGCCCACCGTGCAAATGTTCGACAAGTTCATCACGCTGAACTGGGGTTCGCTGATTGAAACCTATTCGGTACACGACTTGCTACAAAACTTTGACGTGAAGCTAAACTTCCCGACCAAAGTGCACTACGTCGGCCAGACCCACGATCCGGCCGGCCGCCTGCTGAAAGGCCGCCTGTCCAGCATCAACCGCATTGCCGACCGCAACCAGCCGGAAAACGACAATTTCCTGCTGATCCAGCGCCTGAACATCAATACCTTCGGCGCCCGCCACCCGATGGATGACGGTTCCGAAGTCGCGCAGGAACAAATCCTGAAGGAACGCATGGACATCCTCGAATGCGTGCTGATCCGGTATTTCGAGGATGAATCGCGCAAGATCCGCAGCCCGCGCGAACAACTGGCCCGCCAGACCCGCCTGCGCAACCTGGCCAACTCGCACAAGCTGGTGGGCTTGCGCATGAACCTGGGCCTGGAAGAAGACCATGCGTTCGACCGGCTGTTCTCGGACCGCGTCCCGGAATTGCGCAAGCATGTGTTCGAGTGCACGATCGTCCAGGGCGAAACCACGTTCAAGCGCCCGGAAAAAGTGTAAGCGCTTGTATCCCCTTGCTGCACCTCAAGGCGGATTGGGGTACAATGACATTTCCTATCTGTGGGGACGACCTGGTTTCGACGTGGGTTACAAAGCAGAACAGGGCATACCGAGGCCTGGTTACCTCGTAAATACACCCAGAAATCAATAACTGCAAACGATTCTTCGTACGCACTGGCTGCTTAATGCACCAGCCCTACAGCACCTCGTCCCTCGGGTGTGCTGGCAACAGCAGTAGGGTCACTTAGAGGGAATCGCGCTACAACGGGTCACTTGGAGTAGCGTTAAATTTAAGGTGAATCGCCTGTACGGAACGTGTACATCCGTGCCGTCCGGGTTAAATCAAAAGATAGTACTAAGTATGTAGAACTGTCTGTAGAGTGCTTGCGGACGCGGGTTCGATTCCCGCC
>CBIHOX010000132.1:0-18509 GCA_966211685.1 uncultured Pseudoduganella sp.
GGCGACGCCGGCGGCGGAGTCGCCGCCCGCCCGGGTCCGCCCCGGCCAACCGCCCGCCACGGCCGTGGCGCGGCGCGGCCCGGATCCGGCGCAAGCGCGGCAGCGCGAGACCGAACAGCAACGCGCGGCCGTGCGTACCCCGCCGGCTGAAACGCAGCCGGACAGCCGCCGCGCCCCCGCCGCCATCACTGCCATGATACGGGACACACCGCCGGCCACACCGCCGGCCGCCGATCCGGCCGACCCGTTCGCCGCCGCGCCCGCCAAGCCTGCCGGTACGTTCGACGCCGGCGCGGCGCTGCGCTCGGCACGCAAGCTTGCCGTGGCAAAGGCCGGCAAGGACGATCCCGCCGTGGCGCAACTGCAGGACAAACCTGTCAACGGCCTGGCCACGGAGAATGAACTCGGCAAAGGCATCCGCCAGGGCGTCCGCCCCGATTGCCTGACGTCGGCCGCCGGCACCGGCATCCTGGCGCCGCTGGTGATACTCGGCGCGGTGTTGACCGACAAGAAAGACCATGGCTGCAAGTGGTGACAGCGGTGCGCCGTAGCTAATTAAGCAACAGGAAACACCCGCGCTGCGCTATAGTTGCCATTTTTTTGTGTACAACCTGCGCGGGCCGGATAAACTCTTTCCTGCAATTAATTATTATTCATCCCGACGCGCCCGATTTGTGTAACCAACGTAGAAAGCTGCTGATCTTGCTGCCGGCCCTGTATGCCGCGACGGCCTATGGTTACGTGGCGGCCGCCGGGCCGGACGCGTTGGCCGTGGTGTATCCGGACATTGGCCAGCCCTACCGCAAGGTCTTTACTGAAATTATCGAGGGCATCGAGGAACAGGCACGCCAGCGCGTCAAGGGATATCCGGTGGCCTCGAACGCGGATTTCAGCGAATTGCAGGCGACACTGAAGAAAAACGGCGGAAAGGTCGTCATTGCATTGGGCCGCCAGGGCCTGCAGGCCGCGTCCGCGTTCGACCAGTCGATGAGCGTGGTGGTGGGCGGGGTCAGTTCCGTGCCCGATGCCGAGCGCATGCGCGGCATCAGCCTGACGCCGGACCCGGCCCTGCTGTTTTCCCACCTGAAAAGCCTGGTGCCGGCCGTGCGGCGGGTGTTCGTGGTATACAGCCCACAATACAGCCAGCCGATGCTGAAGAACGCGCGCGACGCCGCGCGCGGCCAGGGCCTGGAACTGGTGGCGCTCGACGCGGCCGACCTGGCCACCGCGGTGCGCCGCTACGAAACCGCGTTTGCCGGCGCCGACGGCCGCACCGACGCGCTGTGGCTGCCGCAAGACCCGGTGACGGTGGAAGAAACCACGGTGCTGCCGCTGGTGCTGAAGGAATCGTGGAACCGCAACGTGCCGATCTTTTCCAGCAGTATCCTGCACGTGAAAAAAGGGGCACTGTTCGCCCTGTTTCCCAACAATTTCGAGCTGGGCAAGGAACTTGCCGCGCTGGCCATCGGCCTGCTGAACGGAGAAAACAGCCGCGCCGGCGTGGCGCCGCTGCGCGCCGTGCGCACCGCGTTCAATACGCGTACCGCCAGCCACATCGGCATCAACGTGGCCAGTGGACAACAACGCACCTTCGACTTCATCTATCCCGAGCCGTAAACCGGACTGTATTCAGGTCTAAACAGCCCGACTGCGGCAGGCCGCGTGACGCCAGTGCGCACAATCGCCCGGCACAGGCTAAAATACGTTGCCCTATGTAAATTAGTGCCCTGTGGAAGTAAATTTCTTTCTAATAAGCCAAGTAACTAGCATATACTACAGGGTATGACGGGCCCATTGATATTGTAGTCAGGATATATGTCCGCTACCCGGGCCCCCTCGGACAGTATAATGATTAAAATGATAACGAGTGTTGGTCGCCGATTGCGCGCCGGCACCGCTTTTGCCCTGCTATGGATGCTGGCTGCGTTCCCCGCCGCGTCCCAGGGAATAAAACCTGCAATCGACCTGCCCGGCGCAGGCGCCGCGGCTCGCAACAGCGTCGGCGCCATCATGGAACGCATCGAATCGGGCGCCCCGCCCTCCGCAGCCGTGCCGGCCTTGCGGGGCGAATTGTTTCGCCCCGATCCGGCCCGCCCGGACTATGTCCGTCCCATTACGCTGGCCCAGCTGGAAGACCAGCTGCGCCGTCCGGACGTGCAGGCATCGATCGGCAAGGGTTCCATCGCGGTGCTGTATCCCAACGTGGAAGCGCCGTTCCGCGCCGCGTTCACCAGCATCATCCAGGGCATCGAGGAACGCACCCGGCTGCGCGTGCGCAGCTACCCGGTCGATCCCAAGGTCGACACGGCCGAATTGAACGCCACCCTCAAGCACAACAATACCCGCGTGGTGATCGCGCTGGGCCGCCAGGGCTTGAACGCCACGGCCGGGCTGGACCGCGAGATCACCGTGCTGGCCGGCGGCGTGCTGCTGCTGTCGGACGCGGAAAACGTGGCCGGCATCAGCCTGACGCCCGACCCGGCGCTGCTGTTCTCGCGCCTGCGCACGCTGTTGCCGGACTTGCGGCGCGTGATCGTGGTGTACGACCCGCAAAAAAGCGACTGGCTGATCCGCCTGGCGCGCGACGCCGCCCGCGCCCAGGGCCTGGAATTGCAGGCCCACGTGGCCACCGAACTGGGCAAGGCCGCACAACTGTACCCGCAAGTATTCGCCAATGCCGACAGCCGCCGCGACGCGGTCTGGCTGCCGCACGACACCACCACGGTGGAAGAGAGCATCATCCTGCCGATGGTGCTGCGCGAATCGTGGAACAGCGGCGTCCCGCTGTTTTCCAGCAATGTCTTGCACGTGAAAAAAGGCGCGCTGTTCGCGATGGGGCCGAACAACGTGGAACTGGGCCGTGCGCTGGCCAATTCCGCCATGGGTGTGATCAATGGCGACGGCAAGCGGCGCGGCCTGGTGCCGCTGCGCGACCTGCAGACCGCCATCAACCTGCGTACTGCCAACCACATGGGACTGAACCTGTCCCAGCAACACCGCTTTGATTATGTTTATCCGCAGCCCTGAATACGGTCATTATGTTTCGTAACTATTTGCGCCGCACCGGCTTCCGCCGCCAGCTGACCGTCATCGTATCGACGTCGATTCTTGGCCTGGCCCTGTTTTCCTCCCTGATGAACTCGTGGGAGGCCCGCGGCCGCATGCGCGACCACTTCACGGAACAGGGCCAGCGCATTGCCGACAACCTGGCGCGCCAGTCGACGCTGGCATTGCTGTTCCATTCCGCGGAAAACGCGCGCGACGTGGTCAGCACGACGCTGGCCTTCCCCGACGTCACCGGGCTGCAGATTTCCGACGCCAAGCACAAGGTGCTGCTGTTGCAGGAACAGCACCGCGGCAGCAAGCTGGGCGACATGCCCGGCGCCCAGGCCAGTCCGCAGCACGCCAGCCTGGTCGGCGAATCCAAGGATGCGTGGCTGTTTGCCGCGCCGGTATTCGGCGGCCAGACCGAGGCGTCGCCATTCGACATGCAGGAACAGCAGCCGCAATTGCTCGGCTACGTACACGTACAGGTCGGCAAGGATACGCTGGACCGCCTGACCTGGTCTCTGTTGCTGGGCAACCTGGCCCTGACGCTGTCGTTCGCGGCCATCCTGCTGGGCCTGGTACGCCTGGCCACGCGCCACATGATCAACCCGCTCAATGCCCTGTCGGACCTGATGCGCCGCGCGGAAGCCGGCGAGTCCGGCATGCGCGCCGCCCCGGCCGGCCCGCGCGACCTGATCGACATGGCGCAGGCGTTCAACAAGATGATGAACGTGCTGGAACAGCGCGAAGCCGAGTTGAAGGAGTCGCGCGACGCCGCCGTCAACATGGCGGAAATGAAGGCGCAATTCGCCGCCACGGTCAGCCACGAAGTGCGCACCCCGCTCAATGGCGTGGTCGGCATGCTGGACATGCTGAAGGAAATGCGCCTGACGCAGCGCCAGCAGGAATGCGTGGACGTGGCGTGGAATTCGTCGCGCACCCTGATCGACCTGATCAACAACGTGCTGGACTTTTCCAAGATGGAAGCCGGCAAGCTGACGCTGGAAGAAACCGACTTCGACTTGCGCAAGCTGGTGGAGGAAGTGCTGGAACTGGTGGCCCGCCCGGCCCAGCAAAAGAGCCTGGAACTGTCGTACATGCTGGCCCCGGGCGTGCCGGAACGGGTGCTGGGCGACGCGCTGCGGCTGCGGCAGATCCTTATCAACCTGCTGGGCAACGCCGTGAAATTCACTGACAAGGGCGAAGTGTCGCTGTGCGTGGAGGCACTGCCGGGCGAGCCGTTCGGGCTGCGCTTCATCGTGCGCGACACCGGTATCGGCATGAGCCGCGACGTACAAAGCCATCTGTTCGAATCGTACGTTCAGCCCGACCCGTCCACCACGCGCCGCTATGGCGGCACCGGCCTGGGACTGGCGATCTGCCGCCAGCTGGTGGGCCTGATGAGCGGCGAAATCAAGGTCGCCAGCACGCCGGGGGCCGGCACCACGTTTGAATTCACGGTGTGCTGCAAGCCGTCGGCCACGCAATTGTCGCTGGAAGCGGACCCGCAGCTGGCGCAGGTGCGCGTACTGGCGATCGACGCCAGCGCCACCGTGCGCGCGCTGCTGGGCCAATTGTTCGAACAGCACCGCATGGCATATCACCTGGCCGATGGCGGCGGCAAGGCCCTGGCCGAGCTCAAGGCAGCATCGGACGCCGGCCAGCCTTACCGCGTGGTGCTGATGGATGCCAACCTGCAGGATGAACACGGGGTCGACATTGCCAGCCGCATCGGCGCCGCCGGCCTGTCGCCGCAACTGTTGCTGATGGACCGCCATGGCGGCGGCAACATGGCCGGCGCCGCCACCCACGCCACCGTGCCGAAACCGCTGCGCGCAGGGCGCGTGGTGAACGCACTGCACGAATTGCTGGCCGGCCGCGCCGCCCAGCCCGAAACCAGGGCCCGCCCGGCCGCGCCAGGCCAGGCGCCCGCGCTGCCGGCGCCCGCGGCCAGCCAGTTCCGCATCCTGGTGGCGGAAGACAACCGCACCAACCAGATGGTGGCGGCCGGCATGCTGGCCATGAACAATTGCGTCTGCGAATTCGCGTCCAATGGCCGCGAAGCCGTGGAAGCGGCCAAGCGCACCCGCTTCGACATGATCCTGATGGATTGCAGCATGCCGGAAATGGATGGCTACGAAGCCACCGCGCACATCCGCACGCACGAGGAAAGCCTGGGCATCCGCACGCCGCTGGTGGCGATGACGGCCAACACCCAGCGCGGCGACGCGGAAAAATGCATGGCGGCCGGCATGGACGATTACCTGGCCAAGCCAATCACGCTGCTGGAACTGCGCCACAAGCTGCAAAAATGGCTGCCGAGCCAGGCTGGCGCGCCGCATGCCGTCGCGCATCCCGCGGCGGCGTCCGCCGCCGGCGCTATTCCGGGCGCGGCCGCCCTGCCCGGCGCCGCGCATCCGGCGCCGCACGACACCCCGCAGGAGCGCCATGGCGATACCCCGCACGGCGCGCCGCTGGACCGCGCGGTGTTCGACAAGCTGCGCGAGATCCTGGGCGCGGCGCTGCCGCACGCGGTCTCGCCTTTCCTGGAGGATTCGCCGGTCTACCTCAATGAGCTGGAACAGGCGGTCTACGCCAACGATGCGGAAACCGCCCGCTCGCGCGCCCATGCGTTGAAGGGCTCGTCCGGCAACCTGGGGGCGGCCGACCTGTCGGCGCTGGCGCAGCGCATCGAGGAATTGGCCATTGCCCGCCGGCTGGACCAGGTGCCGCCGCTGTTGCCGGCCTTGCGCAACGAGTACAACCAGGTGGCCTCCTTCCTCGAGGCTGAAGTCAATGCCGATGGCAACGACAGCCACGCGCCGCAGGAAGAGATGGCGCAGGTGCTGGTGGTGGACGATGACCGCAGCACACGCAGCACCTTGCGCTACACCCTGCAGCGCGACGGCTTCCAGGTCGAGGAAGCGTCCGACGGCGAAGAAGCGCTGGCTATGCTCAAGCGCTTCCAGCCCGACGTGATCCTGATGGACGCGGTGATGCCGCACATGGACGGCTTCACGGCGTGCGCGCGCCTGCAGGAAATGCCGGGCGGCAGCTCGATTCCCGTGCTGATGATTACCGCGCTGCAGGACAATTCGTCGGTGGAGCGCGCGTTCGCCGCGGGCGCCTCGGACTACATCCCGAAACCCATCCACTATGCCGTGCTGTCGCAGCGGGTGCGCCGCATCATCGAGGCCAACCGCGCGGAAAAACGCATCCGCCACCTGGCCTACAACGATATCCTGACCGGCCTGCCGAACCGCACGCTGTTCTTTGAATTGCTCGGCCAGGGCATCGAGCAGGCGAAAAACAACGCCAACCTGCTGGCCGTGCTGTTCATGGACCTGGACCGCTTCAAGTACGTCAACGACAACCTGGGCCACGACGTCGGCGACCGCCTGCTGGTGGCTGTGGCGCAGCGCGTGCGCCACAGCGTGCGCAACGTCGATACCGTGGCGCGCCTGGGCGGCGATGAATTCACGGTGGTGCTGGGCGAGCTGGACAGCCCGGCGTCGGCCGCCACCGCGGCCCATAACATCTGCCGCGTGCTGTCGGCGCCGTTCCAGATCGACGGCCATGACATCTTCGTCACCAGCAGCGTCGGCATCGCCATGTACCCGCACGACGGCGACGACGTCGCCACGCTGGTCAAGCACGCCGACAGCGCGATGTACCGCGCCAAGAAAACCAATACCGGCTTCCAGTTCTACGAAGCGTCGATGGAACATTCGATTTCCGAACACGTGCGCCTGGAAAGCGACTTGCGCCGCGCGCTGGAACAGCAGCAGCTCGAAGTGTTTTACCAGCCGCAGGCCAACCTGGAAAACGGCCGCGTGATCGGCATGGAAGCGCTGGTGCGCTGGCGCCATCCGGTGCGCGGCATGGTGTCGCCGGCCGAATTCATCCCGCTGGCGGAGGAAACCGGCCTGATCATCCCGCTCGGCGACTGGGTCTTGCGCACAGCGTGCGCCCAATTGAAGGCATGGATGCTGCAAGGCCTGCCGCAGCTGCGCGTGGCGGTCAACCTGTCGGTGCGCCAGTTGCTGCAAAAGGATTTCACGGCGTCGGTGGAAACCGTGCTGGCCGATACCGGCCTGCCGCCGCACCTGCTGGAACTGGAAATCACGGAAAGCACCCTGATGGAAAACGCGCAGGATACGCTGACCGCCCTGCACCGCCTGCGCGCGCTGGGCGTGCGCCTGTCGATCGACGATTTCGGCACCGGCTATTCTTCGCTGTCGTACCTGAAGCGGTTCCCGGTCGACATCATCAAGATCGACCGCTCGTTCGTGCGCGACGTGCCGCAGGATGCCGACGACGCCGCCATCGTCACCGCGATCATCGCGCTGGCCCACAGCCTGCGCCTGGAAGTGGTGGCCGAGGGCGTGGAAACCGAGGCGCAGCTCCACTTCCTGAAGGCGCGCCGCTGCGACCTGCTGCAAGGTTACCATCTGAGCCCGGCCATCCAGCCGGACCAGTTTGCTGCACTGATACGGCAGCGCGAAGCATCGCTGGCGCGGTTGTGAGCACACTGCATTTAACAAAACCAAATCCCGCTTCGGCGGGATTTTTTTATGGCCGCCGCAGTGCACAGCATTAATTTGATTTCCTATTGGAAATAATCTAAGCCCTTGTTTTAGTGGGTTTTTTACTTCCAATATAATAGTTACCATCGCCTCGCGTGTTTCTATATAGTAATTTCTATTGAGCAATAGAATATTTTCTCAAATTCTCACAAATTGTCACACCTTGCCTGAAAATTGGGCTATGATTTCGCACTGCAACAATTCTTACTTTCAAACAATCATTGTTGCATATATGTCATACCAAATTTCAGGAGCCTTGCATGTTAGAAAACGTTGAGTTTGAGCGGCACGAGCAGTTACCTTCCCTTCACACCGAACCGGCAGTAGCCCGTGCCGCTAAACCAGCGGAAATGACCATGGATATGGCGGACCTCTTGGTTGCCTACCTTGAACAACTCGGCGTCGACTATGTATTCGGTGTACCCGGCGGCGCTATCGAACCGCTCTACAATGCCATCGCACGCAACCTTCGCCGTGGCGGCAACCTGAACCACATCGTGGCGCGCCACGAGGCCGGCGCCGCGTTCATGGCAGACGGTTACGCGCGCGAGACCGGCAAGATCGGCGTGTGCATTTCCACCTCGGGTCCCGGCGCCACCAATATGCTGACCGCCGTGGCAACCGCCTACGGCAACAATGTGCCGATGCTGGTCATTACCGGCCAGCCCGCGCTGCCATCATTCGGTAAACACACGCTGCAGGAATCCGCATGCACCGGCATCGACGTGCTGGGCATGTTCCGCCATTGCACCCGCTACAACTCGCTGGTATCGCATCCCCAGCAGCTCGAATGGAAGCTTATTACCGCATTGCAACATGCTACGCGCTCGCCCGCGGGCCCGGTCCACCTGTCCGTGCCAGTCGACGTGTTCCGCGCGCCAAGCCCGCAGCAAAAGCCGAATTACGACATGAACGCCTTGCTGCGCCCCGCTTCGCTGGTCGACAGCGGCGCCATTGAAAACCTGCGCGAGATGCTGGCGCAGGCGCGCAATGTCGTGATCCTGGTCGGCGGCGGCTGCGGCGATTCGATCCATTCGATCCTGCAATTTGCAAAAATCAAAGGCGCGACGTTCGTGACGACGCCGGACGGCAAAGGCCTGGTCAGCCCACAGCACCCGCTGTATCGCGGCGTATTCGGCTTTGGCGGCCATGCGTCGGCTGAAGCAGCATTGAACGATCCATCGGTCGACCTGATCGTGGCGGTCGGCACCAGCATGGGTGAATGGAACACCGGCGGCTGGAATTCCAGCCTGTTGAATGAGCGCCTGGTGCACATCGATGAATCCGAAGAGCACCTGGCCCGCACGCCGATGGCTCGCTACCACCTGCGCGGCAGCCTGCGCGCCATTTTCGACCGCCTGATCGACCGAATCCACCAGGCCGGGTCGCATACCGACCCGACCGTGGAGCGCCGCCGCATTGCACGCGACAAGGCTGCCCAGCAGTGGAACCATGCCGAGATGCTCGATTCACGGGAAGCCTTTGACAGCGACGCCAATCCATTGACCCCGCAACGGCTGATGAAGGAACTGGGCGAACTGTTCCCTTACAGCACCCGCTACCTGGCCGACGCCGGCAATAGCGTGGCCTGGGCTACCCATTACCTGCAGCCACGCTGCCGCCGCATGGGCGAACGCCGCTTTGGCGGCGGCGACCGCCCGCGCGAGATGGGCAAGCGCCAGAGCACCGGCGGCTGGCTGCGCCTGACGACACACTTCGCACCGATGGGCTGGGCCATTGGCGCGGCGATCGGCACCGCCGCCGGGAACCCGAGCGCCCCCGTAGTCTGCATCACTGGTGACGGCAGCTTCCTGATGAGCGGCCAGGAATTGTCGGTTGCGGTGGCGGAACAGCAGTGCGTGATTTTCGTGGTCCTCAACGACCGCGCGCTGGGCATGGTCAAACACGGCCAACGCCTCGGCGGCGGAGAACAGATCGGTTATGCATTGCCGCCAACGGACTTCGCCGCCATGTCGCGCGCCCAGGGCGGCCGCGGCTTTACCATCCGCAGTGCAGCCGACCTGCAGGCGCTCGACATCAAGTCCATTTGCAATTATCCGGGGCCTACCCTGCTGGACGTCTACATCGATCCGGAGCAGGTGCCGCCGATGGGCAGCCGCCTGCGTGTCTTGCTGGACGAGGGGCAATAAGGCATGCCGAACAGCCCCGCCGCGCCCACGCCATCGCCGCGCGACCTGATCCACACCGCGATCTGGCAGGAAGTACCGGAACACGACAATCCCTACGCCACCCGCACGGCTTACTGCCGCGGTTACGACGTCTTCGGCGAAATGACGGGCAACGCCCGCTGGATCGAAATGCTGTGGTTGCTGTTCAGGCAGGAACTGCCGGCGCCGGCGGCATTGGCCGCGCTCGAAGCTCTGGCGGTGGCGCTGGCCAACCCCGGCCCACGTGATCCGTCGGTGCATGCCGCCATGTGCGGCGGCGTGGGCGGATCGACCGCCGCTGCCGCGCTGATTGCCGCGCTGTCAGTGGGCGCCGGGCGCCGTGGCGGCGCGCGCGATGTGCATGACGCCGTGGCCATGTGGCGCGATTGCGGCCCGGACATTGCGGCATGGCAGCGTCACACGGTGCAGGCAGGCGACACCCCGGTCGACGTGTTCCCGGAAACCACCTGCCTTCCCGGCTTCGACCCGCATGGCGCATCGGTGCCACGCTCGGTTCGCCAGGTGTTGGCGGCGCTTGACGCCCTCTCGGCGGGTCCGGCTACCCGTTGGCTGCATAAACACTTGTTTGACGTATGCGGCCAGGCCGGCGTGCCACTTGCCATGGCCGGCGTGGCGGCCTGCGTGTTGCACGATCTCGGATTTACGCCCGAAGAAGCGGAAATGCTGTATTTGCTGCTGCGCCTGCCAGGCGCCGCTGCACATGCGCTCGAGCAAAAGGCTGGCGGCTTCAAGCAGTTCCCGTTTTATTCGCTGGAACTGGAAAAGGAGGAAGCATGAAGGGGCCTGCACTGTTGAAGGAACATACGGGACGCGTGCGCACCCGCATGGGGGCCGCCTATCCGGGCAGCCACGCGGTATTCCGTGGCCATAACCTGCATGAGGAATTGCGTGACCTGGACTGGGTCGACCTGTACGTTTTCGGCATCTGCGGGCGCCGCCTGAGCAAGCAGCAAATTGAAATGCTGCACGCGATCTGGGTCTACACCAGTTATCCGGACGCCCGCCTGTGGAACAACCGCGTCGCGGCGCTTGCCGGGAGCGCGCGGTCGAGCGCCAATCTGGGCATCGTCGCGGCGCTGGCGATTTCCGAAGCCACGGTCTATGGCGGCAAGGCCGGCCTGCGCGCCATCGACTTCCTACAACGGACGCTGCAGCGCACACGGCAAGGCGACGACCTTGAAACGCTGGTGCTGGAGGAAGCGCGCGCCCATCGGATTTATGGCTATGGCCGTCCGATCAACAACAAGGATGAGCGCCTGCCTTGGATCATGGATTTGGCCGCCAAGCTGGGCCTCGACGGGGGCGAGCACGTCAAACTCGCGTTCGAAGTCGAGAAAATCCTGTTGCCGCGCTATCCGCAATTGCGCATGAATTACGCATCGTTGCATGCGGCGCTGATTGCCGACATGGGTTTGACAGCCCGGGAATACCAGCTGTTGCGGATTCCGACTTTCCTGGCCGGCATGCCGCCTTGCCTGGTCGATGGGGCGGAAAAACCCGAAGGCGTGCTGTTTGCCACACCATGCGAAGGCGTCGCCTACAACGGCGCGGCGCCCCGCCCCTGGCCTGGCTCGAGTGCTTTATAGCAACATGCAATGACCTGTCGATGATCTTTTTGCCCATAAGCACAAATCCTGCGGCTACAATGGCAAAAATTTCACTACTGGAGATAGGACTTGAAGTCTTCCTACGCTAACCGTATGTGCCTGGCGATCGCGCTGGCGTTTCCCTGCAGCCAGGTACTGGCGCAGTCCGCAAGCGAAGAAGACGAATTGACGCTGGTATATGGCGATGCCGCCAGCGTCAGTATCGCCACAGGCAATCTTCAGACCTTGCGCCGGGCGCCCGCGGTGGCTTCCGTGATTACCGCGGCCGACATCGCCAATATGGGGGCGACCGACCTCGACCAGGTACTGGAATCCGTGCCGGGCATCCACGTGATGCGCAGCGCTAACAGCTATTCGCCGCTGTATGTGGTACGCGGCGTGTTCAGCCTGCTGGGTCCGCAAGTGCTGGTGATGCAAAACGGCGTACCGGTCACCACGCTGTTTACTGGCAATAAAGGCAACATATGGGGCGGCTATCCGGTCGAACACATCGCGCGGATTGAAATCATCCGTGGTCCCGGCTCCGCGCTGTACGGCTCGGATGCGTTTTCCGGCGTGATCAATATCATTACCAAGTCCCCGACCGAGGCAGCCGGCACGGAAATCGGCGTCCGGGGCGCATCGTTCCACACCGGCGACGCCTGGGTCCAGCACGGCGGCAAGATCGGCCCGGTGGATGTCGCGGCCTATTTGCGCATCGGGAAAACCGACGGTTTTCATAGCGTTATCCGTGCCGATGCACAGACCCGCAATGACACGCTGTTTGGCACCCATGCCAGCCTCGCGCCTGGCGGTGTCGAGGTTGGCAACAAGGCGGCCGACGTCAACCTGGAAGCCGCGTACGGCAAATGGCGCGGACGCTTCGGCCTCAAGCTGCGAGACGACGTCGGACCCGGCGCGGGCATTGCGTCGGCAGTCGACCCGGTCGGCCAGAGCCGCACGGAACGCATTACGTCCAGC
The DNA here is from genome assembly GCA_966211685.1 of uncultured Pseudoduganella sp. Classification (GTDB taxonomy): domain Bacteria; phylum Pseudomonadota; class Gammaproteobacteria; order Burkholderiales; family Burkholderiaceae_D; genus Rugamonas. The sequence goes on from CBIHOX010000132.1 coordinate 12,391, forward strand.
CTGGCGTGGACCGATCCACAATTCAGCAAGGACTGGGGCCTGGGCGCCAGCATCAGCAGCCAGCAATATGCGCAGGAAATCCCGCAACCGTACGTGCTGTTGCCGGCCGGCGTGAAATTCCCGACCGGGACTTTCGTCAATGGCATGATCGGCGCGCCGGAAATCTGGGAACGCATCGTCCGCACCACGTTTTACGCCGATTACAACGGCTTTGCCGGCCACCATCTCCGCATGGGCATCGGCCATGACGACGTGCACATGTACCGCGTGCGCGAACGCCGCAATTTCATTTACGCCGTCAATGGCACCCCGATTCCGCTGCCATCGCTGCAAGACCGTTCCGACATCGACCCGTTCATCCATCCGCAGCGCCGCCGTATCGACTATGTCTACGTGCAGGACGAATGGCGCATGGCCACGGACTGGAACCTCACGGCTGGCGTGCGCCACGACCGTTATTCGGATTTCGGAGGCACCACCAACCCGCGCCTGGCGCTGGTGTGGGACGCCAGCTTCGACCTGACGGCCAAGCTGCTGTATGGGCGGGCATTCCGAGCGCCTTCGTTCAATGAGACGCACGCCATCAACAATCCGGTTGCACAGGGTAATCCGGACTTGAAACCGGAAACCAACGGCACGCTCGAAGCTTCGTTCGCCTGGCAGGCCCAGTCGGACTTGCAGGCGAATTTGACACTGTACCGCTATTCGATGGGCAGCATCATCCGCACGGTGCCCAACCCGATCGCCGGCACGGGGGCGACTTACCGCAATTCCGGAAATCAGACCGGCCATGGCCTGGAAGTCGAAGGGACCTGGACAGTGAACCGCGACTTGCGCCTTGCCGGCAATTATTCGTGGCAACGCTCGATCGACAAGACCACCAATACCGACGCCGGCTATGCGCCGCGCCACCACATGTATGGCCGGGCCGACTGGGAGTTCACCGGTTCCTATGTCCTGAGCCCACAGATCAACTGGGTCGCCGGGCGCAAGCGCGCCGCCGGCGACAAACGCGACCCGATCGCCGACTACCATACCGTCGACCTGGCGCTGTCGACCCGTTACGGAAAGCAACGCTGGAATTTCACCGCGGCCGTGCGCAACCTGTTCAACCGGGATGTGCGCGAGCCCAGCATCGCGCCGGGCCTGGCCCTGCCCTACGACCTGCCGATGGCGCCGCGCGCGCTGTCGCTGCAAGCCACCTACAAGATGTAAGGAATCATGAAGAAACTGGAAGGTAAAATTGCGCTGATCACCGGCGCCACCAGCGGCATCGGCCTCGCGGCGGCACGCCTGTTCCGCGAAAACGGAGCGCGCCTCGTCATCACGGGCCGCAACGCCGAACGCCTGGCCGCCGCGCGGGAGGAATTCGGCGCCGACGCCCTCGTGCTCAAGAGCGAAGCCGGCAACCTGCAGGAAATCGATACGCTGATGACGCAGGTCAAGGCGCACTACGGCCGCCTGGACGTGCTGTTCCTGAACGCGGCCGCCACCAACCCGGCCCCCATCGACACCATGACGGAGGCCATGTTCGACCAGGTGGTCAACGTCAACTTCAAGGGTGAATTCTTTACGATCCAGAAAGCGCTGCCGCTGATGGGCGCCGGCGGCGCCATTGTCTGCACGACGTCGATCACCAACCAGACCGGCTCACCGAAATTCAGCGTCTATGGCGCCAGCAAGGCGGCGCTGCGCTCGCTGGTGCAATCGCTGTCGCTGGCGCTGATCGAGCGCGGCATCCGCATCAATGCGGTCTGCCCCGGCCCGATTGAAACCGGCGGTTTCCAGCGTCTGCCGCTGCCGCCAGACGTGCACAGCGCAGTCAAGGCCGACATCAGCGGCCGCTCGCCGATCAAACGGTTCGGGACACCGGAAGAAGTCGCCAAGGCTGTCCTGTTCCTCGCTTCCGACGACGCCAGCTACATCGTCGGTGAAGAAATCGTCGTCGACGGCGGCATCCGCCACGTCTGCCTGCCTTAAGTTCGCCGCCAGCCAACGAACGGTGGCCGCGTACATCGATTGCGCGGCGCATCCGCCACACCCGCCACCCCTGGTCGCTTTCAACACAAAACTTTCCAACAAGTACACACCGTGCCGGACTTATAATGGCAATCAATACTTAGCGGAGAAGTCACTTGAAGTTGTCACGCTTGCCCCTGTGTGTCGGCGCGCTGCTGGCCACACAGGCCTTGGCCGTTTCAGCGCACCAGCCGTCCGATGAAGAGGAATTGAGCCTGTTGTATGGCGAAGCCGCCAGCGTGACGATTGCCACCGGTACCGAACTGGCGTTGCGGCGCGCGCCGGCGGTCGCTTCGGTGGTCACGGCCGACGATATCGCCAACATGGGTGCGCGCGGGATGGACGAAGTATTGGAAACCGTGGCGGGCATGCACATCGCGCGTAGCGCCAACACACTGGCGCCGGTGTATGTGGTGCGCGGCGTGTTCAGTGCGCAAGGACCGCAAGTGCTGGTGCTGCAAAATGGCGTGCCCATCACCACGCTGTTCCAGGGCAACAAAGGCAACCTGTGGGGCGACTACCCGGTGGAACTGATTTCGCGGCTGGAAATCATCCGCGGACCGGGCTCGGCGCTGTACGGGTCGGACGCGTTCGCCGGCGTCATCAACATCATCACCAAGGGCCCGGCGGAGTCAGCCGGGCAGGAGCTCGGTGCGCGCGCCGGCTCGTTCGCGGCGCGCGACGCGTGGGTGCGCCATGGAGGCACGCTGGGGCCGCTCGAAGTGGCGGCCTTCGTGCGCGTTGGCGACACTGATGGCCATCATCGTACCGTCGAAGCCGATGCGCAGAGCCGCAATGACAAGCTGCTCGGTACCCGCGCCACGCTGGCACCCGGTCCGGTCAACGTCGACAACCGGGCAGCCGACGTCAACCTCGACGCCGTGTATGGCGCATTGCGCGCGCGCTTCAATTACAAGCAGCGCCGCCAAGGTTCCGGCGCCGGTATCGCTTCCGCGCTCGACCCTGTCGGCAAAGGGCGCAGCACCAGGAAGATCGGCAACCTGACATGGGCGGAACCCCGCTTTGCGCCCTGCTTCGGCGTGACCGTGAGCCTGAATTACCAGGCCTATGCGCAGGAAATTCCCGTTCCCTATGTCCTGCTGCCGGCCGGTACACGGTTGCCGACCGGACAGTTCCCGGACGGCATGATCGGGGCGCCGGAAACCTGGGAACGCAATGTCCGGTTCAGCACGGTGGCCGATTACAGTGGCGTGGCCGGCCACCATGTCCGCTTCGGCGCCGGCCACGACGATTTGCACCTGTACCGTACCCGGGAATTGCGCAATTTTACCTATGCACCCAATGGCACGCCGATCCCGTTGGCGGCCGGACTCACGGAATTTTCCGGCAACGATATCTTCCTGCGACCGCACCGGCGGCGCGTTGACTACCTGTTCGTGCAGGATGAATGGCGCCTGGCCAAGGACTGGAACCTGACCGCCGGCGTACGGCACGACCGCTATTCCGACTTCGGCGGGACCACCAATCCGCGCATCGCCCTGGTATGGGACGCCAGCTACGACCTCACCGCCAAGCTGCTGTATGGCCGTGCGTTCCGGGCGCCCTCGTTCGCGGAAGGCTATGGCCTGACCAATCCGGTCAGCATCGGCAATCCCGCGCTGCGGCCGGAAACCAATGGCACTCTCGAAGCGGCCGTGTCCTGGCAAGCCCAGACGGACCTGCAACTCACCACCACGCTGTACCGGTACTCCATGGGCAACATCATCCGCCTGACGCCGCGCTCGGACAACGTACCTGGGCAGTTGTACAACAACACCGGCAACCAGGCCGGGCGCGGCGCCGAACTGGAAGCCGCCTGGAGCGTCGACCACGACGTGCGCGTGGTGGGCAATTACGCCTGGCAGCGCTCGGTCGACAAGACCACCGGCAGCGACGCCGGTTACGCCCCGCATCACCACCTGCATGCGCGCGCCGACTGGCAGTTCGCCGGCGTCGGTGTGCTGAGCCCTCAGTTGACGTGGGTCGCCGGTCGCAAGCGCGCTGCCGGGGATGCGCGCGCCCCGGTACCCGATTACCATACGGTGGACCTCGCCCTCTCCACCCGCCACGGCCGCAACCAGTGGAATTTCTCCGCCACGATCCGCAACCTGTTCAACCGCGACGTGCGCGAGCCCAGCCTGGCGCCGGGCCTGTCGCTGCCGTACGACTTGCCGGTGGCGCCGCGCGCACTGTCGCTGCAAGCCTCCTACAAGTTGTAATGGACCGGCGCCTTCGATATTGCAAGTTGTCAATTTGTATTTCCCATGTGCTACTATTGAAAAACATAACAACAGTTATGTTTTCGCAACTTTTATAACAGAAGTCAATAGATCACACATAGGGAGTTTCCTTAAATGCATTTCAAGAAATGGATGGCCGCAGCGCTGGGTTTGCTCGGTACGCACGCCGCGATCGCGCAACACGCATTGGACCAGCAACCGTCGCAGCAGCCGCTGCTGGTGATCGGCGCGTCGTATTCGGAAGCCAAGACGCCCTTCAACAATGGCATCGCGCCGCAGGGCGGCCGCTCCGTCAACAACGGTTTTTACCTGAGCCTGGGCGCGGCGCTGACGCGCGACCAGCAGTTGCCAGGCTACGTCATCAATGAAGCGCAGGCAGGCGCCGGCACCTTCACCCGTTTCCAGTGCCCACCCGGCGCCGCCACCTGCAGCGCGGCGGTATGGGACAGTTTCCAGGTCCAGTTGCAGCGCGCGCTGGCGCGCGTGCCGCGCGTGGGCGGCGGCTACAACGCGAAATACGTCGTGGTCACGATCGCCAACGACTGCCTGCACGCGGGCGGCATGGGCGTGCCGCAGCCGACCTCGACACCGTGCACGCTGGCCGACATGCACGCCACGGCCGACCGCCTTGTCGCGCTCGGCAATTTCGCGCTGTCGAAGGGATTGACCCCGGTCTTCACGTCGTATCCGAAATTTGAAGACCTGGACATGGCGCTGTTCCGCGCCAGCTCCAATGTGGCGTGGACCATCGACGAGGAAGGCTACAATACGTTGCGCGAGGTGGTCGACAGCCGCCTGGCCGCCGAGGTGCCGGCCGCGATCCGGCTTGATATCTGGCGGGAATTCACGCACCTGGGCGACGGCCTGCATCCCGACCCGGCCACCACGCGCAAGGCCGCGCACGTGATTGCCACGCATTTGCGCCAGCTGGATCAGCAATAACAACCTGTGCGGCGCGGCACTGGTGCCGCGCCGCCTGCCCCCTCCGCCATGCCGCCCCCAGCGCTGATCTTGCAATAAAACAACACGTTTTTGCCAACGTTTCAATCTAACTCAGGAAATTTGCATTTCCTGCTAGACTCGCCTTTCCAATTTTTTATTCCCCAGCGGAGAGTGCATGAGCAACCAGACTACCGGCCACCTGGCCCTTATCCTGAATAAAAATAGCGACACGCTGCTGGAAGGCTGGGTCAGCGGCATGCTGTCGCGTACGGTGCGCCGCGACAAGGCCGGCGAAGCCGAAGTGCGCAGCCAGGCCGAACGCCTGATTCCGCTGCTGGCGCAAGCCGTGGCCAAAGGACAGAGCTACGACATCGATACCCCGGCCTGGGCCGAGGTGCGCCAGCTGTTGACGGAATTGTCCGCCAGCCGCGTGCGCCAGGGCTTTTCACCGACGGAAACCGCCACCTTCGTGTTTTCGCTGAAGGAACCCCTGTTCGGGCTGCTGCGCCGCGAGCTGGAAGGCGACAGCCATGCGCTGACCACCGAACTCATCGAAACCGGGGCGCTGTTCGACCGCCTGGGCCTGTTCACCATCGAGCAATTCCAGAAGTCGCGCGAAGGCGTGATCCTGCGCCAGCAACAGGAATTGCTGGAACTGTCGACGCCGGTGGTGCAATTGTGGCGCGACATCCTGGCGCTGCCGCTGATCGGCACGCTCGACAGCGCGCGCACCCAGGTGGTGATGGAAAGCCTGCTGCAAAAAATCGTCGATACCGGCGCCTCGATCGCCATCATCGACATCACCGGCGTGCCGACCGTCGACACCCTGGTGGCGCAACACTTGCTGAAAACCGTGGCGGCCGCGCGCCTGATGGGCGCCGACTGCATCATCAGCGGCATCCGCCCGCAGATCGCGCA
>CBIHOX010000133.1:0-18051 GCA_966211685.1 uncultured Pseudoduganella sp.
TCAGGGTATTGAAGGTTTTGCCGCACTGGCGGCAGCGGTAGCGCTGCAGGCCGCTTTCGCGGCCGTGTTTATACCAGTGGCGGGCACAACAGCGCGGGCAGCACAGTTTGGCTTGGGCCGCCTGGTCCAGCAGCCGGCCCACTTGTTGCCGGGCATCGTCCTGGCCAAGCCGGGTTTGCAGTTGGGCGCACTGGCGCGCTGTCAGGCTGGCCAGCTGGGACAGCAGCGATGCGAAAGCGTGGGTTTCCATGACGGATCTCCGGGCAAAAATTTGATTCTTTAGACCGAAGACGGAAAACAAGGTTCCACGAATTTCGCAGACAGCGCCCAAAAAAAACGCCGCATCCCAGAAGGGACGCGGCGTTCAAAATGCGCCGGCGCGGGACGCCGGCGCTGCCTCAAGGGCGCCCTTAGTTGGCGACCGTGCTGGTCTTCACCATGTTGGCCGCTGGCAGCGGATCGGTAGCGTCCACCGACACCAGGGTGGTGCTGGTGGTGCCGCCGGCGCCGACCAGCTGGACCGCGCCCAGGTATTCCTTGCCCGCGGTCAGGCCGGACCAGCTGGTGGTCACGGAACCGGTGCCGCCGGTGTAGACGATGGCCGGTGCGGTGGCCTTGAAGTTGCCGCCGGTGTCGGCGGTGGACAGCGCCCACGAGCTCAGCGTGAAGGTGGCCGCGCCGTCATGTGGCGCGTAGCCCACCACGCAGACACGGTAGGTTCCCGCGGCAGGCGCCGTCAGGGTCACCATTTCGTTCGAAGTGGCGCCGCCGCTGCTGCCCACCACGGTGCCGGCGCCGTTCAACACGATCATGTCGAGGTCGTCGGTGGAACCGGCCTGGAAGCCGCTGGTGTCTTCATCCTTCAGCGAGAAGCGGGCCGCCAATGCGCCGGACGGCACCGTCACGTTGGTGGCGATGACGCTGGCGCTGCCGCCGGCCGCGCACGCCGCCACGCCGCCGTCGGCCGACTTGTCGGTCACCACCGTGCCTGTGTTGCGGGTTGCCGCTTTCAGGCCGGCTTTCTTCACCGTCATGGTGCCGGTGTAGCCGGTGCCGATGGTCAGCAGCTGGGTGCCGCTGGTGGCTTCGCTGCTGATCTCGGAACGGGCCGCGATCATGGCGGCCTTGGCCGTCAGCGGGCTGCGCACGGTATGGGTGCCGTCGCTCCAGGTCAGCGAACCATAGCTCCACACGCCTTGCGCCGCGCTGTTGTTGGTCAGGTTGACCGTGAACGTGGCTTTCGCGCCCGGCGCCAGCGTCAGCGACGATGGCGAGACCGTCACGGTGTAGCCCGGCAGCGATGCCGACGCCGTGTACGTGGCTTCGGTATCGCCCACGTTGGTCACGGTGCGGGTGATGGACGCCTTGCCCAGCACTTCGGCAATGGTGATCGACGGCAGGTTCAGGTTGTATGGCTGGATCGAGCCCAGCGCGGTGCAGTTGCCGCTGTTGGCGGCCAGCTTGCCCAGGCCGCACAGGTAGCGGATCCAGTCCACGGCGTTGCTGTCATACACCAGGCCTGGATCGGCAGCCTTGTTCGGCTGCACGTGCCCCGCGCCCTGCGCCCACGGCAGCAAGCCGTTGGACATGCCGGCCACGCCGTCGTTGTAGGTGCTGTAGGCGGTGGTCATCAGCGCCGACTTGATGGCGGCAGGCGACCAGGTCGGGTGCAGGTTGCGCAGCAGCGCGCCCAGGCCAGCCACGTGCGGCGACGACATCGACGTGCCTTGCAGCGAACCCCAGGCCGCGTTCGGCACCACGCTGCCATCGATGATGGCGGCGCGCAGGGCAGGGTTGCCCGGTGCGGAGACGGCGGCAATGATGTCCACGCCCGGCGCGGTCAGGTCGGGCTTGAGCGTGTTCAAGTCACCCTTGTTCGGGCCGCGCGACGAGAAACCGGCCATTTTCGGCGCCAGCGCGGTGCCGATCGAAGGTGCGGCCTTGGTCATCGACGAAGTCGCTTCCGGATGGGCGTTGACCCAGGTCTTGATGGCGGCGCCATCGGCTGCGCTCACGTGGATGGCCGGCAGCACGTGCAGGTCCGCCACCAGGCCGGAACCATTGTCGGCCAGGATCATGCCGGCGCCGCCGGCGGCCAGCACGGCCGCGCCCTTGTCGACACGCGCGGTGGTGCCGCGGTCGCACACCACGACCTTGCCGGCCACCTTGGCCGGGTCCAGCTTCACGGCGGCGGAAATCGCCAGGCCCGGGTTCAGCGTCGGGTCGGCGCGGTCCTTGTCGGTGTAGCACAGGCCGACGGCCGCCTTGTCGGTGGCGTTCATGCTGGCGTACGGCGTCATGGCGGCGTGGCGCGCCAGGATGGTCGGCACGTCAGACAGCACGGTCTGGTTGTACGTCGCGCCGGTGTAGGTGCCGGCGCCCGGCACCGTCACGGACGCGCCCATCAGGCGGTTGTGGGTCGATGCGGCCACGGTGGTCAGCCATGGGCTGATGTGCGCCACGGCGTTGCCGGGGCCCGAGTTGCCGGCCGATGCGGCCACGAACACGCCCGCGTTGGCGGCGTTGAAGAACGCCACTTCGACGGAATCCATCACGTTGGTCTGCGAACCGGAAATCGAGAAGTTGATGACGTCCACGCCATCCTTGACGGCGGTCTCGATGGCTTTCACCGAGTCCGACGTGAAGCAGCTGTTGGAAACGCCGCTGCCATCGTCGGCGGCCGGATCCAGGTACGACCAGCACACCTTGTAGGCCGCCAGGCGGGCGCGCGGCGCCACGCCGGAGACGTCGCCGACCACGACGCCGCCCAGGTTGGCGGCCACCATGGCGTTGCCGCCCGCGGTGGTCGAGGTGTGCACGCCGTGGCCACCCTTGTTGCCGGCGTCGGCGCCGCCGTTGAAGGCGTCGCGCGGCGAGGCGAAATCACTGTAGTGCGGGGTTTTCTTTTGCGCCTTGAAGCCCGCGTCGAAGAAACGCGCGCCGATCAATTTGTTGTTGCAATGGGCGGTGGTAAAGCCCGGGCCGGTTTCGCACGTGCCTTTCCAGTCCGCCGGCGGCGCGCCATAGACCTGGGTGCCGGATGGATCGTGGGTTGGACGGCCGTTGGCGTCGACACGGTCGGCGTAGCCTGGATTTTCAGGCCAGACGCCGCTGTCGACCACGCCGATGATGACGTTTTCGCCAGCCGACGCCTTGCCGCCCAGCTTGTCCCACAGGCCGGTGCCCGGCTTGTCCAGGCCCAGGAACGATGGCGTGTAGTTGGTTTCCACCTTGCGCGGTTCATCCACGGTGATGGCGGCCACGTCGCTGTTTTTCTTCAGCGCGCGCACTTCGGTATCGGTCAGCAGCGCGGCGAAGCCGTTGAAGACAGTGTTGTATTGGTGCAGGATCGGCGCGTTCGCCACGGTGGCCTGCACGCTGGCCTGTTTCTGGTCCAGGTATGCCATGTAGGCCTGCACGTCGGCGGCCGATACGTTGAGCTTGCCGGAAGTCGGCTTGGTGGCGGGCAGGCCCGCGACTTCGCCGGTATACGAGGCGACCGGCTTGTCGGCCATTTGCACGATGTACGGACGGCGCACTTCCTGCGCGTTGAGGGAGGTGGCAATGCTGGTGACGAGCACCAGCACGCCCAGCGAGACTGGACGGAGTTTCATGGTTTGGTTCCTAGGTTGTCGGTTCGAAAGGCGTGCTTATTTCGCGGCGCGGCGGCGGCGCGCGGCCATGCCCATGCCTGCGGCGCCCAGCATCAGCAGGGCGATCGAGCCCGGCTCTGGAACGGTCGACAATTGCAGGTCGTCAATCGCGAACTGGGCCATGTTGAAGGCCGGGTCGTCCGCGGAATTCACGCAGGCATTGCTGTCATTGAAAATGCACGCGCTGATGGTCAGGCTGGTCAAGTGTTCCTTGGCCCAGTCGATACCGAGGTCCCAGTGGTCGAACGTGAAGTCGCCGTTGCCGTCCTGTCCGACGAAGTTGCGCGACGCCGTGATGAAGCCGCTGCCGACCTTGGCGCCGGTCAGCACCAGCTGGCCATAGCTGAAGTCGGGCAAGCCTGCCAGCGGCGACAGGAACGCGAAGTTCAGGCCGGTGATCTGGAAGTCGTTGGCCTTGGCCGTCAGGGTGACGGAGCCGTCGTTGATGCCGGCATAGTATTGCGTCGCGTTGCCGGATGGGCAGGCTGCGACGGTGCACGATTCGGAGCCGTTGATGGTCAGGCCCACGCCGCCACTGAATCCCAGCAGTTGCGCCAGCGGGCTGTCCTTCGCGGTCAGCGTGTAATCGCCGACCGCCACCGATTCATTGCCGTTCAGGGTAATCGGGGTGATGTCGTTGAAATCCATGACGTACTTGATGGAGGCGTGGGCGGCGGGCGCCATCAGGGCTGCGCCGAACATTGCCGTGGCCAGGGCGGACTTCAAAATGGAGCGGGTGCGTATCATGTATCTTCCCTTGAGTATGGTGTTGCAGGTGGTCCTGCTGATCTGTTTTAGCCTGTCTGGGGTACAGCCAGGCGTCTCCCCGGCTCTCCTCCGGGAACACGCAATATAGCAATTGAGACAATGAACGTGAGAAAAATTTCAACGTTGATAATTCGTAAGTTACAAAAGTTTAACGAATTTTGTTTCCTTTGCACTATTGCACTATGTGACCAGTAGTTACAAAAAATCTGTAATAAAAACCGCCAGATCGTGTTGCGAAATTTCACACCCCATCTGGATTGTTGACACACTTCAATCCAAACATTGTCTAATCATCAAAGCCCGTGGTAGGCTCTCTGGTCCTCTCAAGTCCACGATGTTTCAGGCAGCACTACAGGAGTTTTTCGGATGCAAGCAGCAAAGATTCAAGGCAACATCGCAAGGCGCCGCGCGCAAGGTTTTACACTGCTGGAATTGCTGGTGGTAATCGTGATCATCGGCTTGCTGGCCGCTTATGTCGGACCCAAGTATTTTTCGCAGCTGGGCAAATCCGAAGTCACCGTCGCCAAGGCCCAGATCGAAGCGTTCGAGAAATCGCTGGACACTTACCGCCTTGACGTCGGCCGCTATCCGAGCGCCGAAGAAGGCTTGAATGCCCTGTTGACCGCGCCTGCTACGGCCGGCGCCAAGTGGAACGGCCCCTACCTGAAAAAAGGCATTCCACTCGACCCATGGGGCCGTGCCTACCTGTACCGCGCGCCCGGTACCAAGGCCGAATATGAAATCGTCTCGCTGGGCAAGGATGGCCAGCCGGGCGGCGAGGGCGAGAACGCCGACATCACGTCGCAATAAACGGCAACGTTGACGGCCACGGGCGGAGGCGGCGCGTATCCGCCGCCCGTCCCCCGCCTGCCACGCACAACCCTTCCCACAATCACAGTCCAGCCATGCAGTTCGACGTCCGCACCCTGTCGCCGGAAATGGTGATCGGCCACCTGGTGGTGGATGGCCGCGACGAAGCCGACGCGCGGCGCCAGGTCGAGGCGCGCGGCCTGTTCGTGTCTTCCATCGCGCCGGTGCGCGGGGCGCGCCGCGGGCGCGGCAAATCGCTGTCGCTGCTGCTGTTCAGCCAGGAATTGCTGGCGCTGCTCAACGCCGGCCTGGGCGTGGTGGAAGCGCTGGAAGCGCTGCTGGAAAAGGAAGCCGCGCCGGCCACCCGCACCGTGCTGGAACGCCTGCTGGGCGGCTTGCGCGAAGGGCAGCGCCTGTCGGCCGTGCTGGCCGACCAGCCCGACCTGTTCCCGCCGCTGTACATCGGCATCGTGCGCGCCGCCGAAGGCACCAGCGACTTGCCGCGCGCGCTGGCGCGCTACATCGAATACCAGCAGCGCATCGACCTGGTGCGCGGCAAGATCGTCAGCGCCGCGATATACCCGTGCATCCTGTTGCTGGTGGGCGGCGGCGTCAGCCTGTTTTTGATTGCCTATGTGGTGCCGCGCTTTGCCGAGGTGTACCAGGGCGCCGGCCGCAATTTGCCGTGGATGTCGCAAGTCATGCTGACCTGGGGCCAGTTTGCCGCCGAACACACGGCCGGACTGCTGGGCGGCGTGGTGCTGGCGCTGGCGGCGCTGGTGCTGGGCGTGCGGCGCCTGCTGGCCAATGGCGGGCTGGCGCGCCTGCTGGCGAAATTGCCGGGTATCGGCGAGCGGGTGCGGATCTATGAATTGTCGCGGCTGTACCTGACCTTGGGCATGCTGAGCGAAGGCGGCATCACCATCCTGCACGCGATCGATACCGTGCAGGGCATGGTGTCGCTCACCGTGCGCGAAGGATTGCAGGCGGCGCGGCTGGAAATCGAAGCCGGCATGCCGCTGTCGAGCGCATTTGAAAACAATGGCCTGACCACGCCGATTTCGCTGCGCATGCTGCGCGTGGGTGAACGCACCGGCGACATGGGGCCGATGCTGACGCAATCGGCCGCGTTTTACGATGGCGAGATTTCGCGCTGGATCGACCGTTTCACGCGCACCTTCGAACCCATGCTGATGGCGGCCATCGGCCTGGTGGTGGGCGCCATCGTGGTGCTGCTGTACATGCCGATTTTTGACCTGGCGGGAGATATGTCATGACCATCGACGCGACCATGCTGGCGCAGGCCCGCGCGCGCCGCGACCAGAGCAAGCGCACGCTGGCCGAGGAACTGGCGGCGCTGGCCGGCATCGAGCCGCGTGCGGCGGTGCAGGAACTGGCCCGGCCGTTCGGCCTGCCGGTAGTGGAAACGGCCGACATGCTGGCGCTGGCGCCGGCGTTCGATTTGCTGCCGCTGTCGCAGGCGATGGCGCGCCACTGCGTGCTGTTGCGCGGCGCCGACCAGGCGCCGGTCGGCGTGATCGCCGACCCGTTCGACCTCGACCTGCAGACCTGGCTGTCGGCGCATGCGCGCGCCACGCCGCATGCACCGCTGCGCCTGGCGCTGGCGCTGCAGGCCGACATCCAGGCCTACCTGTCGAAGCAGGAGGAATCGGCGCGCGCGGTCGACAGCCTGTTGCCGGGCGCGTCGGAAGGGCGGCGCGACGGCAAGACCGCCGCGGTATTGTCGTTCGCGTCCGCGTCGGAAGCGGCCAGCCCGGCCGTGCGGCTGGTCAACTCCACCCTGTACGACGCCTTGAAGGCCGGCGCGTCCGACATCCACCTGGAAAGCACGGCGGGCGGCCTGGCCGTCAAGTACCGGGTCGACGGCGTGCTCGACCACGCCACCGCCGTCAATGGCATCGAAGTGGCGGAACAGATCATTTCGCGCCTGAAGGTGCTGGCCGAACTCGATATCGCGGAACGGCGCGTGCCGCAGGACGGCAGCTTCCGTGTCGAATCGGGCGGCCGTGAAATCGACTTGCGCGTCTCGATCATGCCGTCCATCCATGGCGAAGACGCGGTGATCCGCGTGCTCGACAAGCGCGCCATGATTGAATCCTACGGTTCGCTGACCCTGGAAGCGCTGGGCTTCGACGCGCCGTCGCTCGCCACCCTGCGCACGCTGGCGCAGGAAGCGTACGGCATGCTGCTGGTGACGGGACCGACCGGTTCCGGCAAGACCACCACGCTGTATGCGGCGCTGACGGAAATCCACAATGGCCGCGAAAAAATCATCACCATCGAAGACCCGGTGGAATACCAGCTGCCCGGCATCCTGCAAATTCCCGTCAACGAGAAAAAGGGCCTGAGTTTCGCCAAGGGCCTGCGCTCGATCCTGCGCCATGACCCGGACAAGATCATGGTGGGCGAAATCCGCGACCGCGAGACCGCGGAAATCGCCGTGCAGTCCGCGCTGACGGGCCACCTGGTGCTGACCACCGTGCACGCCAACAACGTGTTCGACGTGTTCGGCCGCTTTACCCACATGGGAATCGACCCCTATGCCTTCGTGTCGGCGCTGAACGGCATCTGGGCGCAGCGCCTGGTGCGCATCAATTGCCCGCACTGCGCGGCCGACTATACGCCGTCGGACCAGGAGCTGGCCAGCGTCAACCTGACCCGCGGCGACGTCGCCGATTACCGTTTCATGGAAGGCAAGGGCTGCGGCGATTGCCGCGGCACCGGCTACAAGGGGCGCCGTTCGATCGCGGAAATCCTCACGCTCAACGATGAAATCCGCGAGCTGATCGTCGACAAGCGGCCGATCCGCCAGATCAAGCAGGCCGCCTATGCCAACGGCACCCGCTCGCTGCGCGCCGCCGCGCTGGAAGTCGTGAAGCGCGGCGGCACCACGCTCGCGGAAATCAAACGGGTGACCTTGCATGCCTGACGTGACACGCCCATTGGGGCGCCGCTTTCCCGGGCATGCGCTGCGCATCGCCGTTTCGCGCCACGCGGTCAGCGTGGTGCGCACCAGCCGCTGGCGCGGCGCCGCCGACGCCGTCGCGCGGCACGGCTTTTCGCCGGAAGACGCCGCCGCCCACCATGACCACCAGGCGCTGGGCATCGCGCTGCGCGGCGTGCTGGCCTCGCTCGACACGCGCGGCTGGCCGGTGCACTTCGTGCTGGCCGATGAACTGGTGCGCATGTGGCAGGTGACACCGCCGGCGCAATCGTCGCGCCTGGCCGATATCGAAGCCGCCGCCGCGCTGCGTTTCTTCGCGCTGTATGGCGAAGCCGCCGCGGGCTGGCACGTCACCGGCGACTGGGATACCCGCGCGCCATTCTTCGCCGCAGCGATTCCGCGTCCGCTGCTGGCCATGCTGCAACAGGTGGCGCAGGAACAGGGCATGGCGCTGGTGGCCGTGCAGCCGCAGGTGGTGGCCGCATGGAACCATTGGCGCCGCGCCATCAAGCCCGGGGCGTGGTTCGGCCAGGTGCACGATGGCTTGCTGGCGCTGGGCGTGGCCGATGGCGGCCGCCTGCGCGCGGTGCGCACCATGCCGCTGCCGGCCGGCGCCGGCCATGCATGGCTGACGCAGGCCGTGCAGCGCGAAGCGCTGCTGGCGGGACTGGAAGCGCCAGCGCTGGTGCAATTGTGCGGGGCCGTGCCGCCGCCGCTGGCCCGCCCGGCAGGGCAGGACCAGACGCCGGTGGCGATGCTGGGTCCCGCGCTGCCCGGCGACGCGATGCCGGGGGAGGGGCAGGCATGAGGAAAATGCAGCTTGATTTCGCGCCGCCGTCGCTGCGCCGCACGCTGTACCATACGCCGCCGCTGGCGTGGGCCGCCGTGCTGGCCGGCGCTGCGCTGTGCGCCGGCGCCGCCTTTGCCGGCTACCAGGCGCTGGCGCAATCGCGCGCCGCCGACGCCCGCGCCGCGCGCGCGCAGTTGGCGCGCCAGCCCGCCGCGCAGGCGCGCCAGGACGCGCCGAAAATCGTGATCCCCGAAGCACAGGGCAAGGCCGTCAATGCCGCCATCCTGCAATTGAACTTGCCGTGGCGGCAATTGCAGCAATCGGTGGCCGAATCCACGCCGAAAAGCATCGGGCTGCTGGCGCTGGAACCGGACCCGCGCCGGCAGGCGCTGAAGATCACGGCCGAAGCAAAGAACGCGGACGACATGATTGCCTATATCGAACAGTTGAAGGAACAGGAATTCTTTGCCGCCGCCGTGCTGGTGCGCCATGAAGTCATGGAAACCGATCCGAACCGCCCGCTGCGGTTCCAGGTCGAAGTGCAGTGGGTGGCGCCATGACGCGCGCGGCAATGGACCTGGCGCCGTGGCTGCTGCGCGCCCGTGTGGCCGCGCTGCGCGCGGGGCCAATCGCCTGCGCCGCGGCCGTGCTGTGCGTGGCGGGCGTGGCGGCGTGGGCCTGGGTGGCGCCGCAGCAGGCGGCCTTGCAGCGCAAGCTGGCGTTCGAGCGCGCGCATCCGGCGCCGTCCGTGCCGGCAACGTTGGCCGTGGCGCCGCCGCCCCCCACCGCCGATGAAAACCTGGCCGCGTTCTATGCGGCGCTGGGCGAGAAGCGCCATGCCGAACAATACGTGAAGGTGCTGTTCGGCCTGGCCTCCAAGGCCGGCTTGACCCTGTCGCAGGGCGAGTACAAGTTCAGCTATGACAAGGCCAGCCGCGTGACGGCGTACCAGATGGTGTTGCCGGTCAGGGGAGGCTACCAAGCGATCTGGCAATTCGCGCTGGAAGCGCTGCGCGCGCTGCCATTCGCATCGCTGGACGATATCGGCTTCCGCCGCGACACCATCGCCGACACGCAGGTCGAGGCGCGCATGCGCATCACGCTGTACGTGAAGGATGCGCCATGACGCCGCGCCATATCCTGATGGGCGTGGCGCTGGCGGGCGCCGCCGCGCTGGTGATCTTCGGCGACAATTCGCCCGACAGCGGCGTGGCCGAACCGGCCGAGCGGCGCACCGCGAAAACCGCCGGTCCCGCCACGGCGCCGGCAACGCCGGCTGGCGCCAGCGCCACCATGGCGGCATCCCCGGCGGCAGGCACTGCCGCAACCACGGCCGCAGCGACGGCGGCAACCACGGCGGCAACCACGGCGGCAACAACGGCGGCAACAACGGCGGCAACAACGGCGGCTGTAACCGGCCCGGCGGCAACCGGGCTGCCGGGCACGGAAGCGCCGGCACGCGGCAAGGCCGCGCAAGAGTCCCGCGCCAACGTGGCGATCCTGCGCCTGCTGCCGCGCGCGCAGTTGGTGGGCGAGCAGGGCGACGCCGTGATCGCCGGCGCGGATGGCCTGTTCGGCACGCAAAGCTTCACGCCGCCGCCCCCGCCGCCGCCGAAGCCGCCGCCGCCCCCGCCGCCGGTGGCGCCGCCGCTGCCGTACACGTTCCTGGGCAAGGCGATGTCCGATGGCGTGTGGGAAGTCTTCCTGGCGCGCGGACCGGACCGCACGCTGATCGTCCGCAACCAGATGGTGCTCGATGGCGCATACCGCGTCGACGCGATTGCGCCGCCCGTGATGAAACTGACTTACCTGCCGCTGAACCAGGTCCAGCAGCTTAATATTGGAGTAGCCGACTGATGTCCCGCACATTGATAGACAAATCCACGCGCCTTGCCCGCACGTCGCTGGTGACGCTGGTGGCGCTGGCGCTGGGCGGATGCGCCGCCCAGATGGCGTACCGCGAGGGCAATGTCCTGGTCGAGCAAGACCAGGTGGAAGCGGGCTTGCTGAAATTCCAGGAAGCCATCGCGAAAGACCCGGCCAATGCGCAATACCGCACCGCGTACCTGCAGGCGCGCGACCGCACCACGGTGCGCCTGCTGGACCAGGCTGAACGCGACCTGGCGGAAGGGCGGCGCGACCTTGCATTGCAGGGCTACCAGCGCGTGCTGGCGCTCAATCCCTTGAATGAACGCGGCCGCGCCGGCCTGCGCAGCGTGGAAGCGGCGGAACGCCAGGACAAGCTGGTGGCGGCGGCGCGCGAACTGGCCGACAGGAAGGATTACGAGGGCGCGAAACAAAAGCTCAACGCGGTGTTGTCGGAACGGCCCAACCATGAAGCGGCGCGGCTGCTGCTGCGCGACGTGAACGAGAAGAGCGCGCAGCCGTCGATCGACACGGGACTGTCGAAGGCGTTCAAGCAACCGATCACGGTGGAATTCCGCGACGCGCCGCTCAAGCAGGTGTTCGAAGTCATCGCGCGCCGCTCGGGCTTGAATTTCGTGTTCGACAAGGACGTGAAAACCGACCAGAAGGCGTCGATCTTCCTGAAGAATTCGACGGTGGAAGCGGCCGTGTATTACCTGTTGATGACGAACCAGCTGGAGCAGCAAGTCCTGGACGGCAACACCATCCTGATCTACCCGAACGTGGCGGCCAAGCTGAAGGAATACCAGGAAATGGTGGTGAAGACCTATTACCTGGCCAATGCGGAAGCCAAGTCGGTGGCCAACACGCTGAAGACCATCCTCAAATCGCGCGACGTGGTGGTCGATGAAAAACTCAACCTGCTGATCGTGCGCGACAATGCGGAAGCCATCCGGCTGGCCGACCGCCTGGTGGCGCTGCAGGACGTGGCCGAACCCGAAGTCATGCTGGACGTGGAAATCCTGGAAGTCAAACGCACGCGCCTGATGGAGCTGGGCGTGGCGTGGCCGTCGAAGGTGTCGTTCTCGCCGCTGATCACGTCCGGCGGCAACCAGCTGACCGTCAATGACTTGAACCATTTGAACCAGCGCACCATCGGCCTGTCCGGCATCACGGCCACCATCAACGCCAACAAGACCGACGGCGACACCAACCTGCTGGCCAATCCGCGCATCCGCGTGCGCAACAAGGAAAAAGCCAAGGTGCTGATCGGTGAGAAAGTGCCGGTGATTACCACCACGATTTCACCCGGTACCGGCGGTTTTGCCAGCGAATCGGTCAGCTACGTCGACGTCGGCCTGACCCTGAACGCGGAACCGGTGATTTACCTGAACAATGAAGTCGGCATCCGGATCGCGCTGGAAGTGTCCAACCTGGTAAGCCAGATCGAAACCAAGTCAGGCACCAAGGCGTACCAGATCGGCACACGCCAGGCCTCGACCATGCTGCAGTTGAAGGATGGCGAAAACCAGGTGCTGGCTGGCCTGATCAATAACGAAGACCGCAGTTCCGGATCGAAGGTGCCGCTGTTTGGTGAGCTGCCGTTGCTGGGACGGCTGTTCGGCAGCCAGCTCGACGACAAGCAGAAGACCGAGATCGTGCTGTCGATCACGCCGCACCTGGTGCGCAACGTGCAGCGTCCAGACGCCGCGGCAGCCGAGTTCTCGGCCGGTACGGAAGGCAATTTCCGCCGCCGTCCCGATCCGGCCGTGCGCCAGCCGGTCCAGGGCCCGGTCCCGGGACAGCAGGGCGCGCCGGTCAATCCTGGCGCAGCGCCGGCGGGCGCGGCTCCGCTGCCGGCGCCCGCGACGGGCGCTCCCGCGGCGCCGGTGACGCCAGGCGCGCCTGCCGCACCGGCCGCGCCGGCCGGCGTTCCGCTGTCGACCATGCAGCCGGGGCCGGCGTCGTCGGCCGCGCCGCAGCCGCAGCAGGCGCCTCAGCAGCCGCAGCAGCCTCCCCAACCGCAGCAGCAGTGACATGATGTGGCAGCCTGCGCGCGGATTCACGCTGATTGAATTGCTGGTCACGCTGGCCATCCTTGGCCTGCTGGGCACGCTCGTGATTCCCGTGGCGCAGGTGACGGTGCAGCGCCGTAATGAGCAGGAATTGCGCACCGCGCTGCGCGAGATCCGGCACGCCATCGACGCCTACAAGCAGGCGTATGACGAGGGGCGCATTCCAAAGGGCTTGCTGGGCAGTACCGGCTACCCGAAAAACCTCGAAGTGCTGGTGGAAGGCGTGGCGGACCAGCGCAATCCCAAGCGCGCAAAAATGTACTTCCTGCGCCGCATCCCGCGCGACCCGTTCAATCCCGATACCGATGCCGCGCCGGCGCAATCGTGGGGCAAGCGCAGCTATGCCAGCGACGCGGACGAGCCGCGCGAAGGCGACGATGTCTATGATGTGTATTCCCTGTCCGACCGCACCGGGCTCAATGGCGTACCGTACCGGAAGTGGTGATGATGAAGAACAAGGGCTTTACGCTGATTGAATTGCTGGTGGTGCTGGGTATCATTGCCTTGCTGCTGACCCTGGCCGTGCCGCGCTATTTCCCCAGTGTCGACAGCGCCAGGGAAACCATCCTGTCCGACAACCTGCGCCAGACCCGCGCCGTGATCGAGCAATACTATGGCGATACCGGCCGCTATCCGGATTCGCTGGAACAACTGGTGGAAAAACGCTACCTGCGCGCGCTGCCGGTGGACCCCATTACGGAAAGCACCACCACCTGGCAACTGGTGCCGCCCGACGACGGCGCGCAAGGCGGCGTGGCCGACATCAAGAGCGGCGCGCCCGGCAACGACCGCCATGGCAAACCCTATGCGGAATGGTAAGCAGCACGGGTTCACTTACCTGAGCCTGGTCATCCTGGTGGCCATCATCGGCCTGGCCAGCGCCGCCACCATCAAGCTGGGGGCGATCCTGCAGCGCAGCGCCGCCGAGCGCGAACTGCTGGCGATCGGCGCCGAATACGCCGATGCGCTGGAGAGCTACGCGAAAGCAACGCCGCCCGGCCAGTCGCCACTGCCGCCATCGTTCAAGGAATTGTTGCGCGATACCCGCTTCCCGACAGTGCGGCGGCATTTGCGGCGCGTTTACGTCGATCCGTTGACCGGCAAGGCGGAATGGGGCATTGTCTATGCCAGCCAGGCCCAGGGTGGTGTGCAAAACCCGCCCGGCGCGCCGTTGGCGCCGGGAGCGTCCGGCGTGCGCGGCGCCCCGGACGCCTCTGTCAGGGCGGACGGGTTCGGCGCGCGGGCAGCGTCCGGCCTTGCCGGTGCGGCCGGTACGCCTGGCGGGCCCGGCAGCTCTAACGCGCCATCCCAGGGCGGCATGGGGCCGTCGCCCGGGGGCGGCGCGCCCTTGTCGACGCTGTCGGCCGGCATGGCCCGCGGCGGCGCGGCGTCCACGGGGCAGCCATCCCAGCAGGGCGGCACGGCCGGCATCGTGGCGTTTTACAGCCTGTCGGACGCCCGGCCCGTGAAGGTCGGGAATTTCCCGGCGCGCTTCCAGGGATTTGAAAACCGGGCAAAGATTTCGGACTGGAAGTTTGCCCGCGCCGAGGGAGGCGCGCCGCAACCGGCCGCCCAGGCTCGGCAGCCCGGGCAGGCAGTGCCGGCCGAGGCGCCGTCCGAACCCCAGGCTGCGCCGCCGAGCCTGCCGGCGCAGCCGCCCGATACGCCTGAGGCGCCGGAAGCGCCGCCGGCCGACGCGCAGCCGCAACGCCATGGCGACGACGCTCCGCCCGAAGAGCCGCCGCAAGACGCGCAGCCGGACAAGAACAAAGTCGACTGAACCCGCCTTTCCCAGGCCGCCATCCTCCCACGATGGCGGCCTTGTCACGCCTCGAACATTCCCTCAAGAATCGACATTTTCTTTGTGAAATATTGCTGTGCAACATGGGAAACATTGTTGCAATTAAAGCTTTATTGCAAGAAACTAAATCTATCCAAAAAGACAACGGATTCTCTTCATTTATGCTATGCTGATTTTCGCAGTCCCCATCATAGTTTGCTTAGCCCATCAACCCGTATTTCACTTAATTAAGGATAACCTCATGAAATTGAAACTCTTTGCCGCCAGCGTGCTGGCAGCAGCATCCTTCGGCGCATCGGCGGCAGATCAACTGGTCATTCTGGACGACAATCCGCTGGCGAATAACTTCTTCGTGTCCAATCAATCTCCTTCGGATGGCGTGCTGTCCGGCGGTTCGGACGTGATCACCTTTGGTGGCCTGGCACCGGGGCTGTATGAAATCGTTGTGACCATCAGCGGCCAGAACCTGACCTTTGACGCGGCAACCACCAACCTGAACGGTACGATGGGTTCCGCATATGGCGCAGGCAAACTGCGCTTCTTCGGCGTTGAGCACACCGGCTCGGCACCATTCGTGCTGAACCTGTTCGGCACCGCGTTGGCTGGCGCGAAATACAGCGGCGAAGTGACGGTGACGGCTGTGCCGGAACCTGCAACTTACGGCATGCTGCTGGGCGGCCTGGGCGTACTGGGCTTCCTGGCCCGCCGCCGCAAAGATACGGGCGCTTAATTGCCGCTGTAGATGAAAAAGGCCCGCTGCGTGCGGGCCTTTTTTATTGCGCTGCGGTAGCGTGAATTACTTGGCGCGACGCTTGAAGTCACGCAGCCGGAAACCCAGCGCGAACAGCACGGCAAAATACACGACGGCGCAAGCGCCGACCAGGCCCAGCAGGGCGCCCACGCGCATCACCATATGGCTCCGCATGGCCAGCCACGGCACCTGGTGCGCGCCATACCAGGCCACCGCGCCCATGACGCCAGCCGCCACCGCGAGCTTTGCGTAAAACAGCCACCATCCTGGCTGCGGCTGGTAAATGCCGCGCCGGCGCAAGCCGCTGTACAGGAAACCCGCGTTGATGCAGGCGCCCAGGCCGATCGACAGCGCCAGGCCCGACACTTCCAGGCCCACGCCATAGACGAACAGCACATTCATGACTTGCGTCGCGGCCAGCACGCCGACCGCGATCTTCACCGGGGTACGGATATCCTGTTTCGCATAAAACGCCGGCGCCAGCGTCTTCACGAGGATGATGCCGAGCAGGCCCGCGCTGTACGCGATCAGCGGCTTGGCCGATTCCACGGCAGCCGTGTCGTCGAATTTGCCGTAATGGAACAGCACCGAAATCAGCGGTTCGGCCAGCGCGGCCAGGCCCACCGCGGCCGGCACCGCCAGCAGGAACGTCAGCCGCAAGCCCCAGTCCAGCAGCGACGAATATTCCACGTGGTCGGCGTCGGTATTGGCCTTGGCCAGGCTGGGCAGCAGGATCGTGCCCAGCGCCACGCCCAGCATGGCCGTGGGAAATTCCATCAGCCGGTCCGCATAGGTCAGCCATGAAACGCTGCCTTCGCGCAGGCTGGAAGCAATGCTGGTATTGATCAGCAGGCTGATCTGGGCAGCCGACACGGCAAACACGGCCGGACCCATTTTCTTCAGGATGCGGCGCACCCCTTCATCGCGCAGGCTGAAGGCGGGATTGAGGCGGATGTGCGGCAGCATGCCGATGCGCAGCAGCGGCGGCACCTGCAGCGCCATTTGCAAGATGCCGCCCACGAACACGGCAATGGCTTGCGCATAAATCGGCTGTTGC
This sequence comes from uncultured Pseudoduganella sp., assembly GCA_966211685.1. GTDB lineage: Bacteria > Pseudomonadota > Gammaproteobacteria > Burkholderiales > Burkholderiaceae_D > Rugamonas. The sequence goes on from CBIHOX010000133.1 coordinate 16,537, forward strand.
AGGTGGGGCGCCAGGAACAGGGTGGCGGCAATCAGGCACAGGTTCAGCAACACCGGCGTGAACGCGGGAATCTTGAATTCGCGCCAGGTATTCAAAATACCGCCGGCCAGCGCGACAAACGACATGAACGCGATGTAAGGGAACATCAATTGCGTCATCCAGATCGCGGCTTGCTGGGCGCCGGGCGTGCTGCGCAGGCCCGAGGCGATCAGGTAGATCAGCGCCGGCGCGCCGACGATGCCGACCGCGCTGACCAGCACCGTGGACCACACCAGCACGGTGCCGACATGGTCGGACAAGTGCTTGGTGGCTTCCGGGCCCCGGTTATTCTTGAATTCCGCCAGGATTGGAACAAACGCCTGCGAAAACGCGCCTTCGGCAAACAGGCGGCGCAGCAGGTTGGGCAGGCGGAACGCCACGATGAAAGCGTCGGTATAGGCGCCGGCGCCAAAAGCGCGGGCAAACAGCGATTCGCGCAACAAGCCGGTGATGCGCGACAGCAAAGTCATGCTGGAAATCGAAGCGAGGGTTTTGAGCAAGTTCATGGGCGGCGATTATAGCGGCTGGGATCGCCATAAACCTGTGGCCATGATGCAAAAAATGCCAAATTCCTGCTTGCGGGGCGGATAGGGGAATTGATCTGGCCTAAAAAGCCCGTTATAATTTAAGGCTGTACAGAATTCAGTAACGCAGACACGTGTTTCGCCAGCGTCCCTTGGCTTACATAGGTCAGGCACAGAGACTGAAATGGCAAACGCCAGTTTGCACCGAACTTTGACAACGATTTAGGACATTTCCATGGCAAATACCGCACAAGCGCGCAAACGTGCTCGTCAAGCAGTTAAGCAAAACGCTCACAACTCCGCACAGCGCTCGACCCTGCGTACCGCGATCAAAGCGGCCCGCAAGGCGATCCAGGCTGGCGACAAAGCCGCTGCTACCGCAATCTTCCAGGCTTCCGTGTCGACCATCGACAGCATCGCCGACAAGAAAATCATCCACAAGAACAAGGCTGCTCGTCACAAGAGCCGCCTGGCAGCTGCCCTGAAAGCAATGGCTGCCTAATTACAGCCTGTGCAGCGTCTGACGCTGCGCTGTAAGTGGAAAAGAAAACCCGCCGGGCGCAAGCCGGGCGGGTTTTTGCGTTTGGGGCGCCGCCAGAGGCGGGGCCGGCGACGCCGGGCCAATCCGCCGGCCGCTTATTTCATCGAGGCGGCCGATGCTGCCGAGGCTGCCGATGCAGCGGACGCGGCCGCCGATGCCGAAGCCTTCTTCTGCTTCTTGGGCGCCGATGCGGCGGCCGAGGCGGAAGCCGATGCCGGCGCCGACGCCGCCATGGAAGCGGAAGCCGACGCTGAAGCCGGCGCGGCGGCGAAGGCGGATGCGGCAAACAGGGAAGCGGTCAGGGCGGCGATGATCTTCAACATGGCAGTCTCCTTCAGTAGGGGTACAACGTTTTATGATTCGGATGAATCTGCTTCATTAACGTTGCGGGAAAATGCTGAGTTGACAGGA
>CBIHOX010000134.1:0-18024 GCA_966211685.1 uncultured Pseudoduganella sp.
CGGGTGATGAACTTGAAGTCGCAGGACACGTCGTGGAACAGGACTTCGCGGTAATCTGGATGGGTATCAGCTTTCATGTGCTTCTCTCTTTGAGTAGGTAGCCAAACGGCACTTCGGCGGTCAATACAGCTTCGCGACCCGATTGCTGCTCACTTGCCTGGGGTTAAAAACAACCTGCGATTATACAACGAAAGCCCGGCGTTGTGAACGCCGGGCTTTCGTGTGCTTCTTGTAACCGGGGCGCCGGCTTTCCAGCCGGCCTCCCGCATGTCGACGCTTACCCGCCGCGTCGCATCAAGTCGAAGAACTCGACATTGGTCTTGGTGGCTTTCATCTTGTCGAGGATGAATTCCATCGCCTCGATCTCGTCCATCGAGTACAGCAGTTTGCGCAGGATCCAGATTTTCTGCAGCTGGTCGGCCTTGATCAGCAATTCCTCGCGGCGCGTGCCGGATTTGTTGAGGTTAATGGCCGGGTACACGCGTTTTTCCGCCAGGCGGCGCTCCAGGTGCACCTCCATGTTGCCGGTACCCTTGAATTCCTCGTAAATCACGTCGTCCATGCGCGAACCGGTTTCGATCAGCGCGGTGGCCACGATGGTCAGCGAACCGCCTTCCTCGACGTTACGGGCGGCGCCGAAGAAACGCTTCGGACGCTGCAGCGCGTTGGCGTCGACACCACCGGTCAGCACCTTGCCCGAGGCCGGGATCACGGTGTTGTAGGCGCGCGCCAGGCGGGTGATCGAGTCCAGCAGGATCACCACGTCTTTTTTCATTTCCACCAGGCGCTTGGCTTTTTCCAGCACCATTTCCGCGACCTGCACGTGGCGCGTGGCCGGTTCGTCGAAGGTCGACGCCACCACTTCGCCGCGCACGGAGCGCTGCATCTCGGTGACTTCCTCTGGGCGTTCGTCGATCAGCAGCACGATCAGGGTCACGTCCGGGTGGTTGGCGGTAATCGCGTGCGCAATGTGTTGCAGCATCACGGATTTACCGGATTTCGGCGACGCCACCAGCAAGCCGCGCTGGCCTTTGCCGATCGGGGCGATCAGGTCGATGATGCGGCCGGTGATGTTTTCCGCGCCATTCATTTCGCGTTCCAGGCGCAGCGGCTCGTTCGGGTGCAGCGGCGTCAGGTTCTCAAACAGGATGCGGTGTTTCGAGGCTTCCGGCGATTCGCCGTTGACCTTGTCTACCTTGACCAGGGCGAAATACCGCTCGCCGTCCTTGGGCGTGCGCACTTCACCTTCGATGGAATCGCCGGTGTGCAGGTTGAAACGGCGGATCTGCGACGGGGAAATGTAAATGTCGTCAGTCGATGCCATGTAGCTGGCGTCCGGCGAGCGCAGGAAGCCAAAGCCGTCCGGCAGCACTTCCAGTGCGCCGTCGCCGAAAATCTGTTCGCCGGCTTTCGCGCGCTTTTTCAGGATCGCAAACATCAATTCCTGTTTGCGCAGGCGCGCCGCGTTGTCGATATCCAGGCCGATCGCCATCTCCAGCAGCTGGGAGACGTGTAAGGCCTTCAGTTCAGATAGATGCATATTGTCTGAGTGTCCCGTGACGGGAAAGTAAAGGTAGGGGAGGGAACAGCGTGGGGTTGATCAAAGCGGGAAGCGGGTTGGTCCGGTTCCCTGCCATCTTGGGCAGCGCTGCGGGCGCAGCGCCGCGTATTTTTTCAAATCTTACTCAAATATTGCTGTCGATGAAAGAGGTCAGCTGGCCTTTTGCCATGGCGCCGACTTTTTGCGCAGCGGCGACACCGTTCTTGAACAGAATCAGGGTCGGAATGCCACGGATGCCGAACTTGGCCGGTACCGCCTGGTTCGAGTCCACATCCAGCTTGGCGATGGTCAGCTTGCCATCGTATTCCTTGGCCACTTCTTCCAGGATCGGGGCGATGCTCTTGCAGGGACCGCACCATTCAGCCCAGAAGTCGACCAGCACAGGGCGGTCGGATTTCAGGACGTCGGCCTCGAAGGATGCATCGGTGATGTGTTTGATGTTTTCGCTCATGTTGATCTCACGTTATGGGAATGTCGCCTCGACGATTATGCCATTTGTTTCTGGGTGCCGTCCCGGGGCTGCCTGGATGACAGGCTGCAAATGGCGACCGTATCCAGTATTTCAACAGTGTGCAACGGAATGGGAGGCAAACTGGAAGTGGACAAGCGGATAGCAGGCGGGGAATGGCTCAAATAATAACGCATTTTTGCCGCCTGTGCGGATTTTGATCAAATTGTGGCGTCGGAATTGATAATTATCAAAATTGCTTAATTGGCAGGCACTTGAATCAGGCGCAGCGGCGCGGCCGGCGGTGCACGCGCGCCAGTGTCACCAGGTCGGCCAGTTCCGCGGCCGCCACCGGTTTGGCGCAAGCGCCCAGGATGGTCAGGCCCTGCGCCATGGCCAGCCGTTCGGCGGCTTTCAGGACGCCGCTTTGCATGCCCGACAACAGCACCACGGTGCCGTTGAAGCCGTCTTCGGCCACGTGGCGCAGGAATTCAATGCCATCCATGTCCGGCATCGACAAGTCGCAAATCATCAAGTCCGGCGGACTGGTGTGCAGCATGGCCAGCGCGGCTTTCGAGTGCGTGGCGCTGGCGACGTCGAAGTCGCCGAGGTCTTCCAGCATGTCTTCCAGCAAAGCCAGCTGGAACGGATCGTCATCGAGCAGCAGGACGCGCAAGGGATCGGCGGCGGAGGCGCGGTCGTTCATCGTGTATCAGTCGTCGTTGGCAAAAGTCGTGTTGGTCATGATTTGTTCGGTGATCAGGTCCAAAAGCGGCCACATACGGGCCATCAGATTGCGCGCCTGGATCGCTCCCGCTTCTTCCTGCGGCAGGTTTTCCAGATCTTCGCACATATCGGCCATGCCCAGCGCGCCAACGGTCCGCGCGGCCGACTTGATGCGGTGCCCCAGTTCGCGTACGCGCTCGAGGTTGCCGGCCTTCATGCAGGTTTCGATTTCATCGAAACCATCTTTCGTCGACTGCAGGAACTTGAAGGCGAACTTGCGGATCTTTTGTGGGTGGTAGCCCAGCAATTGCGCCAGCACCGACAAGTCGATGATGGCCGGGTCGCCCGACAGCGTGGGGCGGAACGGCGCGCCGCCGCGCTGCGCGGCGCGCGCCTCGGTTTCATCGACGCGCTGCGCCGGCAGCCAGTTGGCGATGGTCTGGTACATCAGGGCCGGCTGGATCGGCTTGGAGATGAAGTCGTCCATGCCCGCGTCCAGGCAGCGCACCCGGTCTTCGCTGGTGGCGGTGGCGGTCATGGCCAGCACCCGCAAGTCCGCCAGGCGCGGATCGGCGCGGATGCGTCGCGTCGCTTCCAGCCCGTCCATCAGCGGCATTTGCACGTCCATCAGCACGCAGTCGAAGCTGGCCTGGCGCAGCAATTCCAGTGCTTCCTCGCCATTGTTGGCCAGGCACACCGAGCTGCCGGCTTCTTCCAGCATTTCCAGTGCGATTTGCTGGTTGAACGTATTGTCTTCCACCAGCAGGATGCGGGCGTGCTTGAGCGACTGCATCACGGCGGCGGTGCGCGCGCTGGCCACCAGTTCGGCCGCGGCGTCGCTGACGGAATTGATGATTTCCGGTACCGCGCGGCTGGAAACGCCCAGTTGCGCGGTGAACCAGAAGGTGCTGCCTTCGCCGGGCGCGCTGGTCACGCCGACTTCGCCGCCCATCAGTTGCGCCAGCTGTTTGCAGATCGCCAGCCCCAGGCCGGTGCCGCCATGTTCGCGCGTGGTGGAAGTGTCGGCCTGCTGGAACGACTGGAACAGCTTGGAAATTTCCTGTTCCGACAAGCCGATGCCGTGGTCGCGCACTTCGAAGCGCACCAGGCACTGGCTGGCGTCCGACAGCACGTTGATGACCTTGACGATGATGTTGCCCTGTTCGCTGAACTTGATGGCGTTGTTGGTGTAGTTGATCAAGACCTGGCCCAGCCGCAGCGGGTCGCCGCGCAGCACCGGCGGCAGGCCGGGGTCGATGTCGAACACCAGGTTCAAGCCCTTGCCGGCGGCTTTCGGCGCCACCACCGTGGTCAGGGTCTGGATCACGTGGTCCAGCGCGAAGTCGACATGTTCGATTTCCAGCTTGCCGGCCTCGATCTTGGAAATGTCGAGGATGTCGTCGATGATGCCCAGCAGGTGCTCGCCGGCGAAGCGGATCTTTTCCAGGTAATCGCGCTGGCGCGGATCGAGGTCGGTCTTCAGCGCCAGGTAGGCCATGCCGATCACGCCATTCATCGGGGTGCGGATTTCATGGCTCATGTTGGCCAGGAACTGGCCCTTGGCCTGGCTGGCTTCCTCGGCCAGTTGCTTGGCCTGGTCGAGCTGTTCGGTGCGCTGCGCCACCCGTTCTTCCAGGTGCTCGTTCAATTCGCGCAATTCGCGCTCGGTGCGCTTGCTGTCGGTGATGTCGATCGACATGCAGATCAGGTAGGCGGGCCGGCCCTGGTCGTCGAGCACGGGTTTCTTGAACGTGCGCAAGTGGCGCTGCTCGCACAAGGTCGGGTTCCACAGGGTTTCCTCGTAATCGACCAGCACCCCGCCGGCAAACGCTTCGCGGTCGCGCGCGCGGATCGCCTCGACCACGTCGGGCGAGTGGAACGGCGTGTCGTCGCCACTGTTCAATTCATGGAAGCGGAAACCGAATTGCGCTTCGCAGGCCGGGTTCATCAGCAGGAAGCGGCCGTCCGGCGCCTTGATGTACAGGCCGATCGGCATCATCTTGATGATTTCCTGCAGCCGCTGCTCGCCCTGGCGCAGCGCATCCTCGCTGCGCTTGCGGTAACTGATGTCGGTCAGGCCCACCACCGCCATCGGCGTGTCGCCCAGTTCATCCTTCATCGGTTCGGCGTTGACCGACAGCCAGCACTGGGTGCCGTCGGCCTGGCGCACGCCCATCACCACATCGCGCACCGAGCGGCCCGACACCAGCGCCAGGTAGACCGGGTGTTCGTCGCGCGCGAACACGGTGCCGTCTTCGTGCACGCCGGGCCACAGGCCGGCGCCCGGCTGCGCGGCAGCGCCCAGCATGCGCGTGGCGGCGGCATTGCTTTCCAAAATCAGGCCATCGCCGTTCAACACCACCAGGCCATTGGTGACGGCGTTGAACACCGACGCCATGCGGCGGCTGGAATTGCGCAGCGCCAGGTCGGCCAGGCGGCGGTCGGTGATGTCCGTGATCATGGCCAGCATGCCGGCATAGCCGCCGTTTTCGTCACTGACCTGGGTGGTCGACAGCAAGCCCCACATGGTCGAATGGTCCTTGCGGAAAAAGCGCACGTCGCCCTGTTCGGCCTGGCCGGTGGGGCGGCGGCGCTGGTGCTGACGCAGCAGCGCCTGGCCATCGTCATCCATGAACGAGGCCATCGGGCGGTCGAGCATGTCTTCCACTTCATAGCCCAGCATGCGCGCCATGGTGGGATTGACGAACGTGGTGCGGTCTTGCGCATCGGTCATCCAGATGCCCTCGGCCGCGGTTTGCACGATCTGGCGGTAGCGTTCCGTGCTGGCCTGCATGGCTTCCTCGGCGCGCTGGCGCTGCGTGACGTCGCGCAGCGACACGATGGCCAGGCCACGGCCGGCCAGCTGGATCGGGGAAATGTGCACCATGGCCGGGAACTGGGTGCCGTTGCCGCGGTGCGCGGTCAGCACGCGGCCCGGCAGGCCGGGCCGCGACACCAGTTCACGCGGACGGCCCGGCGTGCCGCGCATGGTTTCGGGCACCAGCAAGTCGAGCGACAGGCCGGCCAGGCTGTCATAGCCGAACGTTTCCGCGCACACGTGGTTGGCCTGGCGCACCACGCCGTTGCGGTCGGCCACCAGCATGGCCGAGGGCGCCGCTTCCAGGATCGCCGCCACGCGTGCTTCCTCGGCGGCCGTGCGGTCGCTGATGTCGCACAGGGTGCCGGTCATGCGCAGCGCACGGCCGTCCGGTCCGCGCGACACCACCATGCCGCGCCCCAGCACCCATTTCCAGCTGCCATCCTGGCAGCGGATGCGGAATTCGCACGACAGGCCGACCTTGCCCTCGGCCGGCTGGTCGGCCGGCACCATGAATTCCTGGTCGACCCGGGCGCGGTCGTCCGGATGCACCAGTTCCAGCAATTCCTGCACCGTGGGCTTGAAGTGCCGCGGATCGTAGCCGAGGATCTCGCAATAGCGCGGCGACAGGGTCAGCACGCCGGCCACCGGCTGCCAGTCCCACACGCCTTCGCCAGACCCTTCCAGCGCAAACGTGGTCAGGCGCTCGGCCTTGGCGGCGCGCTCGCCGGCTTCGGCGAGCAGGCGCCGTATGCGCGCGATGCGCCACCAGGCGATGCTGCCGAACAGCAGCGCCATGCCCGCCAGCGTGACGCCGAACTGCCACGCGCGGTAATCCGGCGGCGGCTGGTACAGGAAGCCCTCCAGACTGGTGTTGGGCGGAATCATGTCGAGCTGCGCGTAGGTGGCCGCGATGGCGTGCCAGCGTTCCGGATTGCTGTAACCCAGTTCGATCAAGCGCTGCTCCAGCAGCGGAATGGTTTGCTGCGCTTCATACATCAAGTGCTCACGCGACAGGCTGCCCGGATAGCGCGCACGGATCAGGTCGGCGATTTCGCCCGGATGTTCCATCGCATACTGCCACCCCTTCAGCGTGGCGGCGCGCATGGCGGCCGCGCGCTGCGGATGTTCGCGCAATTCGCTTTCCGTGGTGTACAGGTTGTCGCCGTAAAAATCGATGCCGGCCGTGCGCGGCGACAGGATGTCGTACTTGAGGCTGCCGCGGTCCAGCAAATAAGGCGCCGACGTCAGGTAGGCCGACATGGCGTCGATCTTGCCGCTGATGAGGTCGTCCAGGTTATGGCTGTGATGGACGCGCTGGTATTTGTCCCTGGTGAGGCCGGCATTGTTCAGGTACGCCTGCAATTCCTCATTGCTGGGCGAAAGCATGATGCGCTTGCCGGCCAGGTTCAGCGCTTCGCCATTGTCGCCGCGGCGTGCAATCAGCACGGCGGGCGAATGCTGGAAAATCGAGGCCAGCACTACCACCGGCTCGCCGGCCGCGCGCTTGAGCACCAGGGCGCTGTTGCCGACGCCATACTGGGCTTTCCCGTCCAGTACGGGCCGTACGGTATCTTCGTCGGGCTTGCCCTCAAGCAAGGTCACTTCCAGGCCGGCGTCGCGGTAATACCCCTTGTCCTGCGCCGCGTAGTAACCGGCGAACTGGAACTGGTGGCGCCATTTCAGCTGCAGCGTCACATGTTCCACGGCCCAGGCAGGCAATGCCGCGCAGGCAAGCGCTGCCGCGGCGGCAATGCGGCGCAGGCGCGGCGGGAACAGAGGACGGCGGTGCTGCAAGGAGGCTTCCCTTTCGAGTGGTCGGTACGGACGTGACCCCGTCCATGGTCGATCAACTATAGCATCGAAGTTTAAGCCGGGTGTCGGAATTTGCCGACGGCAAACTTCACCGAAAGTGTCAGGATTGAAACATGGCGGCGGCGGTTTTTCCCGGCCGTCAGGCAAAGCTGCCGGTGAACTGGTAGCGGTGTCCCGGATGCCACATGGTGGCCATCGACGCAACCTGTCCGGCCGAGCGGGTCTGGCGCTTCAGCACGAGGCAGGGTTGGCGCGTATCGATGGCCAGCATGTCGGCGATGTCGCGCGGCGGGGTCAGCGCTTCCACGCTGTAGACCGCGCCGGCCAGCGGCGCGGCCGCCATCAGGTATTCATTGGGCGTGGTGGCGGCAAAATCCTGGCTCATGTAATCGGGCGCACAGGCCGGGTTGACCCAGCGGTCTTCCACCTGGATCGGCACGCCGCTTTCAAAATGCACGATCACGGAGTGGAACAGGATGGTTCCAGCGGGTAATTCGAACTGTTTGGCCAGCAATTCGCCGGCCTTGGTCTGTTCCAGCAGTTGCAGGCTGCTGCGGTGCGCGTGGCCGCGCGCGCGCACTTCATCGGCGATGCTGCGGATTTCCAGCAGGGTGGCCTGGTATTTTTGCGCCGCCACGAACGTGCCTGAACCCTGGCGCCGCGTCAGCACCTGTTCGGCCGTCAGTTCGCGCACGGCGCGGTTGACGGTCATGCGCGAAACGCCGAATTGTTTGACCAGCGCCTGTTCGGAAGGGATCACGTCGCCTTCTTTCCAGTGGCCGGCGGCGATCTGGGCCAGCAAGTAATCCTTGATGCGCTGGAAGATGGGGGTATTGTCTGTTGCTAACTGTTCCAAAGCCTGTCTCCATGGCAGCGCCATTGCCGGCGCGGGCAAAGCAGGATTTTAACATTGCTGCGGTGCGTCAAGCATTGTTGCCGGTTATGCCAGGAATTCAAAAGCAAGCGGCGGAGTGCGGCCGGGGCCGGCGCTGCCTAACATGGGGCATACTGTACGCATAAGGGAGCAGCAGCCATGTTTGTCAATGATGAAGAGCGTTGGGCCGCCGTGCAGCGGCGCAGCACGGAAGCCGATGGCGAATTTTATTATGCGGTGCGCACCACGGGCGTGTATTGCCGGCCATCGTGCCCGTCGCGCCATGCACTGCGCGCCAACATCAGTTTCCACGCCACCGCCATGGACGCCGAGCAGGCGGGCTTCCGCCCCTGCCTGCGCTGCAAGCCTGACCTGCCGCCGCTGGCCGAGCGCCACGCCGCGCTGGTGGCGCGGATGTGCCGGCTGATCGAGGAAGCCGAGTCGGAACCGGACCTGGCCAGCCTGGCCGAAGCGTCAGGCGTCAGCCGGTTCCACTTCCACCGCCTGTTCAAGGCGCAGACCGGGTTGACGCCGAAAGCCTATGCGGCCGGCGTGCGCCAGCGCCGCATGCAGGCGGAATTGGCCGACGGCCGCAAGGTCACCGACGCCATGTATGCGGCGGGCTTCAATTCCAGCGGCCGCTTTTATGCGCAATCGGCGGGCGCACTGGGCATGCAGCCGCGCACGTACCGCGGCGGCGGGCAGGGCGAGGCGATCCGCTTTGCCATTGCCCAGTGCTCGCTGGGCGCGATCCTGGTGGCCAGCACCGACAAGGGCATTTGCGCGATCCTGATCGGCGACGACCCGGATGCGCTGGCGCGCGATTTGCAGGACCGCTTCCCGAAAGCCGAATTGATCGGCGCGCAGGCCGATTATGAGCGTGTGGTGGCGGCCGTGATCGGCATGGTGGAAGCGCCGGAAATCGGCCTGGACTTGCCGCTCGACGTGCGCGGCACCGCATTCCAGCAGCGCGTATGGCAAGTGTTGCGCAATATTCCGGCCGGGCGCACCATCAGTTACACGGAACTGGCGCAACTGGTGGGGGCGCCCAATGGCGCGCGCGCCGTGGCCAGCGCCTGCGCCGCCAATGCGATCGCCGTCGCGATCCCGTGCCACCGCGTGGTGCGCACCGACGGTTCGCTGTCCGGTTACCGCTGGGGCGTGGAGCGCAAGCAAGTGCTGCTCGAGCGCGAGGGGGCGAAATGAGCGCGCCGGCCTGGCGCGGCCTGGACGAACGGTGCGCGGGGCTGGACTGGGGCGGGATCGGCGCGGACCTCGATGCGTGGGGCTGCGCCGTGGTTCCCGCTTTTTTCAGCGGGGAAGAGTGCGCGCGGCTGGCGGCCGCCTACGCCAACACCGGGTTGTTCCGCAGCCGCGTGGTGATGCAGCGCCACGGCTTCGGCCAGGGCGAATACCAATATTTCGCGTATCCGCTGCCGTCGCCGATCGCCACCTTGCGCGCCGCGCTGTATGGGCCGCTGGCAGGCATCGCCAACCGCTGGCAGCAGGCATTGCGCAGCGACGTGCGTTTTCCGCCGCGGCACGCGGACTTCATCGCATGCTGCCATGCGGCAGGGCAATCGCGCCCGACACCGCTGCTGCTGCAATACGGGGCCGGCGACTTCAATTGCCTGCACCAGGACTTGTATGGCGAACACGTGTTCCCGCTGCAGGCCGCGATCCTGCTGTCGCGGCCGGGCCCGGATTTCACGGGCGGCGAATTCGTGCTGACCGAACAGCGCCCGCGCATGCAGTCACGCGCGGAAGTGGTGCCGCTGGAGCAGGGCGCCATGGTGGTTTTCCCGGTCCACCACCGGCCCGTGCACGGCGCGCGCGGCGTGTACCGCGTCAACATGCGCCATGGGGTGTCGCGCTTGCGCAGCGGGGCGCGCCACACGCTGGGCCTGATTTTCCACGACGCGGCCTGAGCGGAGCACGGGCCGGCGCCGGCGTGTCAATAGCGCAGCCGCATCCCCAGCGCCAGCGAATCGCCGCGGCGGTAGCGCGAGATCCTGTCCCCCATGTACACCAGGTACAGATCGCTGCGCTTCGACAGCAGGTGGTCATACCCCAGCGACGCCGTGCCGCGCGTGCCGGCGCCACGCCGCGTGTCATCCCAGCGGGTATGGGCATAGGCAGCCATCAGCTTGCCCTGGCCGGCGGCCAGGTCGGCGCTCACGCTCCACGTCCTGCTGTCGGCGTGGCCGGCAACGCCGCCGTCATTGCGGCTCCGCCCGAGGTTGGCGTACAGGCTGGCCGGTCCGAAGCCGGTCTTTCCGGACACCATCCAGGCATCCTGCTGCGCGTAGCCCAGCTTGACCTGGCCCACGGCGCCGGCCAGCGGATTGTCCATGCGCACCCGGTGCACGAAGCCGCCCACGCCATGGCCGTCCTGGAAGTACAGGACACTGGCGCCGGTATTGTGCCTGCCGCCCGCCGTCTCGCCGAACTGGTAATGGAGGCTGGCGGTCAATCCGCCCAGGCTGGGCGTGATGTAGCGCACCTGGTTGCTCCAGCCGGTGTCGCCCGCGTTGACGGATTCCCAGCCGGTGCCATTGAAGAGCGGTACGTTGCCATGCACGATCAGCGGGGAAAACGTGAACGAATCGCCAAACGCATTGAACAGGGCGGACGGCAGGAAGTTCGGCGCGCCGTCGCGGCCCAGGCGCAGCGTGCCGTAGCGGCCCGCCAGGCCGACGAAGGCATTCTTGCTGAACAGCGTTTCATTGCCATTGAAGCGGCCACTGGCGCCGGTATCGTTGCGCAGGTAGCCGGCCAGCTTGAATTCCGCCTTGACGCCGTCGCCCAGGTCTTCCTTGCCCTCGATGCCCCACCACGAGGTGCTCAGGCCGCCGGCGTTGACGGCGCCGGTGCGCGCGCTGCCGGACGGCTGTACCCAGCCGGCGTAGGCGTCGACCAGCCCGGTGAGCGTGACGCTTTGCGCCAGGGCGCCGCCGCACCAGCCCCAGCCGCCCCAGCCGCCAATGACGAGGGCGGTCATCAGATGCCGGTTCATGGCCGCACCTCCTGGCGCACGGGGCGGCCGGCCTGGAATTTCTTGAACAGGAAGAAGTACAGCCGGATGTATTGCCCGACCAGGATGGCGTTGAGGATGGTGCCTTCGCGGATGAACTTGGGTTCGCCGAGGAACAGGACGCCGATCGACGCGGATACCAGCAGCAGCGTGCAATCGAACGTGGTCTTGATGTTGCCCCATTTCCAGCCGGTGCGCTTGAAGACGGTATTGACGAACATGTCGATCGGCATCAGCACCAGGTTGGCCCGTATCATCAGGAACAGGCCCAGCGCCAGCAGCGCGTCGGCAAACGCCAGCAGGCTGAATTTCAAGCCATAGTCGGTCATCACGATGGACTTGGTCAGCAACAGGTTCAAGTCCAGGAACGCGGCCAGGACAAACGCCGGGATCAGCGATGCGAAGTTCTTCAGCGTGAAATCCTTCGGCAGCGCCAGGTACGTCATCAACAGCATGAACAATTCCAGCATGAAGTTGTAAGTGCCCTGGCTCAGCGGCGGGTAGACCAGGGTCATGGTCCGCGTCAGGCTGCTTTGCGGTGAAATGCCGATGCCGGCGCGGATGGCCAGGCTGACGCCGAGTGTGAGTATGTAAATGCCCGCGAAATACGTGACCCAGCGCCGTGCCAGGCTGCCGGTATCGACGATGTCCGCTTCTTTTGCATGGTGTGCCACGGTTGTCTCCTCGTTGTATTTATCGCGGCCGGACCTGGTGCGGCCCGGCCGTCTTTCAATGTCCCCGCATCAGGCCATGAAACCGAAACGGTCCAGCGAAATGAACAGGGTCAGCAGCTTGTTGACCACGGCTTCGCCTTCGTTGCGGTTGCCCATGGCTTCCAGCGCCGCATCGATGGCGCGGGTGGCGCCGACCAGGTCCGACAGCGGCATGTTGGCAATCACGCCATAGATGTCCAGCGGCAGCACGGCCTTGATGTCGCCGCCATCGGTGACGATGCAGCCGCCGGTGTACTGGTCGACCTGCTTCAGGCAGTGGCACATTTCCCCGCTGTCGTCACCCACCACGACAAAATACGCCTTGGGCGCCGGCCAGAACGTGGCCACCGCGCCGCGCTCGATCGAGACGCCCTTGAACAGGCCGTTGACGACGTGGCGCTTGCCGTCGGCATAGCGCTGTACGACGGAGATACGGTTGAGCTTGACGCCATTGACGACCGGAACAATCTTGCCATCTTCCAGCGGCACCCACACTTCCTCGTAAAACTTGAGGTGGCCGCGGCCATACACGTCGAACAGGTATACCTTGGCCTGGGTGCCGTCTTCCGACACGGCCAGCGGCAGCAAATCCAGCTGGTCCGGTGCCAGGCTGTCCAGGCCCGGCACCGGTGGCTTCACCATGTGCGAATAATCGAGCTCGGCCTGTTTCAGCAGCTTGCGGTCTTGCGCCACCAGTTCGCCATCCTTGAACACATAGCGCGGGTTGATTTTCGACAGGCTGTCGGTCAGCACGATATCGGCAAAACGGCCCGGCGTCAGCGAACCGAACTTGTTATCCATGCGGAACGCGCGCGCCGTATACAGGGTCGCCATCTTGATGGCCTGGATTGGATCGATGCCCATTTCCGCGCACAGCGACACCACCCAGTCCATGTGGCCCTGGGTCAGCAGCCGGTTCACGGAAATATTGTCGGCGCACAGCTGGAAATTCTCGGCAGGCCATTTGCGCTTGACGATGGCGCGCAACATGATCTTGATGACTTCGCTGCTGCCGACGCCGAACTTGATCTGCGTTTGCAGGCCGTAGCGCACGCTTTTCTCGATGTCGTCTTCCTTCCACACATCGTGGTTGGCAAAGGCGCCAATGGCCGGCATGTAGTTGAGCATCATGTCCGACAGCGCGGTCACGCCCCAGTGCGTATTCATGAAGCCGCCCCTGGCGCGGCCCAGCGCGGACTTGCGGAAATCATCGTCGTTGCCGACGCTGTACGTCAGGTGCGCCAGTTCGCCCAGGCCGATCACCGGGTCGAGCTTGAGCAGCGCGTCGGTGACTTCCACCGAGGTTTTCTTGCCGGGGGCAAAAGCAAACACGCGGTAGGGCAGGCGCTCGTGGTCCTTGAACAATTGCTCGGTCGCCTGCACGGCTTCCGGCCCGGCCGCGCTGACGAAATCCAGGCATTCGGAAAAAATCGTCGTGGTGCCGCAGGGGACGATGGCTTCGGCAAACGCGGCGGGGTGGGCCAGTTGCGCGTCGAAGTGGATGTGCGCGTCGATCAGGCCGGGAATCGCATACAAGCCCTGGCCATCGAAGACTTCGCGCACGCGGATCGCGTTTTCATCGGGATTGAGCGCGACGATGCGCTTGTCGTAGACCAGGATCGAGCCCTGGTACACGGTTTCACTGTGGACATCGAGGATGTTGAGGTTTTTCAGCAACAGGTCCGCTTCGCGTTTGCCGTTGAGGATATCGAAGATGGCGCGCACTTGCTGGTAGTGGGCCGTGACGTGTTCTGGTTGCATGGATTGTGCGGCGGCGTTGGCGCTGCGTTCGCTGACTTCCTGGTACATGGTGGTTCTCGCTTTCATCAAGGTTTTTTTACAGTCGGGTATCGCGACTGGTGTAATGAAAACGTACTTCGACTGTACGGAAAAGCAGCGAATTTTGCGCGGGGTGTGCACTTTTCGAGTACGCTATGCGGCCAGGGAGGTTGACCACCATGCTGCATTCGCGCCTGCTGCGCTACATCGATGAAGTGGCCCGCTGCGGTTCCATCCGCGCTGCGGGAGAAAAATTGCACGTGGCCCCGTCGGCCATCAACAAGCACGTGCTGCAACTGGAAGAGGAAATCGGCGAGCCGCTGTTCGAGCGGCTGCCGCGCGGCTTGCGGCCCACCGCGGCGGGCGAACTGCTGCTGGCGCACGTGCGCAAGACCATGCTGGAGTACCGCCAGGTGGAAGCGGAAATCCGCGAACTGCAGACCCTGCAAAGCGGGGAAGTCATCATTGCCACCGTGACCGGACTGGCCAGCGGCATCGTTTCCACGGCGGCGCTGAAATTCTGCGCGCGCCACCCGCAAATGAAGGTGTCGGTGCGCATCATGTCGGTGCGCGAGATCCTGGCCGCCGTGGTCAGTGGCGACGCCGACCTGGGACTGGGCTTCAATTTGCCGCCATCGTCGCAGATCGAATGCCTGTGGGAGATGGACACCAGCCTGGGCGCGGTGATTTCGCCACGCCACCCGCTGGCGCACATGGAATCGGTGCCGCTGGCGCACTGCGCATCCTACCCGCTGATCTTCGCCGACCGCTCCATGCTGATCCATGGCATCATTGCCGACACCTTTGCCGCGGCCGGCCTGGACGTGGAGCCCGCGTTCCAGACCAATTCCATCGAAACCATGAAGCGCCTGGCGGCCGGCAGCGAAGGCATTGCCTTCCTCAGCAAGTTCGACATCGCGGAAGAATACCGGCAAGACGTGCTAACGTACCGCCAGATCCGCGATCGCGCCTTCAGCAAGAACGTGCTGTCGCTGGTGCGGCGCGAAAAGCACGGGCGCGGCGTGGCGAGTTTGCTGTTTGCCGAAGATGTGATGGGGGTGCTGGGAACCATGGGCGGTTGACGAAGTTGGGCTGGCGCGGGAATTTCGCTACACTCCGTCATTCTTGCTTTTGAATCCGACCCGGAGACTCCATGCGAATGACCCCACTCGTCCTGGCCATGGCCGCGGCAGCGATCCTGCCCGCCCATGCCGCCACCATCATCGATAACGCCAACGGCTATACCCTGGACAGCGCCGGCAAGCTGGTGCGATTTACTTCGCTGGCCTACGACGACTCTGGCCGCATCCTGGCGGTCGGCGCGCGCCAGGCGGTGGCGCGCAGCGCGCCCGGCGCGAAGCGGATCGACATGCAGGGCAAGACCGTGTTGCCGGGATTGATCGATGCGCATGGCCACGTGTTCGGGCTGGGCGATATTTCCACGGCGGTGCTGTTGTATGGCACGCCGTCGCTGGAGGCGGCGCTGAACGCCGTGGCGGCGTTCGGCAAGGCCAACCCTCGGCGCGCCTGGGTACTGGGCAATGGCTGGAACCAGGAAATCTGGAAGCTGGGCCGTTTCCCCACGGCGCAGGAACTCGACAGCGTGGTGGCGGACCGGCCGGCCGTGATGACGCGCGTCGATGGCCATGCCGTGTGGGCCAACAGCAGGGCGCTGCAACTGGCCGGCATCACCAAGGACACGAAAGACCCGGCCGGCGGCAAGATCGAGCGCGACGCGCAGGGCAACGCCACCGGCATCCTGGTCGACGCGGCCATGGACCTGGTGCGCGCCGCCATTCCGAAACCCACCGAGGCCGAGGCGCGCGCCTCGCTCGACGGCGCGCTGGCCGAACTGGCGAAGGTCGGCCTGACCAGCGTGCACGACGCCGGCATCGGCGTGGCCGAGGACCGCCTGATGCGCAGCTATGCCGACAACGGCAAGCTCACCACGCGCGTGTACGCGATGATCGGCGACACCACGGCGGACTTCGACCAGCTGTCGCAGGGCGGCCCGCTGAAATCGTACGCAAACGACCTGTATGCGCTGGCCGCAGTGAAACTGTATTCGGACGGCGCGCTGGGCAGCCGCGGCGCCGCGCTGATCGCGCCCTACAGCGATGCGCCGCATACGCACGGCCTGCTGTTCCTCAACGACGCCGACATGCGCGCCAAGATGGAGAAAGCCATGAAGGCCGGCTACCAGGTCAACGTGCATGCGATCGGCGACGCCGGCAACCGGCAAATCCTCGATGGTTATACGGCGCTGCTGAAGCAATACCCGCAGGCGGCCGGCGCGCGGCACCGCATCGAACACGCGCAGGTGGTGGCGCTGTCGGACATCCCGCGCTTCAAGACGCTCGGCATCATCCCGTCGATGCAGCCGACCCATGCGACGTCGGACCAGAACATGGCCGAGCAGCGCGTCGGCCCGCAGCGCATCAAGGGGGCGTATGCATGGCAGACGTTCCTGAAGCAGGGATCGCGCATCGCCTGTGGCTCGGACTTCCCGATCGAATCGCCCAACCCGTTCGAAGGCTTGCATGCCGCGGTCACGCGGCAGGATAACGCCGGTGTGCCGGCGGGCGGCTGGTATAAAGACCAGGCCATGACCTTGCAGCAAGCGTTCCGCTGTTTCACCCTGGACGCCGCCTATGCGGCGCACCAGGAAAACGTCATCGGGTCGCTGGAAGCGGGCAAGTGGGCGGACTTTATCGTGACAGATGCGGACTTGTTTAAAGTCCCGGCCACGGAGATCGGCAAGATCAGGGTGTTGCAGACGTGGGTGGCGGGCAAGCAGGTGTACGGCAAGCGATAAGGCTTGCCGTCGCTGGCGGCCAGGTCGGCCGCCAGCGTGATGGCGAAACCTTAGCGCGGGTCAGCGCAGTTGAGCGCCGGATTTTGCACGCTGCACTTCCATTGCCACACCACATTGACTTCTTCACGCAGATTGGCTGTGAAGGTCAAGCCCGGCACCGATACAGTGATGGTCAGTGCATCGCCCGCCAAGTTGCGCGGCGGCTCGTTGACGCCAATCACCGGCGACAGGTTGACGCCGCCGCCCAGTCGCATCGTGATCTGGCCATTCGAGATCAGATACGACAGGTTGTTTTGGACATATTGGCCGATGGCAAACGTGCTGCCGTTTGGCAAAACCACGACTTTATCGGCCGGGATCAGGCGGTTCAAGCCGACTTGCCAGTTCGCGTCGCGCTGGAAGAACATTTTCTCCGTCACGCTGGACATGCCACTCTTGATGCCGCTCACGACGCGGGCATCCACGAGGCCCTCTCCCTTATTGACCAGGTAGCTTCCCAGCAGCGGCATCATCCAGGTCAGGTTGCTGTCACAATCCGTAGTCGACGATGGGGTGCCCGTGACGCCGACTTTGTCCGACGGGATCAAGCCATTGCTGGTCCCGTACTGGGCGGTAATGGAAATGTTGTCGACTGCCGTGGTGTTGGTGCAGTCGACTTTGAGGACGCCGCCCAGCGTGGCTGCATAACGGACACGGGTTTTATAGCTCAGGCCCGACATGTTGACGAATACCACACCCGAAACATCAGGACGCAAGGTCAACGTAGGGTAACCCTTGATTTCCCCGCTGAGGAACGTCGCGCCGCTGTAGCTGTTGACCGTCGGCGCAATGATGCCGTTCAACGTGGTCTGGATTTGATAAGGCGTGTAAGCCGCGTCGATGATCAGGCCGCCGAGAGGCCCGCTGCCGCGTGGCTCGCTGTAGGAGAGCGAGCCGTTATTGACGGTGACGGTAGCCACATTCTGGCCGGATTTAACGATGGGGATGAAATCCGCGTGTGCGGCACTGGTAGCCAGCACGGCTGCGATGAAAACTGTCTTGCGCATTCGAACTCCAGAAAAAATAACGAGCAGCAATGTTTGCATAGGGATATTATAAAATCAACAATTATTTATTTTTTCTAATATTGACTTTTTATAATGAAGGGACTGCCCTGGTTTTGTAAGTAAAAAGCATTTGACTTAGTTGTATATACAACTTATCCTTGAAACATCCGCGGACTCCGCGCACCCTACCTTCAAGGAGATGACATGAGCACTTCCCTCGCCAACGATCCGCGTTTCGACGCCACCCGCGATATCCGCGCGCCGCGCGGCGCCGAACGCGTTTGCAAGACCTGGGGTGCGGAAGCAGCCTACCGGATGATCCAGAACAACCTGGACAAGGAAGTCGCGGAAAACCCGCAACACCTGGTGGTGTACGGCGGCATCGGCCGCGCGGC
>CBIHOX010000135.1:0-17958 GCA_966211685.1 uncultured Pseudoduganella sp.
TCGATCTTGCCGGACTTCAGGTTGGCGTTGACGGTGCCGGCCAGGCGGTCTTTGACCAGGCCGGTCACGCGCAGGCAGTATTCGTTACGGACCGATTCGGCGACCTTGAACACGTCAGCCTGCTCGGGATTGCAGACCACCTGAACCAGGCCTTCGCGGTCGCGCAGGTCGATGAAAATCACGCCGCCGTGGTCACGGCGACGGTGTACCCAGCCGCACAGGCTGACGGTTTGGCCGAGCTGGGCTTCAGTGGTGAGGCCGCAGTAATGAGTGCGCATAGACATGTTATTTCTCAGTTCAGGTTAATTTGGTTCATTCAGGCGCAACCACGCCCATGGAGACGATGTACTTCAGGGCGGCATCGACGCTCATCTCGAGCTCGATGACATCTTTTTTTGCCATCATCAGGAAAAATCCCGACGTCGGGTTCGGCGTGGTCGGTACGTACACACTGACGTACTCGCCATCCAGGTGATTCTTCACGTCGCCGCCCGGCACACCGGTCAGGAAGGCAATCGTGCGGGAATCCTGGTGCGGATAGGGAATCAGCACCGCTTTACGGAATGCATTGCCGGACGAGGAAAACAGGGTGTCCGACACTTGCTTGACGCTGCCATACAGCGAGCTGACCACGGGAATGCGGTGCAGCAGCTTTTCCCACATGCGCACGATGTAATTGCCGACCAGGTTATTGGTCAGCAAGCCGGTCAGGAACACGATAATGAAGGTCAGGATCGTGCCCAGGCCGGGAATGTCAAACCCGATCAGCGTGCGCGGCTGCCAGCGTTCCGGCACCAGCAACAGCGACTGGTCCAGTGTGCCAATCACCAGGTTCAATACCCAGGCGGTAATCGCCAGCGGCACCAGGATCAGCAAACCGGTAATGAAATACTTGCGCATCGGGGTCCTTTAATGGTCAGGCGGCGGGTTTGGTGGCGGATGCCGGCGCGGCGGCGGCGGCCGGAGACGCGTCCGCAGCCGGGGCTGCCGGGGTGGCTGGCGCATCGGCCTTGGGCGTACTGGCGACACCGGTTGCCGGGGCGGAACCGCCACGGAAGTCCGTCACGTACCAACCGGTTCCCTTCAATTGGAAGCCGGCGGCCGTTACCTGCTTCTTGTAGCTGGACTTGCCACACGCCGGGCAATCCGTCAGCTGCGGGTCGGAAATCTTTTGCAGTACTTCGTCAGCGTGACCGCATTCCTCGCAGCGGTAAGCGTAGATAGGCATCTTTACTCCGCAAAAAACATCAAAAACCCTGAATTATAAAGCCTTTTTTCTGCGCGGAGTCAGTTTTGGCGCGGCCGCCGCGGCGCCTCAGGTACGGAACCAGCTCATCCAACGTTCCCTGCCGGCAAAAACCGGCAGCGAATCCGTCACCGGTTCGTCGGCCACACAGGTGAAATGCGGCGCCAGCAACGCGTCCAGTTCAGCCCGGGCGATCCCGAACGGCGGTCCCTTGGCGTTGTTATCAAAGAAGAAATACCCGGCCAGCATGCCGCCCGGCGCCAGCAATTCGGCCCAGCGCGCGGCCACCTGCGGCCACAAGTGGCGCGGCAGTGCGCACAGGAAGGCGCGCTCGTAAATGCATTGCAGCGGCGCCGCGGGTTGCCAGGCAAAGAAATCCGCCTCCACCACCCGTGCTTGCCATTGCGGCCCCACCGCATCGCGGGCTGCGGCCACGGCGGCCGGGGAAAAATCGATGGCGGTCACGTCCCAGCCGGCGTCCGACAAATATGCGAGTTCATACGCCGAGCCGCAACCGGGAATCAGGGTGCGCGGCAACGGCAAGCCGGCCACGGCGGCAGCCTGGGCGGTATCGCTGGCGAACTGGCGCAACCGTTCCGGCACGCCGCCCCGGTCCCATGGCGTGAAGCACTTGTCGAAGCGCTCATCCCAGAACGCGGGCGACAACGGGTCGCGGCTGTCGAATTCCATCACATCATCCCCCGCCAATGCATATAGGCGCGCAAGCCCACCGCGCCGATGATGAAGGCGCCCGCAAAGTAGACGATAAAGCTCAGCAGGCGGTTGGTGCGCTGTTGTTCGTCGATCAGGATGCGCAGCAAGTCGTCATTATGGTCCGGCTCGCTGGCCACGGTCAGCGCGCGGTGCACCAGGCGCGGCAGTTGCGGCAAGACGTGCGTGTAGCGCGGCGCTTCGGCTTTCAGGCGCTCCAGCATGCCCTGCCAGCCGACCTGCTCCGCCATCCAGCGCTCCAGGTAGGGTTTCGCGGTTTTCCACAAGTCCAGGTCAGGGTCCAGCTGGCGGCCCAGGCCTTCGATGTTGAGCATGGTCTTTTGCAGCAGCACCAGTTGCGGCTGCACTTCCACGTTGAACCGGCGCGACGTCTGGAACAGGCGCAGCAGGATTTGGCCAAACGAAATATCTTTCAGCGGCCGGTCGAAGATCGGTTCGCAGCAGGCGCGCACGGCCGATTCCAGTTCGTCGACCCGGGTTTCCTTGGGCGCCCAGCCCGACTCGATGTGCGCTTCCGCCACCCGCTTGTAGTCGCGGCGGAAGAACGCCAGGAAGTTTTGCGACAAATAATCCTTGTCGAAGTCGTTCAGGGTGCCGACGATGCCGAAGTCCAGCGCGATGTAGCGGCCAAACGTGGCGGGATCGATCGACACCAGGATGTTACCGGGGTGCATATCGGCGTGGAAAAAACCGTCGCGGAACACTTGCGTGAAAAAGATTTCCACGCCGTCCGAGGACAGTTTTTTCAAATCCACGCCGGCTTCGATCAGGCGCTCGGTCTGCGACACGGGAATGCCGTGCATGCGCTCCATGGTGATCACATTGGACGAGCAATAATCCCAGAACATTTCCGGCACCAGCAGCAAATTGCCGTCGGCAAAATTGCGGCGCAACTGGCTGGCGTTGGCGGCTTCGCGCATCAAGTCCAGCTCGTCGTGCAAGTGTTTGTCGAATTCCGCCACCACTTCGCGCGGTTTCAATCGCTTGGCGTCGACCCACAGGCGGCTCGCGACGTCGGCCGCCAGGTGCATCAGCGCCACGTCTTCGTCGATGGACTTGCGCATGCCCGGGCGCAGCACCTTGACGGCCACTTGCGTGCCATCCTTCAGGGTCGCGAAGTGCACTTGCGCGATCGACGCGGACGCCACGGGAATGCGCTCGAACGTGGCGAACAGGCGGTCCGGGTGGTCGCCCAGCGAACGCTGGATTTGCGCGATGGCGAGGTCGGAATCGAATGGCGGCACGCGGTCTTGCAGCAGCGCCAGTTCTTCCACGATATCGGCGGGGATCAGGTCGCGCCGGGTCGACAGCACCTGGCCGAACTTCACGAAAATCGGGCCCAGTTCTTCGAGCGCCATGCGCAGGCGGCGGCCGCGCGGCGCACTGATGTCGCGCCAGAAGAACAGGCGGTCCATCAGGCGCGACGTGCGCGGCACGTCCAGGCTGGAGATGGCGATTTCATCGAGGCCGTAGCGGATGGCGACACGCAGGATTTTCAGCAGCCGCAGGAATTTCAAGATCATCTAGGGTTCCGATGGAGTGGCATGGGGGCAGGCAGGCGCGTCAGGCGCCGCCGCGTTGCGCAAGTTTCTTTTCCAGGTTGGCCAGGCGCTTGGCGAAACGCTCGACGTCGTCGCGCAGGCGCGTCACGTCGGCGCCGAAGCCATCCGCGGTTTCCGGCCGCACCAGCACGGGATTTTCCTCGAGCAAATATTCGGCCGTGTTTTCCGCCAGCTTGCGGTTACCGCCGACAAAGGCGCTGAACAGCGATTTGGCGCCCTGCACCATGCGCACGGCCGCTACCGGGCCCACGAGTTTTTCCAGGTCGTGTTCGGCTTCCCAGCGCAGCGAATTGACGAGTTGGGAAATCGTGTTGGCAAAGTCCGCATCGCCTTCCAATTGCACATAGGAAAAGGCACGCTCCCGGTTTTGCGCAATCAGCGGCAAGTCCGACAGCTTGACCCGGATCGTCACGTTGGCGGCGGTATCGTCCTGCACGGCTTCCACGTAGCCATCGCTGGTGGCCAGCAGGCGCAGCACGACCGGATTGGCGGCTATGCAGGCAATCTTGCCGGCATGCACGCGCAAAGCGTCGCGCGCCCATGGTTCCTGGGCCAGCAAATGGTTGATGGTGGCGGCGACAGGCGCCAGCGGAGAAGGCAAATTCAGCGGGATCGGCAAGGGCATGAACATGAACAATGAGTTGCCCGGCCTGAAGGCCCGGCACGCTGGATAAAAAACAAAAAACCGCCCGAAAATTCGGGCGGTCTCGATCTTACACCAGTCAGGCGGTCATCAAGCCAATTGCTGGATACCGGCCAGCAGCCAGCCGGCATTGCCGCTGACAGGCTTGGACAGGTTCCACACTTCCTGGAACGGTTCCGCCAGCGCGGTCGGCGAAGGCTTGATGGTGCCGTAGAACTTCACGCTGGCCAGGTAATCGCGGCCATCGTTTTCAATGCCCAGCAATTCCGCTTCGATCGTTACCACGTCGGTGTAATCGGCCTGGCCGCCGCGCTCGGTGATCTGCATCTTCAGCTCGGCAAACACTTCCGGCGTCGTGAATTCGCGGATATCGGCCACGTCGCCTTTGTCCCAGGCCGCTTGCAGGCGGATGAAATTACCTTTGGCGTGGCGCAGGAACGTGGCGGTGTCGAAGTCGGCCGGCACGCCCCATGGCGTATGCGCGGCGGCCGGCTCGTCGCCCGGCTTGGCCAGGTTCAGGCCGCCAGCGGCGGGCTGGGCTGGCTGCAGCGGCGGCAAGTTATAGTCCGGCGCTGGCGACGAAGGCTGTTGCCATGTATTGCTGAAACCAGCCGGCTGAGGCTGCTGCGGCGACATCTTGCTACGGATCAAGCGCCAGATCAGGAACGCGCCGCCTGCCAGCAGGGCGATCATCAGGATCGAGCTGATGGCGCTGGCCAGCGCGCCGCCCAGGCCAAAGTGCGACAGCAGCGCGCCCAGGCCCAGGCCCAGCAGCGCACCGCCCAGGATGCCTTTCCAGCGGCTGGCCGGTTTCGGTTGCACCGGCGCCGGCGGCGGGGCCACGCCGGGCGCGCGGGCCGGCTGGGTTGCCTGGTTGGCGGGCGGCGCGGCAGGCGGCGTCGCCTGGCGCGGCATGTTGTTCACGCTCTGCGACTGACGGCCGATCGACTTGCCGCCGCCCATCGGGCGGGCCAGCGCTTCGCCGATCATGCTGGCGGCGGACAGCGCCAGGGTGGCGCCAACCAAAATTTTCTTGAGGTTCATACGTTCACCTGCTTAAAGTTTGATACCGGTGTGCAAAGCGGCCACACCCGCCGTCAGGTTGTAATACTGGACCCGATCCAGTCCCGCTTCCTGCATCATGGCCTTCAGGGTTTCCTGGTCCGGATGCATGCGGATCGATTCGGCCAGGTACCGGTAGCTTTCCGCATCGTTGGCGATTTTCTGGCCCAGCCACGGCAAGACCGAGAACGAATACAGGTCATACGGTTTTTGCAGCGGCTCAACCACTTTGGAAAACTCCAGCACCAGCAACTTGCCGCCCGGCTTCAGCACGCGGCGCATTTCCGCCAGCGCGACATCCTTGTGCGTCATGTTGCGCAAGCCAAAGGCCACACTGACCCGGTCAAAATAATTGTCCGGAAATGGCAGTTTTTCCGCGTCGCACAGCAACGTGGGGGTCACCAGGCCCTTGTTCAAGAGCCGGTCGCGCCCCACGCGCAGCATCGATTCATTAATGTCGGTCAGCCACACTTCGCCCGTCGGCCCGGCCTGCTTGGCAAACGCCTTGGCCAGGTCGCCGGTGCCGCCGGCGATATCGAGGCACTTGAAGCCGGGGCGCACCGCCGCGTTGGCAATCGTGAACGTCTTCCACAGACGGTGCAGGCCTGCCGACATCAAGTCATTCATGACATCGTACTTGGCCGCCACGGAATGGAATACCTTGGCGACTTCCTTGACTTTATCTTCTTCGTTGACGGTTTTATAGCCGAAATGGGTAGTATTGGTCATAGTGCGGAGCCGGTTGTAGTGCCTGCATTATACAAGCGCCAACGCGCGGCAGCGCCTATCACCTTGCTTCCCGCTCGAACTTGGCCAGCACGTCGACGATCTTTTGCGGGGTATACGGCTTCACCACGAATCCCGCCGCGCCGCGGTTCATTGCTGAAATAACATTATCGATGCCGCTATGCGCGCTGACCATCACGTAAGCGCACGCCGCCCGCGTCTGGCGCGCCAATTCCAGCACTTCCAGCCCGGAAAAGCCCGGCATGTCGATATCGAGGAAAGCCAAGCGCAACGATTTATCGGCGGCGCGCAGGTGCTCCATGGCTTGCTGGCCATCGGACGCATGCAGGAAATTGCTATAGCCACAACTTTTCAGCACCGATGCCAGCAAGTTGCGCATCGGGGCTTCGTCGTCCGCTATCAGCACGGTGATCCGGTTCTTGTCGAGCATGGCATTCCTTTCACGCGGGCTGCGCCAGCAGGCGCCGCACGTCGTCGAGTTGTTGTATGTCGGCCAGCAGGGCGGCGGCCCGCGCGCCGTCGGCGGCGACGAACGCCTGCTCCAGTCCGGCCGCCAGTTCCGTCACGCGCGGGTAGCCAAAACTGCCGGCGCTGCCCTTGAGCATGTGGGCGATCTCCCGGCCTTCCCCATGGGCGGCCCGGCCAATGGCGTCTGCCAGCAACGGCAAGGCATCCCGCAGCCGCGCTTCGAACTGGCGCCGCATGTCGTCATAGCCTTCCAGCCGGGTATACGCCAGCGCATCCCCGGCCGCGCCCGCGGTGGCCGGCAGCCATTCGGCCAGCAGGCGCGCCAGTTCGGCGAAATCAACCGGCTTGGCGATGCACGCGTTGCAACCAGCGGCGCGGTAGCGTTCACGGTCTTCCGGCATCACGTTGGCGGTCAGCGCCAGGATGGGTGCGGCAAAGCCGGTGCTGCGCAACAGCCGCGTCGCCTGCACGCCATCCATGTTCGGCATCTGGATATCCATCAGCACCACGTCGTGGTGGCCGGCCAGCGCCAGTTCCATGGCGCGCGCACCGTCGGGCGCCGTGTCGACTTCCAGGCCCAGCCGCGCCAGCCATGCGCTGATCAGGCGCCGGTTATCCGGGCCGTCTTCGGCCAGCAACACCGCCCCATTCAGCGGCGCTTGCGCCGCGGCCGGCGCGGCCGGTGCAAACCGCGGCATGGCGGCCAGCCACTGCGCATCGGGCGCCGGCGCGGCAGCGATGTCCACCTCGAAGATCGAGCCCTGCCCCGGTGCGCTGTGCACCCGCACCGCGCCGCCCATGCGCACGGCCAGTTGCTGCACCAGGTGCAGGCCCAGCCCGGTACCGCCATAGCGCCGCGCCACCGAACTGTCGGCCTGGGAAAACGGCTGGAACAGCCTGGCCTGTTCCTCGTCCGTCATGCCGATCCCGGTATCGGCCACCCGGCATTGCAGGCGGCCCGCATCACGCTGGTAATGCAGGGTCAGCTCCACACTGCCTTCCTCGGTGAACTTGATGGCGTTGCCGCACAGGTTGAACAGGATTTGCCGCCAGCGTGTCGGGTCGCCCATCACGTGGGACGGGAATGGATACACGGCCGCGAAATGAAACGCGATGCCCTTGCCGCGCGCCTGCGCCTCGATCGCGGGCAACAGGCCGTCCACCACTTCCAGCGGTGAAAAGCGCACGTCTTCCAGCGCCAGCCGCCCCGCCTCGATCTTCGAGATGTCGAGGATATCGTTAATGATGGTCAGCAGATGCTGTCCGTTGCGGACAATGATTTCCCCCGCCTCATGCGACGGCACCAGCGTTTCCGCAAAGCCGATGATGGACGTCAGCGGCGTGCGGATTTCATGGCTCATCATGGCCAGGAATTCCGACTTGGCCCGGCTTGCGGTCTGCGCCGCGCCGGCCAGTGCGCGCATCTGCACCATGTTTTGCTCGCGCTTGCGCAGCAGGC
Source organism: uncultured Pseudoduganella sp. (assembly GCA_966211685.1). Lineage (GTDB taxonomy): Bacteria > Pseudomonadota > Gammaproteobacteria > Burkholderiales > Burkholderiaceae_D > Rugamonas. Next base: position 7,920 of record CBIHOX010000135.1, read on the forward strand.
GCACCAGCCAGGCAAACGCCAGCACCATCACCACCGCGCTGGCCACCACCACCACCGTCAACACCTGGGCATAACTGCGCCACTGGGCCAGGAACAGTTCTTCCGTCACCGTGATATTGATCACCAGCGGATAAGGCTCCACCAGCCGCACCGCGCCCATGCGCTGGACCCGGTTGCCGCCTTCGGAAAAGCGCGGCGTATCGGTCATCAGCACGCCATCGGTCTTGTGCATCTGTTCGATGACGCGGTACGACGTGCCGCCGCGGTTGACCTTGCCCATCAGCGCATCGTCATGCGGCGAGCGCGCCAGCAAGGTGAAGTCGCGCCGGTACAAGGTGACGGTGGCGCCGTCGCCCAGGCTGATCTTGCGGTAAAAATCACTGAGGAAGGTGCTGGAAAAGCCCACCAGCGCCAGCCCGAGGAATTGGCCCTGTGGCCCGGTCAGGCGGCGGCTCAGGTAAAACGTCCAGGCCTGGTTGCCCTTGTTGCGCACCGGCACGCTGATGAAGACCCCAAGCTTGGGGTCTTTCAAATGCGCCTGGAAATAATCGCGGTCATACAGGTTGATCGGCGGCGCCGGATGCGATCGGGTGAAATTCACCACGTCGCCATTGGCCGCGACGATGGTCACCACATCGACTTGCGGCAACCCTTCCCGGTTGTCGCGCATGCGCTGGAACACGGCGGCCGAGCCCATTTGTTCACGCAATTGCCTGTCATTGCTGATGCCGGCCGCATGCACGGTTTCAACTATACTGCCCAGCAACAGGTAAGCGGAGGCGACTTCCTGCGCCGTCTGTTCGGCGATGACCAGCGACAGGTTCGACAGGTGGCGCTGCCACTCCGTGATGGATTGTTCGCGCGACGACCACAGCGCAAAGCCCAGCGCGCCAAGGATGGCCGCCACCAGGCAGCAGCCCAGCAGGATGATGACACGGCTGGAACGGATAAACTGGCGCATCGGCACGCGTTTCTTGGAAACAGGTGTCTACAATACCATGCCAGGCGCAGGGTTGTTCAGGACATAGTTGCGGCGTGGCATTCACGCCGCACTGCCGGGCGCGCAGCGCAGGGCAACCGGCCATGAAGACGAACGGGCGTCCACGCCGTACGCGCGGGCGCCGTCGGGAAAATTCAGTGCTTGTGGCCGCAGCCGTGCGCTTTCGGCGCCGATGGCAAGGCCGTGCCGGGTTCGCGGCCGCTGTCGCCGTCGAAGCCGGCCGCGTGCAACTTGTCCATGTACGCGGCCCACAGCTGTTCCTGTTCGGCGCCGAGCTTGTACAGGTAATCCCATGTATAGAGGCCGGAATTGTGGCCATCCGTAAATGTCGGCTTGACCGCGTAATTGCCGACCGGCTCCAGCGCCGTCACGCCCACGTCGCGCTGGCCCACCTGCAGGATTTCCTGGCCCGGACCGTGCCCTTTGACTTCCGCCGACGGCGAATAGACTCGCAGCAATTCGAACGGAATGTTGAATGACGCGCCATCGTCGAACGCGACTTCGAGGACACGGGACTTGCTGTGGACCGTCAGGCCGGTGGGGGTTTTCATCATGGAATTCCTTACTCGCCGTTCAGGTTGGCGACGATGGCGGCGCGCAATTGCGGCAGCAGGGCGCGGCGCGCGGCCAGTTCTTGTGGAACCGGTTCGCGCTGGGCCGCACCCCAGGTCGGTTGAGGGAAATGCACATCCGTGGCAAAGCGCGGAATCACGTGCCAATGCACGTGCGGCGTCATGTTGCCAAAGCTGGCCACGTTGATCTTATCGGGCGACATCACGGCGCGCTGCGCCGCTTCCACCTGCCACACGGCCCACATCACGTGCCCGCGCGCGGCCGGCTCGAGGTCCGTCATTTCCTTGACGTGCGCCTTCCATACCACGCGCGCAAAGCCCGGATAGTGGGGCTCGTCGACCAGCACCACGGCCAATTGCGCATCCTGCCACACCAGCACGCCGGCCGGCGGGGCGGACAGCAACCGGCACAGGTCGCATGCGGCGCCCGCCGTCATACCAGCACGCGCTCGATACCGCCGTTGTTGGCTTGCGCCACATAGTCCGGCATCCAGTTTTCACCCAGCAAATGCTTGGCGATTTCCACCACGATATAGTCGGCCGTGGTGCCCGCGTCTTCGCTGTAGCGCGACACGCCGCCCAGGCAGGCCGGGCAGCTGGTCAAGACCTTGACTTCGCCGGTAAAGCCATCGGCACGCAATTTATCGGCGTGCTTGGTCATTTCCTGTTCCTTGCGGAAGCGCACCTGCGTCGAGATGTCCGGACGCGCAGCCTGCAACGTGCCCGAGTCGCCGCAGCAGCGGTCGTTTTTCTCGATCTTGGTCGCGTCCACCGTGGTGATCAGGCTGTTCACGGTCTTCAACGGGTCCTGCATCTTCATCGGCGAGTGGCAAGGGTCGTGGTACATGTAGCGGGTACCGTTGACGCCTTCCAGCTTGACGCCCTTCTCCAGCAGGTATTCATGGATATCCATGATGCGGCAGCCAGGGAAGATCTTCTCGAATTCATAACCGGCCAGCTGGTCATAGCACGTGCCGCACGACACCACCACGGTCTTGATGTCCAGGTAATTGAGCGTGTTGGCCATGCGGTGGAACAGCACGCGGTTATCCGTGATCATCTTTTCAGCCTTGTCGAAGTCGCCGCCGCCGCGCTGCGGATAACCGCAGCACAGGTAGCCCGGCGGCAGCACGGTCTGCACCCCGACGTTCCACAGCATCGCCTGCGTGGCCAAACCCACTTGCGAGAACAGGCGCTCCGAACCGCAGCCCGGGAAGTAGAACACGGCTTCCGAATCGGCCGTGGTTTTCTTCGGATCGCGGATGATCGGGATGATCTTGTTGTCTTCGATGTCCAGCAGCGCGCGCGCCGTCTTCTTCGGCAAGTTGCCCGGCATTTTCTTGTTGATGAAGTGGATCACCTGTTCCTTGATCGGCGGCTTGCCGACGGTCGGCGGCGGCGCCTTGGTCTGGGCTTTCGCAAACGTCTTCAACACTTCATTGCCCAGGCGCTGGGCTTTATGCGCCACGCCCACGATACCGAGGCGCATCGCATTGATCGTGGTCGGGTCGGTCGCGTTCAGGAACATCATCGTGGCCGCCTTGCCCGGATTGAAGCTGCGCTTGTCCATCTTGCGCAACAGGTTGCGCATGTTCATCGACACGTCGCCGAAGTCGATATTGACCGGGCATGGCGTTTCGCACTTGTGGCACACGGTGCAGTGATCGGCCACGTCTTCGAATTCTTCCCAGTGGCGCACCGAGATGCCGCGGCGCGTCTGTTCCTCGTACAGGAACGCTTCGATCAGCGACGACGTCGCCAGGATCTTGTCGCGCGGCGAGTACAGCAGGTTGGCGCGCGGCACGTGGGTCGAGCACACGGGCTTGCACTTGCCGCAGCGCAGGCAATCCTTGACGCTGTTGGCAATCGCACCGATATCGCTTTGCTGCATGATCAGCGATTCGTGTCCCATCAGGCCGAACGATGGCGTATAGGCATTGCGCAAGTCCGCTTCCATGCCCGGCAGGTTCAACAGTTTGCCCTTGTTGAAGCGGCCTTCCGGATCGACGCGCTCCTTGTATTTGCGGAAGTCGCCGATTTCTTCTTCGGTCAGGAATTCCAGCTTGGTGATGCCGATGCCGTGCTCGCCCGAAATCACGCCATTGAGCGAACGCGCCAGCACCATGATGCGCGCCACGGCCTTGTGCGCCAGTTGCAGCATTTCATAGTGGTCCGAGTTCACCGGCAGGTTGGTGTGCACGTTGCCGTCGCCGGCGTGCATGTGCAGCGCGACGAACACGCGGCCGCGCAACACGCGCTTGTGGATCACCGCGCATTCGTCCAGGATCAGCTTATAGGCGGCGCCATTGAAGATCTGGCGCAATTGCGCGCGGATTTCCTGTTTCCAGCTCACGCGCACCGTGTGGTCCTGCACCACTTCGAACAGCGTGGCGCCAGGCTGGCGCTCGAGGCGCGCGTCGAGCGCGGCGTCCAGGTGACCCAGGCCGAGTTCGCGCAGCGTGTCGCGCAGCGACGCCACCGGCTGGTCCAGCTTGTCGAGGATGGTTTGCCAGCGCTGCTGTACCAGCGCCAGCAACGCCTGCGCCTGCTGCGGACGGTCGCCCAGCATTTCCGCGTCGCCGACCTTGTCGTCCGAGGCATCGTCGCTCTTGCCGATCGGCAGGTTACCGGCTTCAAAGAATTCACGCAGTTCCGCGGCCAGCTGCAGCTTGTTCGTGATCGACAATTCCACGTTGATGCGCTCGATGCCATCCGTGTACTCGCCCATGCGGTTCAGCGGAATCACCACGTCTTCATTGATCTTGAACGCGTTGGTGTGCTTCGCGATGGCGGCGGTACGGGCGCGGTCCAGCCAGAATTTCTTGCGCGCTTCCGGGCTGACCGCGACAAAGCCTTCGCCCACGCGGGTATTGGCCAGGCGCACCACTTCCGAAGCGGCCAGCGCCACCGCGTTTTCATCATCGCCCACGATGTCGCCAAACAGCGCCATCTTCGGCAGGGTGCCACGCTTGGACTTGGTGGCGTAGCCGACCGCGCGCAGGTAGCGCTCGTCCAGGTGTTCTAGGCCCGCCAGGCGCAGGGTCTTGAATTGTTCGCCCTTGGCCGGCAAGCCGTCGAGGTAATCCTTGATTTCCACGATCGACGGGATCGCATCGCGCGCCTGGCCAAAGAATTCCAGGCAGACGGTACGCGTGAACTTCGGCATCTTGTGCAAGATCCAGCGTGCCGACGTGATCAGGCCGTCGCAGCCTTCCTTCTGGATGCCGGGCAAGCCGGCCAGGAATTTGTCGGTGACGTCCTTGCCGAGGCCTTCCTTGCGGAATACGCGGCCGGCGATTTCCAGGATTTCCGTCTTGAACGGCGCGCCCTTGGCTTCGCCCCTGGCGTTCGGATGCGTCCACTCCAGCTTGAAGCGGGCCAGCGGCGTATCGTGGATCTTCGACAGGTTGTGGTCGAGGCGCGTGACTTCGAGCCAGTCGCCGTTCGGGTCCACCATCTTCCACGACGCCAGGTTGTCGAGCGCGGTGCCCCACAGCACGGCTTTCTTGCCGCCGGCATTCATGGCGATATTGCCGCCGATGCACGAGGCGTGCGCCGACGTCGGGTCCACGGCAAACACGAAGCCGGCTTTTTCCGCCGCTTCCGACACCTTGTTGGTGATGACGCCGGCGCCCGTGTAAATCGTCGCGTATTCGCGGTCCACGCCGGGCAACTGTTCCATCTTCACGGCGCCCATGTCCAGCAGCTTTTCCGTGTTGATGACGGCCGACAGCGGTGTCAACGGAATCGCACCACCGGTATAGCCGGTGCCGCCGCCGCGCGGGATGATGGTCAGGCCCAGTTCGATACAGCCCTTGACCAGGCCGGCCATTTCATCTTCGGTATCGGGCGTGATGACGACGAACGGGTATTCCACGCGCCAGTCGGTGGCGTCGGTCACGTGGGAAATCCGCTTCATGCCGTCGAAGCAGATATTGTGCTTTTCCGTATAGCGGCCCAGGACCTTGACCGCGCGCTTGCGCAAGTCATACATCTGGCGGAATTCCTCGCCAAAGCGGGCTACCGCGTCATTGGCGGCTTTCAGCAATTGTTCGACCGCGGCGCTGCGCGCCGGATCGCCGCCGGCGCCCGCATCGACCGCCATGCGGCGCTTGTCGACTTCGTTGAGGCGGTGGTGCAAGGCGTCGATCAATTCCTGGCGGCGCTTCGGATTGTCCAGCAAGTCGTCTTGCAGGTACGGGTTGCGGCGCACGGCCCAGATATCGCCGAGCACTTCATACAGCATGCGCGCCGAACGGCCCGTCTGGCGGGCGGCGCGCAATTCGTCGAGCAGGCGCCAGGATTCTTCCCCCAACAGACGGATCACGATCTCGCGATCGGAAAAGGACGTGTAGTTGTACGGAATTTCACGCAACCGGGTCGGTGCGTGGCCATTGGGGGTTTCGGCGAGCAATGCTTGAATTTGTGCTGGGGCGTTCATGATGAATGTGCTGCGGACTGACCGGATGGCCATTCTAGCCTATTGCGCCGCACCACGCCGGAACAGCCTTAGCCCTTCACAGGGTTACGTAAGCGTCAAATAGCCAAAATTAATTTGAAAAACGTTGATCTTACCGCAATTTACTGCCAATTATTAAAACACAGCAAGAGAAGGTTTGCCGGAATCCGCGTTAGGCAAAACAGACTAAACCGCCTGGCGCCCCCCGATTATCCGCCCAGGGTGTGGGCCAGGCTTTTCCAGGCGCCGTCCGGCACGTACAGCAACACCGACGTCATGGTGACATAGCGGGCGAATTTGCCGATCGCCATATAAATTATGCAGGGCCAGAACGGCAGCTTGAGCCACCCGCCCAGCGTGCACAGCGGGTCGCCGATGCCCGGCACCCACGACAGCAGCATGGTCTTGGCGCCATACCGGGCCAGCCAGGCAAACCAGCGGCTTTCCCGCTCCCTGGCAAAGGCGCTTTTGGCCTTGTAGCCGAGCCAGTAGTCGACGGCGCCGCCCAGCGTATTGCCGCAGGTCGCCACCAGGATGGCGGACCAGAACAGGGCTTCATTGGCTTTAACCGTGGCAAAGACAGCCGGTTCGGAGCCCAGCGGCACCAAGGTGGCGGAGACAAAACTCACCAGGAAGACGGAAGTCAGGCCGACTTCCGGCGCGGCCAGCAAGCCCAGCAACCAGCGGATGGAAGATTCAATCATACTTGCCATTATAATGAAGCGGCGAATTATCGATTTCGCGCATGATTTACTATCGAGCAGTACACTAAAGCAACAAATTACCCCGTCCGGCGCCGCTACCCGCGCCCTGCCGGACGCACAGCCTCATCTCGGTTACCCGCCGTTGAAAAGCATGTCCTTGCCTCGCCCAAGTAAGTACCAAGAAATTATTGTGAAGTTATGACGAACAGAACCGGATGCGCTGCAAGGCGCCCGCTGCGACGCAGTGCGGGCACTGCTAGCAGCGGGCAACGCGGCAGAGCGCCGGTTATGGAAGTCAGAACTCACAAGAATTTATGCGTACTTACTTAGCTGGCCACCATTACCCAAGCAGACTATGACTATCGACTACCTGAAGAAGACCCTGACCGCCCGCGTCTATGACGTGGCCCACGAAACGCCGCTTGAACTGGCGCCGACCCTGTCGCAGCGCTACCAGAACCGAATTTACTTCAAGCGCGAAGACATGCAGGACGTATTCAGCTTCAAGATTCGCGGCGCCTACAACAAGATGGCGCACCTGAGCGAAGCTCAGCTGAAACGCGGCGTGATTTGCGCTTCCGCAGGCAACCACGCGCAGGGAGTCGCCCTGTCCGCTGCCAAAATGGGTTGCCGCGCGGTGATCGTGATGCCGACCACGACGCCGCAGGTAAAAGTCGACGCGGTGCGTTCCCGCGGCGGCGCCGCGGTGGAAGTGGTGTTGCATGGCGAGTCCTACACCGATGCGTACAACCATGCGCTGATGCTGGAAAAAGAACAGAAACTCACGTTCGTCCATCCATTCGACGATCCGGACGTGATTGCCGGCCAGGGCACGATCGGCATGGAAATCCTGCGCCAGCACGCCGGCCCGATCCACGCGATTTTCGTGCCGATCGGCGGCGGTGGCTTGATTTCCGGCATTGCCGCTTACGTCAAGCAAATCCGTCCGGACATCAAGATCATCGGCGTACAGACCTTTGATTCCGACGCCATGGGCCGCAGCCTGAAAGCCGGCGAGCGGGTAACCTTGCCGGACGTCGGCTTGTTTGCCGATGGCACGGCGGTACGCCTGTGCGGGCAGGAAACGTTCCGCCTCGCGCAGCAATTCGTTGACGAAGTCATCATTGTCGATACCGACGCCCTGTGCGCTGCCATCAAGGATGTGTTTACCGATACCCGCTCGATCCTGGAACCGTCCGGCGCGCTGTCGATTGCCGGCGCCAAGGCTTACGTGGAACGCGCCGCGCTGACCAAGCAACCGATCCAAAATGAAACCCTGGTGGCGATTGCCAGCGGCGCCAACATGAATTTCGACCGCTTGCGCTTCGTGGCCGAGCGTGCGGAACTCGGGGAGGCGCGCGAAGCCGTGTTTGCCGTGACCCTGCCGGAACAGCGCGGCAGTTTCAAGCGCTTCTGCTCGCTGATCGGGCCGCGCAACGTCACGGAATTCAATTACCGGATCAGCGATGCCAACGAAGCGCACGTGTTTGTCGGTGTGCAAATTTCCGACCGTGGCGAATCGTCGGCCGTGGCCCGCAGCTTCGAAGCCAATGACTTCAAGACGCTGGACTTGACGCATGATGAATTGGCGAAATCGCACTTGCGCCACCTGGTGGGCGGCAAGAGCACGCTGGCCAAGGATGAATTGCTGTACCGCTTTGAATTCCCGGAACGTCCTGGCGCCCTGATGCGCTTCCTGGACAGCATGGCGCCCAATTGGAATATTTCCCTGTGCCACTACCGCTCGCAAGGCGGCGATGTCGGCCGCATCCTGATCGGCTTGCAAGTGCCACAGGATGAAATGAGCGAGTTCGCGCAATTCCTGGCCGGCCTCGGCTACCGCTACTGGGATGAAAGCGCCAACCCGGTCTACAAGCTGTTCCTCTGATCATTCCTCTTCCCTGATGGGCGGGCCGACCGGCCCGCCCATATGCAGTTTCTTCATCTTTCCCTCATCGTCACGCATATGCCGCAATGCCGCATTTGCGCTACCATTCGTCTTTCGTCCTTCGCTTTTTATCCACGCCATGACCAACACTGCCGACCAGTCCCCGCTGGGGAAAACTTCCGCGTACCGCACCGATTACGCGCCTGAACTGTTGTTTCCCATTCCCCGCCAGGGCAAGCGCGACGAGCTGGGCCTGACTGGCACGATGCCGTTCTTCGGCGTCGATATCTGGAATGCCTATGAATTATCGTGGCTGAATATGCGCGGCAAGCCGCAGGTGGCGGTGGCCAAAATCACGGTGCCGGCGGACTCCCCCAATATCATTGAATCCAAATCGTTCAAGCTGTATTTAAATTCATTCAATCAAACCAAGGTTGCCGACGCGGATGCACTGAAAATCTTGCTGGTGCAGGATTTATCGGCCGCGGTCGGCGCGTCGGTGCATGTGACAATTATCGAACAACCGGATTTCCATAAACTCGCCATGGGCGAATTGGATGGAGTATTACTGGACCGCCTCGATATCGAAGTCGATAACTACTCGCCACAGCCTGAGATTCTCAAGGCGAATTTCGATGAACAGCCGGTGGAAGAAGTCTTTATTTCGCACTTATTAAAATCCAATTGCCTGGTCACGGGTCAGCCCGATTGGGGCAGCGTACAAATCCAGTATTACGGCCCGCAAATCGACCAGGAAAGCCTCCTGAAATACCTGATCGGTTTCCGCGAACATAATGAATTCCATGAGCAGTGTGTGGAACGGATATTCACGGATATCCTCCGCCATTGCAAACCGCAGCAGTTGTCGGTGTATGCGCGTTATACGCGCCGCGGCGGTCTCGATATTAATCCGTGGCGCAGCAACTATACCAGCGGCCAAAAGCCATCGAATTTGCGCAACGCGCGCCAGTAATCGACCCGCCTTATTATCGAGCGCCGCTGCCGGGAAGCGTCCCGGTAGCGGCGTTTTGTTTTTCGGGACAATTCCTGGACTGCGCCCCATCAAAACGCGGTTTTTATGCCCATTTTTGGCGCATTCAAGCCAATATTTAGCATAATTGTCGCGTTTCCATTTATCGGTGTAAATAGCCTATATTTATTTCATTTAAACCGGCATTTAAATTCGTCCAGGACATCTATTGCCAATGAGGCCACTGTTTTAACTCAGCAACAGGGGGCTTGAAATACGCGGAAGTTCGGGAGTACTATGATTAAGCCGGTGCAGCCTGGATGCCGGCCGCAATGGTTTTTCAGACAATATTGCAATCATTTGGTCAAACCGCTGGCGTCGCAAGACGCCTTTTTCATCGCAGCCATTTCTTTCGACAGGGTTTCTGATGCTGGTTTCCATTTCTG
>CBIHOX010000136.1:0-17953 GCA_966211685.1 uncultured Pseudoduganella sp.
TCATCAACTGGACCAAGAAGGCGTTCCGCAACGTCGACGTGATCCCGCCGGGCAACGGCATCCTGCACCAGATCAACCTCGAACGCATGTCGCCGGTGATCCAGGTGAGCGATGGCGTGGCGTATCCGGACACGCTGGTCGGCACCGATTCGCACACGCCAATGGTCGATGCGCTGGGCGTGATCGCGATCGGCGTCGGCGGCCTGGAAGCGGAAACCGTGATGCTGGGCCGCGCGTCGTGGATGCGGCTGCCGGACATCGTCGGCGTCGAACTGACGGGCAAGGCGCAGCCGGGCATTACCGCGACCGACATCGTGCTGGCGCTGACGGAATTCCTGCGCCGCGAAAAAGTCGTGTCCGCCTACCTGGAATTCTTCGGTCCGGGCGCGGGCAGCCTGACCCTGGGCGACCGCGCGACGATTTCCAACATGGCGCCGGAATTCGGCGCCACCGCCGCGATGTTCTACATCGACGAGCAGACCATCAAGTACCTGAAGCTGACGGGCCGCGACGACGAGACCGTGGCGCTGGTGGAAGCCTATGCGAAGGAAACCGGCCTGTGGGCCGATGCGCTGGCCGGCGCCGAGTACGAACGCGTGCTGAAGTTCGACCTGTCGAGCGTGGTGCGCAACATCGCCGGCCCGTCCAACCCGCACAAGCGCGTGGCGACGTCCGACCTGGCAAAAGCCGGTATCAGCGGCAAGGTGGAAAACGAGCCGGGCAAGATGCCGGACGGCGCCGTCATCATTGCCGCCATCACCAGCTGCACCAACACCAACAACCCGCGCAACATGATTGCCGCCGGCCTGCTGGCGCGCAACGCCAACCGGGCCGGCCTGCTGCGCAAGCCCTGGGTGAAGTCGTCGCTGGCGCCGGGCTCGAAAGCCGTCACCCTGTACCTGGAAGAAGCCGGCCTGTTGCCGGAACTGGAACAATTGGGCTTTGGCGTGGTGGCGTATGCATGCACGTCGTGCAACGGCATGTCCGGCGCGCTCGATCCGGCGATCCAGAAGGAAGTCGTGGAGCGCGACCTGTACGCCACCGCCGTGCTGTCGGGCAACCGCAACTTCGACGGCCGCATCCACCCGTACGCCAAGCAGGCGTTCCTGGCGTCGCCGCCGCTGGTGGTGGCGTATGCGATCGCCGGCACGATCCGCTTCGATATCGAAAAGGACGTGCTGGGCACCGATGCCCATGGCCGCGCCATCACGCTGGCCGACCTGTGGCCAAGCGACGAGGAAATCGACGCCATCGTCGCTTCTTCCGTGAAGCCGGACCACTTCCGCAAGGTGTACATCCCGATGTTCGACCGCAGCGGCCAGGCCCGGGAACAGGCCGCGCCGCTGTACGACTGGCGCCCGCAATCGACCTACATCCGCCGTCCGCCGTACTGGGAAGGCGCGCTGGCGGGCGAACGCACCCTGCGCGGCATGCGGCCGCTGGCGGTATTGGGCGACAACATCACCACCGACCACCTGTCGCCGTCGAACGCGATCATGATGGATTCGGCGGCCGGCGAATACCTGCACAAAATGGGCTTGCCGGAAGAAGACTTCAATTCCTACGCCACCCACCGCGGCGACCACCTGACGGCGCAGCGCGCCACGTTCGCCAACCCGACCCTGAAAAATGAAATGGTGGTCGATGCCGAAGGCAAGGTGAAGGCCGGTTCGCTGGCCCGCATCGAGCCGGAAGGCAAGGTTACCCGCATGTGGGAAGCCATCGAGACCTACATGGAGCGCAAGCAGCCGCTGATCGTGATTGCCGGCGCCGATTACGGCCAGGGTTCGTCGCGCGACTGGGCAGCCAAGGGCGTGCGCCTGGCCGGCGTGGAAGCCATCGTGGCCGAAGGCTTCGAGCGCATCCACCGCACCAACCTGGTGGGCATGGGCGTGCTGCCGCTGGAATTCAAGCCGGGTATGAACCGCCTGACCCTGGGCATCGATGGCACGGAAACCTTCGACGTAATCGGCGAACGGGCGCCGCGCGCCACGCTGACCCTGGTGATCCACCGCAGGAACGGCGAACGGGTCGAGGTGCCGGTGACGTGCCGCCTCGACTCGTCGGAAGACGTGTCGATCTACGAAGCGGGCGGCGTGCTGCAGCGCTTTGCGCAAGACTTCCTGGCCAATGCAAAGGCGGCATGATGGACAAGACTTATCCACCCCAGATCAGGATTCCCGCCACCTACATGCGCGGCGGCACCAGCAAGGGCGTGTTCTTCCGCCTGCAGGACTTGCCGCCCGCCGCGCAAACACCCGGCGCGGCGCGCGATGCGCTGCTGTTGCGCGTGATCGGCAGCCCGGACCCGTACGGCAAGCAGATCGACGGCATGGGCGGCGCCACGTCGTCCACCAGCAAGGCCGTGATCCTGTCGAGCAGCACCAGGCCGGAGCATGACGTCGATTACCTGTTCGGCCAGGTGGCGATCGACAAGCCGTTCGTGGACTGGAGCGGCAATTGCGGCAACCTGTCGGCCGCGGTCGGCGCGTTCGCCATCAGCGGCGGCCTGGTCGACCCCGCGCGCGTGCCGCGCGACGGCGTGGCCGTGGTGCGCATCTGGCAAGCCAACATCGGCAAGACCATCATCGCCCACGTGCCGATAGCCGGCGGCGCGGTGCAGGAAACCGGCGCCTTCGAACTCGATGGCGTGACGTTCCCGGCCGCCGAAGTCGTGCTGGAATTCATGGACCCGGCCGCCGAGGAAGAGGGCGGCGGCGGTGCGATGTTCCCGACCGGGAACCTGGTCGATACGCTGGACGTGCCCGGCGTCGGCACCCTGCAGGCCACCATGATCAATGCCGGCATCCCGACGATTTTCATCAACGCCGCCGCCATCGGCTATACCGGCACGGAATTGCAGGACGCGGTCAATGGCGACGCGAAAGCGCTGGCCATGTTTGAAACCATCCGCGCGCACGGCGCCGTGCGCATGGGCCTGATTTCACACGTGGACGAGGCGGCCAAGCGCCAGCACACGCCCAAGGTGGCGTTCGTCGCGCCGCCGCAAGCCTATGCGTCGTCCAGCGGCAAACAGGTTGGCGCCGGCGACGTCGACTTGCTGGTGCGCGCGCTGTCGATGGGCAAGCTGCACCACGCGATGATGGGCACGGCGGCCGTGGCGATCGGCACCGCCGCCGCGATTCCCGGCACCTTGGTCAACCTGGCCGCCGGCGGCGGCGAGCGCGAAGCCGTGCGCTTCGGCCATCCGTCCGGCACCCTGCGCGTGGGCGCGCAGGCGTCGCAGGAAAATGGCGTCTGGAGCGTGAAAAAAGCCATCATGAGCCGCAGCGCGCGCGTGCTGATGGAGGGCTGGGTGCGCGTGCCCGGCGATGTCATTTGAACCACGAATGCCGGTACGGCGCGCCGTGACAATCTCACACGTGTTGTAAGAAAGCCCGGTCCGGCCTTGCCGTACCGGGCTTTCCGCTGTTTAGAGGCGGCAGTCGGAACCCTGCGGTGGCATAACCATGGGAATCTGGTTATGATCTGGCAACGACGCTGCCTGATCAGATGGTGGCGTTTTTTACAAGGTGCCCAGGTGTTGATGAACGCTGTTCCGCCCCATCCTGAATCCGTCGCATACGCCCTGCAGCTGACAGGGCTGCCCGCCTGCGCGTGCGATGCGGAAGGCAGGATCGTGGCGTCCAGCGAGGAACTCGATGCGCTGCTGGGCCAGCCGCAAGCCGGCCGCATGCTGCCCGACCTGTGGGCGCGCCACGTGCAGCCGGAAAGCCTGGCGCAATGGGCGCAGGCGCTGGCGCAGGGCGCCGCGCGCCAGTGGGAAAGCTGCCTGGCGCGCAGCGATGGCCAGTACGTGCCGGTGCAGGCGCGCTTCAAGCCGCTGCCGTGCGACGTGCTGCCGGGCGGCGCGATGGTGGTGTTCCACGATATCGGCGCGTTCCAGCGCGACCAGCGCGCGCTGCGCAAGGCGCTGCTGGAACAGCAGGCGATTTTGGAAAACGCCGCGGTGGGCATTATCTTCGGCAAATCCGGCAATATCCTCGAATGCAATATCCGCGCGGCGGAAATGTTCGGTTATGCGCGCCATGAAATGGAAGGCCGCAGCGGCAACATGCTGTACGCCAGCGAAGCGTCGCGCATCGAATTGATCGAGGCGTCGCGCCCGCTGATGGAACTGGGCATTTCGTTCCGCACCGAGACCCAGTTGCGCCGCAATGGCGGAGAACTGTTCTGGGCCCGCGTCTATGGCCGCGCGCTCGATCCGTCCGACCTGACCGAAGGCACGGTCTGGATCATCGAAGACATCAGCGAACAAAAGGAAGCCGAGCAATCGATGCAGCAGCTGGTGCTGGAACAGCGCGCGATCCTCGACAATGCCTCGGTCGGCATCCTGTTCACCAAGCAGCGCTGCATGATGACGTGCAATCCGCGCTTTGCCGACATGTTCGGCTACGTGCGCGAGGAAATGTACGGGCGCCCGGCCATGGAATTGTTCGTCTCGCCCGAGGTGTACCGCGACTTCGGCGCCGAGGCGGGGCCGGTGCTGCGCGCCGGCCTGCCGTTTGAAAAAAAGGAAATGCAGTTCCGGCACAAGGACGGCACGCTGATCTGGTGCCGCGTGCGGGCCCAGGCCGTCAGCCAGGTCAGTGATGGCGGCACCATCTGGATCATGGAAGACATCACGCAGTCGCGCCAGACCCAGCTGGAAATCGAAGCCATCATGACCAACGCGTCGATTTCCATCCTGTTCACCAAGAACCGCGTCATCACGCGCTACAACCGCGGCTTCGGCGACATGTTCCGCTACGATGGCGACGAGGGCCTGGGCATGCCCGGCCACTCTCTGTACCCGTCGATGGCCGCGTATGAACGGCTGGGCGCGGTGGCCGGCCCGCTGCTGGCGCAGGGCAAGCCATTCCAGACCGAAGTGGAGATGCGGCGCAAGGACGACACCACGTTCTGGGCGCAATTGATTGCCTATGTCGTCAATCCGGAAGACCCCAGCCAGGGCACGATCTGGATCGTGGAAGACCGCACCGAACACAAGCTGGCCGAGGAGTCGCTGCGCAATGCGCTGCTGGAAAACCAGGCCATCCTGGATTCGGCCGTGCTGGGGATTTCCGTCTGCGAGCACGGCTACAACTTGCGCTGCAACCGCAAGATGGAGGAATTGTTCGGCTATGCGGCCGGCGAAATGGCCAACCTCAGCGTGCAGGCGTTTTATGCCGACCGCGCCTCATGGGATGCCGCGCGCCAGGAAACCGCGCGCGATTTCGAAGCGGGCCGCGTCAACATGTCCGAGCACCTGCTGGTGCGCAAGGATGGCAGCCGGTTCTGGGCCCGGCTGTCGGGCCGCCCGTTCGACTTGTCGCAGCCGAAAGGGCGCTCGGTGTGGCTGGTCGACGACATCACCGAGCGGCGCGCCGCCGACGAGGCGCTGAAGCGGGCACGCGACGAACTGGAAGTGCGGGTGCTGGAACGCACCGCCGAACTGGCCGGCGCCAATGCGCTGCTGCAGGGCGAAATCGTCGAGCGGCGCCAGGCCGAGGCGCGCGTGCACCACATGGCCTACCACGACAGCCTGACCGGCTTGCCGAACCGTGCGCTGCTGGCCGACCGGCTGGACCGCGCGATGCTGGCCGCGCAGCGTTCGGACCGCCGCCTGGCCGTCATGTTCCTTGACCTGGACCGCTTCAAGACCATCAACGATTCGCTGGGCCATTTGACCGGCGACCAGTTGCTGAAGGAAGTCGCCAGCCGCCTGTGCCGCGCGGTGCGCGCCAGCGACACCGTGGCGCGCCTGGGCGGCGATGAATTCGTGGTGCTGGTGCCGGGCATCCGCTCCACCGACGAAGCGGCGCGGGTGGCGGAAAAAATCATCGAGGCGCTGGCCGTTCCGTTCCCGCTGGAAGGACGCATGCTGCACATCACGCCCTCGATCGGCATCTGCATCTATCCGGACGATGGCGCCGACGTGGAAACCCTGATGCGCCATGCCGACGGCGCCATGTACCACGCCAAGGCGGCGGGCCGCAACAATTACCAGTTCTTCACGCAAAAGATGAATGTGGCCGCGGCCCAGCATTTCGAGCTCGAGAGCAGCCTGCGCAGCGCGCTGGCGCTGGGCCAGTTCGAACCGCACTTCCAGCCCATCATCGACATTGCCAGCCGCCGCGTGCACACCATGGAAGTGCTGCTGCGCTGGCGCCGCCCCAACCAGGGCCTGGTGATGCCGGACAGTTTCATCCCGCTGATCGAGGAGAACGGCCTGATCGTGCCGATCGGCGAATGGGTGATGCGGCGCGCCTGCGAACAAAGCGTGGAATGGCAGCGCATGGGGCTGGAGCCGGTGCCGCTGGCGGTCAACCTGTCGCCGCGCCAGTTCATGCACAGGGGACTGGTCGATTCGATCCGCCGTATCCTCGATGAAACCGGGATCGACCCGTCGCTGATCGAATTTGAAATCACCGAGACCGCGCTGATGCAGCACGGCGAGCACACCATGGAAATCCTGGGCCAGATCAATGCGATGGGCATCCGCCTGTCGATCGACGACTTCGGCACCGGTTATTCCAGCCTGGCTTACCTGAAGCGCTTCCCGGTCAAAAAAATCAAGATCGACCGGGCCTTCATCAAGGACCTGGAAGAGAGCGCCGAAGACCGCGCCATCGTGGCCGCCATCATTGCCCTGTCGGGCAGCCTGCAGTTGTCGGTGGTGGCCGAAGGAGTGGAAACCGAGGGGCAGTTCGCGCTGTTGCAGGCGCAGGGCTGCCATTATGCGCAGGGTTACCTGTTCTCGCGGCCGGTGCCGCGCCAGAACGCGGTACACCTGCTGGAGCGCCGCGCCGCCGCGTGAGCGGCGAACCGCACGCGGCGCGCCAGAGCCCGGGCGGGGGCACAGGCCGTTGCCGGCGCCTTGCCGGCGGCATCAATCGCTGAGCGTGGCCACCACCGGCGCGTGGTCGGAAGGCTGTTCCCACTTGCGCGGCGCGCGGTCCACCACGCATGCCACGCAGCGTTGCGCCAGCGGCGCCGACAGCAGGATATGGTCGATGCGCAAGCCCTTGTTCTTCTGGAAGCCCAGCATGCGGTAATCCCACCAGCTGAAGGTTTTCTCGGCCTGCTCGAACAGGCGGAACGAATCGCACAGGCCAATGCCGAACAGGGCCTTGAGCGCATCGCGTTCCGGGACCGAGCACAGCACCTGGTCCGCCCACGCGGCCGGGTCGTGCACGTCGCGGTCGTCCGGTGCGATGTTGTAGTCGCCCAGCACGGCCAGGTTGGGGTGGATGGCGGCTTCGGCTGCCAGCCAGTCGCGGAACGACTTCAGCCAGCCCAGCTTGTATTCGTACTTGTCCGTGCCGACCGCCTGGCCGTTGGGGACGTACGCGCACACAATCCGCATGCCGGCAATGGTGGCAGCCAGGATGCGCTGCTGGACGTCTTCGTAGTGCGGATTGTTGACCACCACGTCGGCAATCGGGTGTTTCGACAGGATGGCCACGCCGTTATAGGTTTTTTGCCCGGAAAAGACCACGTGATAACCGGCTTCCCCGATGGCGGCCACGGGAAATTTGTCGTCGGTGAGCTTGGTTTCCTGGATACACAGCACGTCAACCGGATTATCGGCCAGCCATTTCAGCACGTGGGGCAGGCGGACGTTCAGGGAATTGACGTTCCAGGTGGCTAATTTCATCGGGGAATCCTATCGTGTTGGCAAGTTTTTCTCTGGGACGGCATTATACGTGGTGGACAAACAGCCCGTCTGTGCGTCTGAAACGACGAAACGTGTTGCAAAATGTAACAACAGTGAAAATAATTGCCGTTAATGCTTCATAGTTATCAAATTAGTACTAAGATTCCGTAAACGGATGCCGTAAAGCGAAATATACTGATAGTTGTCAGGGTAAGAACTGGATTTCTCCATAAGTAACATTTTCGAGACAAATGTCAGTGCACGCATGTTGTACTGCGTCAAGTAATGGTACTATTGGGAAATAGTTGTTAAACAGTGAATTCATGCGTGAAGCATTGGTAAAGGACTAAAATGCGATCTGCATTCGAAGCATGGGCGCAACGTGACGGACACATCGTCCGCCGGCGCGAAGACAAGCCAGAAGAATATCTGGTCTATGAAACGCAACGCCGCTGGGTAATCTGGCAAGCGGCGCTGGAACACGGCAAGGCGCCGGCGGGACGCAAGAGCGCGGCAAAGGAAGCCGACAAGCCCGCAACGGCCCGCGCCGGCGTACAGCGTCCGCCGGCGATCGACCAGGACCAGGCCGCCGTGCGCAACCAG
Source organism: uncultured Pseudoduganella sp. (assembly GCA_966211685.1). Lineage (GTDB taxonomy): Bacteria > Pseudomonadota > Gammaproteobacteria > Burkholderiales > Burkholderiaceae_D > Rugamonas. The sequence goes on from CBIHOX010000136.1 coordinate 8,264, forward strand.
GTGCTCAACGAAGTCCTGGCTGCGTTCATGAGCCTGGACGGCGAGTCCGGCATGGACGATATCCGCAAGGTGATTCAAAACCTGCGGAACGGGTCCGCGCCGCAACCGGTAGCCAGCCCATCCGCCCGCAAAGCCGACAGCAAAGCGGCCGAGCGCTGATGCGCGCGGCCCGCTTGTGGCAACCAGCCGCCGCCGCGCTGCTGTGGGGGCTTGCCGCCGCCGCTCCGGCTGAAACTGTCGGATCGGTCGATACGGCCTTCAAATTGCTGGGGCCCGATCACAAGATCGTGGTCGAAGCGTTTGACGATCCGCGTGTCGCGGGCGTCAGCTGCTATCTTTCCCGCGCGAAAACCGGTGGCATCAAGGGCGCCATCGGCCTGGCCGAAGACAAGGCCGACTCTTCCGTAGCCTGCCGCCAGGTGGGGGAACTCAAGTTCAGCGCGCCGCTGCCGTTGCAGGAGGAAGTGTTCACTGAACGCGCCTCCGTGTTCTTCAAGCATGTGCGGGTGGTGCGCATGGTGGATGTGAAGCGCAATGCGCTGGTCTACCTCGTGTACTCGGACCGCCTGGTCGACGGCAGCCCGAAAAACAGCGTGACCGCCGTGCCTGTGCCGGCCAGCCTGCCGGTGCCGGTCCGCCGCTGAGGGCATCATGCCACGCCTCTTCCTGAAGGGCCTGCTGGCCGCCTCCGCCTTGCTGGCGGGGTGCGGCACGCTGACCCAGTCTTCCCAACAAACCCTGCTGGTGCAGGCCGTACTCGACTACAAGCCGGTCGATGGCGTCGGCTGCGTGCTGTCCAACGCGGCAGGGCGCTGGTTCGTCATGACGCCGGCAAAAATCACCGTCACCAAGGCAGCCGGGCCGCTGCGCGTGGATTGCCGCAAGGATGGCGCCGCGTCCGATGAACTGGTCGGTGCGCGCCAGGACCGTACGCTGTGGGGCAATTACGTGTTCACGGCCGGACTCGGCAACAAGCTGGACCGGGAAACCGGGCGCGGCTTCGAATATCCGGGCACCGTGACCGTGGTGCTGCGGCGCGATGCGCCGGAGCCGGACTACGTGCGGCCGGAAGGCCGCAACGTGTTTTGACGCCTGGCGTGTCCGCCAGCACCCCATATGAAAAAAGGGCGCCGCAGCGCCCTTTTTAGCCTCCTGGCGGCCCCGCTTAGCGGTTCAGCAGGAAAGTGGTCAGCAGCGGTACCGGACGGCCGGTAGCGCCTTTGGCGGCGCCCGACTTCCAGGCGGTGCCGGCGATGTCCACGTGCGCCCACGCATACTTGCGCGTGAAGTTTTCCAGGAACGCGGCCGCCGTGCACGATGCGCCGCCCGGCGAACCGATGTTGGCCAGGTCGGCGAAGTTCGATTTCAGCTGTTCGTTGTACTGTTCGCCGATCGGCAGGCGCCACGCGGTGTCGCCGGTGGCCTTGCCGGCCGCCTGCAGCGCGTCGGCCAGCGCGTTGCCGGCGTCGTCGTCGCGGGCGAACACGCCGCTGTGGTGGTGGCCCAGCGCCACGATGCAGGCGCCGGTCAGGGTCGCGATGTCGATCACCGCGGCCGGGTTGAAGCGCTCGGCGTAGGTCAGCGCGTCGCACAGGATCAGGCGGCCTTCGGCGTCGGTGTTGAGGATCTCGATGGTCAGGCCATTCATCGAGGTGACGATGTCGCCCGGCTTGGTGGCGCGGCCGGACGGCATGTTTTCGCAGGCCGCCACGATGCCGATGACGTTTTGTTCCAGGCCCATCTCGCCGATGGCGCGGAAGGTGCCCAGTACCGACGCGGCGCCGCACATGTCGTATTTCATCTCATCCATGCCGGGGCCGGCCTTGATGGAAATGCCGCCCGTGTCGAACGTGATGCCTTTGCCGACCAGCACCACCGGCGCATCCTTGGCCTTGCCGCCCTTGTGCTTCAGGACGATGAATTTCGGCGGTTCCTCGGAGCCTGCCGTCACCGACAGGAAACTGCCCATCTTCAGCGCCTCAAGCTGCTTGCGGTCCAGGATTTCCAGTTCGAACTTGTAATCCTTGGCCAGCTTCTTGGCGACGTTGGCCAGGTAAGTCGGGGTGCACACGTTGGCCGACAGGTTGCCCAGGTCCTTGGTCAATTCCATGCCGTTGGCGATCGCGATGGCCTGCGCCAGCGCGGTCTTGTTGGTCGCGTTGTTCGGCACGGCCAGCGCCAGTTTCTTCACGCCGGCGTAGGCCGGGTCTTTCTTGCTCTTTTGCGTGTCGCTGCGGTATACCGCCTCGCGGCCGGCCTGCACCACGGCGCGGATGGCCCACGCGGTATCGCGGCCTTTCACTTCGGTCAGCGGTAATGCGATAATGGCGTCCGCTGCGCCCAGGGTGGACAATGCCTTGATCGTGGCCTGCACGCCGGAAGCGAAGCTTTTCTCGCTGACGGATTCGTCGGCGCCCAAGCCCACCAGCAGCACGCGCTCGGCCTGCACGCCCTGTACGCCGCGCAGCAGCAGGGTGGTGCCGGCCTTGCCGGTGATGTCGCCGGACTTCAGCGCGGCGGTGATGTCGCCTTTGGCGTCGAGGGCTTTCGCCTCGGCGGTCAGCTTCTTGTTTTCATAGACGCCGACAGCCACGCAGCCGGTCTTGGCGGACGTGATGGTGTTTTTGGCGTCGAATGCTTTTATGCTAAAGTCCATTAGATTTCTCCGTGATGTTGCGGTGTTGACTGTGGTGCGGTCGACTGATGTTGACTCAGGTGTGTTCACATGAAATGCACACTAAATGCGCGCATCGGCTTGTGGCTTCTGCGACAGACTAATTTTTTTCCGACCGAATTATAACTTTCGAATGATTTTCCAACGTGCCCTTCAACGCGAGCTGGCGAGTGCGGCCGGGGCCACCTTCACGGTACTGTTCTCGATCAGCGTCACCTGGACCTTGATCACCATCCTCGGCAAGGCCGCCGGCGGCAAGGTGGCGTCGGAAGACGTCATCGCGCTGCTCGCGTTCGCAGCCCTGAATTATCTGCCAACAGTACTGATCCTCACCAGCTTTATTTCTGTGCTGATGGTGGTGACGCGTACCTACCGCGACTCTGAAATGGTGGTGTGGTTCGCCTCCGGATTGAGCCTGACCCGCTGGATCCGCCCGGTCATGACGTTCGGCCTGCCGGTCGTGCTGCTGACGGCGGTGCTGGCGTTCTACGCCACGCCGTGGGCCAAGCAAAAAAGCATCGAATACACCGACCGCTTCCAGAAGCGCGAAGACTTGCAGCAAGTCTCGCCCGGCCAGTTCCGCGAATCGGCATCGAGCAACCGCATCTTCTTCGTCGAAGGCGTGTCCGGCCAGACCGCCGTGGTGCACAACGTGTTCGTCAACACGGTCGATGAAAAAGGCACGGCCATCGTGGTGGCCAGGGAAGGTTCCATCATTGAGGCGCCGGACGGCACCCGCTTCCTGGAACTGAAGAACGGTCGCCGCTACCAGGGGCAGCCGGGCAGCCCGGAATTCCAGACCATGGAATTCGAAAAATACAGCATGCGCGTGGCCAGCCAGGAAGCGGTCAGCGCCTCGGCGCTGAAGGTCGAGGCCATGCCCAGCAGCGAACTGCTGCGCGACCAGGGCCCGCTGGCGCGCGCTGAAATCCTGTGGCGCATGTCGATCCCCATCATGTGCGTGCTGCTGCTGTTGCTGGCCATTCCGCTGGGCTTTGTCAATCCGCGCGCCGGCAGCTCGGCCAACCTGATCGTGGCGCTGCTGGTGTTCTTCAGCTACCAGAACCTGGTCAAGGTGTTCGAGGGCAGCGTCAAGCAGGGCAAGTACGCGTTCGGCATGTCGTGGTGGCCGCTGCACCTGGTGATCCTGTTGGTGGTGCTGGGCCTGTTCGCCTGGCGCGCCAACGTCAACCACCGCTACCATCCGCGCGCCATGTGGGCCCGCTTCAAGAACGGCGGCGCGCAAGCCCGCGCGAAAGGCGGTGCGCAATGACGGTGCTGCAGCGGTATTTCGCGTCGTCGATCGCGCAGGCGGTGGCGTTTTGCCTGCTGGCCCTGCTGGGACTGGCGGCGTTCTTCGACCTGACGGGCGAGTTGCCCGATGTCGGCAAGGGCGGCTATGGCATCCAGCACGCTTTCCTGTACGTGGCGATCCTGCTGCCGGAGCGGATCTACCGCGTGCTGCCGGTGGCCGCCCTGATCGGCACCATCTATACGATGGCGCAATTCGCGTCGTCGTCCGAATTCACCATCATGCGCGCGGCCGGCATGTCGACGCGGCGCGCGGCCGGCATGCTGTTCCGCGTCGGGGTGGTAATCGTCGCGGTGGCCTACGTCCTCGGCGAGCTGGTGGTGCCGCGCACGGCGCCGGTGGCGGAAAAGGTCAAGATGTCGGTGCAGGGCGCCACCGTGGCGGCCGAATTCCGCTCGGGCCTGTGGACCAAGGACATCATCAAGAGCAATGGCCTGACGGGTGAGGTGCAGGGTTCGCGCTTCTTCAACGTGCGCGAAGTACGGCCGGACGGCCAGCTGCTCAATGTCACGCTGTATGAATTCGACACCAGCTTCCGCATGCGCTCACTGATCACGGCAAAAAGCGCCAGCTTCCAGGGTAACAGCGTGTGGCGGCTGTATGACGTGACGGAAACGCGCTTCAGCAACCCTGGCCTGGCCGCCTCCGGCGACGCCGCCACCGTGGCCAACCACTTTGGCCAGGAAACCAGCATGGTGGAAACCGTGAAGGCCGCCACGCGCGACTTCGTGTCGGAAATCACGCCCAAGATCCTGCAGGTGTCGCGCCGCGACCCGGAGCGCATGACCGCCAACGAACTGGCCGTGTACACGCGCCACCTGGCGGAAAACAAGCAGGAAACCAACCGCTTCAAGATCGCGTTCTGGAAAAAGATGATCGACCCGCTGGCGATTTTCGTGCTGATGGCGCTGGCGCTGCCGTTCGCCTACCTGCATACGCGCAGCGGCGGCGTGAGCCTGAAAATCTTCATTGGCGTGATGATCGGCGTCAGCTTCATGCTGGTCAACACCCTGTTCTCGCACATCGGGTTGCTGTCGACCTGGCCGCCGCTGCTGACGGCGGCCGCGCCGTCGATCGTCTACCTGATGCTGGCCGTTGGCGCCCTTTGGTGGGTGGAAAGACACTGATGACGAAAGCCATGATTTTGTTTGCCCACGGCGCCCGCGCCGCCGGCTGGGCCGCGCCGTTCGAGCGCCTGCGCAACCTGACCGCGGCCCGGCTGCCCGGTGTCGACGTGTCGCTGGCGTTCCTGGAATTGATGTCGCCGCGCCTGCCCGAACGGGTCGAGCAGCTGGCCGCCGGCGGCGTGACCGACATCGCGCTGGTGCCCGTGTTCCTGGGGCAGGGCGGGCACGTGTTGCGCGACTTGCCGCTGATGGTCGATGAATTGCGGGTGAAGTATCCGCACATCCGCTTCACGGTGGCCACCGCGGTGGGCGAATCGCCCGATGTGCTCAACGCGATGGCCGATTACTGCGCCGGCGCGCTGTCATGACAGCGCACTCGTGGGGCGGGCCGGCGCGCGCAGCGGCGTAGCAACCCGGCGTGCCGGGGGCGGTGGCCGGCATGGCCAAGCCGGCGCCGCGTATCACGCCCCCCCTTCTTCGCTTTCCTGGTCTTCTTCCTGCTGTTTGGCCATGGCCGCCAGCGTGGAACCCGGGTTGTCCAGTTCGCGCTGCATGATGGCGCGCAGGCCGTCGGAACGGATCGCGTCCAGCGCGGCCTTTTTCATGTTGTCGGCTTCGTCGGCTTCCTCCATGCCGCGCAGCACGGCCAGCACCAGGCGCACTTCCTTGGCATAGTTCAGCACGAAGGCCAGCAGGGTCGGCGCCGCCGATGCCGGCTGGCTGGCCAGCGCGTCTGCCGCGCCGTTCAGGCGTTCGGCCAGTTGCGCGATGCGCTGCGCCGGCGACGGCAGGAAGCGGCGCGCCAGCTGGAAGTCTTCGCACTTGACCAGCGCGTTCATGGCCAGTTCAGCGCACTGTTCGGCCACGCTGGCGTCCACCGCGTCGAGCGCCAGGAACAGCTGGTGCGTGGCCGGCACTTCGCCCAGCGCTTCATTGATGGAAGCGATTTCGCGGAAGCGCTCGACCGTGGCGCCGCCGGCCAGCAGGCGCGCCGATTCGCGGTCGCGGATACCCTGCAGCGCCGTGCGCGCCGGCGGGAATTGTTCGGCCAGGTAGATCCAGTCGCGCAGCGCGAACGACAGCCGCACGCCATTCCAGTCGGGCGACACGTCCAGCGCATGTTCATGCAGCCAAAGGTGATCCTTCAGCGCATCCTGGAAACGCCCTTCCTGGCGGGCCTGGCGGGCGCGTTCAAATACTTCGTTGGGCTGCTGCATGTGACCTCCTGAAAAATCGAAGGCGGTATTTTATCGCAGAACACCGTCAGCCCCGCGACCGGTCACCATACCCGGCACACTTTCGCGGCCGGCTTGACCATGGCTTGCCCCGGCTTGCAGGCGAACGCCCTGGCGAATTCCGGCATGTTGACCACCACGCCATTGACGCGGTACCGGCCGGGCGAATGCGGATCGGTGGCGGCGTTGACGCGCAGCCGTTCCGGCCGCTGGCTTTCGCACGTCCACTGCGCATAGCCGACGAAGAAGCGCTGTTCGGGCGTCAGGCCGTCGCGCGGCGCCATGTCAGCGATGCCGCCCACGTCGGCTTTCCACGCCATCCACGCCAGCAGCAGGCCGCCCAGGTCGGCCGCGTCCTCGCCCAGGGTCAGTTTGCTGTTGATGCGGATATCGTCGACCACCGTGTATTGCGCATACTGGTCCGTGATGCAGCGGGCCCGCTGGTTGAACGCGGCAGCGTCGTTCTTGTCCCACCAGTCCTTCAGGTTGCCCTGGGCGTCGAACTGGCGGCCCTCGTCGTCGAAGCCATGGATCAGTTCATGGCCGATGGTGCCGCCGGTGTTGCCGTAGTTGGGCGCCGCATCCATCCTGGCGTCGTACAGCGGCGGCTGCAGGATGCCGGCCGGGAAATTGATGTCGTTCATTTGCGCGTTGTAATACGCGTTGACGGTGGGCGGCGTCATTTCCCATTCGCCGCGGTCCAGCGGTTTGCCGATCTTGCCCAACTGGCGCCGCGTTTCAAAGGCCGCGCCATGGACCACGTTGGCCAGGTAATCGTCGCGCGTGACCGGGTAGGCGCCGTAGTCGCGCCACTGGTCGGGATAGCCGATCTTGTTGGCGACTGCACGCAATTTTTCATGGGCGCGCGCCTTGGTGGCGCTGCCCATCCATTGCAGTTCATCGATGTCGCGCGCCATCGCCGCCTCGATCTGGCGCGTCATGTGCTGTACCTGCTCCTTCAATTCGGGGCTGAATGCGCGGGCCACGAATTCCTGCCCCAGCGCCTCGCCCAGCTGCGCATCCACCTGCTGCACGCAGCGTTTCCAGCGCGGCTGCTGTTGCGGCACGCCCAGCAGTGTCTTCCTGTAAAAGCCGAAGTTTTCGTCGTCGAACGCGCGCGGCAGGTAGGGCGACAGCGCGCGCGTGGTTTGCCACGCCAGGTAAGCCTTGATGTCGTCCAGCGGCAGTTGGCGCAATTGGCGCTCCAGCGCGGCCATGTAAGCCGGCTGCGAGACGTTGAACGTGTCCAGCGCCGGCTGGCCCATGGCCGACAGGTAGGCGTCCCAGCCGAACGACGGCGTCAGCCGCTGCAGGGCGCGGCGGTCCATCTTGTGGAACAGCTTATAGGGATCGCGCTGCTCCACGCGCGACAGCGAGGCCTTCGCCAGCGCGGTTTCCAGGCGCAGCACCGCGCCGGCCGCGCGCCGCGCAGCGGCCGGCGCGGCGCCGGCCAGTTGCAGCGAGCGCGCCACGTGCGCCACATATTGTTGACGCATCCCGCGCGAGTGGCGGTCGGTCTTCAGGTAGTAGTCGCGGTCCGGCAGGCCGGCGTTGGCGATGCCGGCATAGGCGATGGTTTGTGTGGCGTCCGCCATGTCCTGGGCCGCGCCAAAGCTGAGCAGGATGCCGCCGCCCAGGTCGCGGTGCAGGGTGGCCAGCAATGCCGGCAAGGCTTGTTTCGACGGCAGCGCGGCGATGTTGTCCAGGTATGCGCGCAGCGGCGCCGCGCCGCGCGCTTCGATCGCCGCTTCATCCATGCAGGCGGCAAAATAGTCGCCGATCTTTTGCTGGCTGGCGCTGCGGCCTTCGCGCCGGGCCGCCAGCGACGCCAGGATGCCCCACAGGTAGCGCTGGTTGTCCTGCGCCAGCCTGGCATACACGCTCCACGCGCTCTGGTCCGCGGGGATCGGGTTGTTGCGGATCCAGCCCCCGCAACTGTACTGGTAAAAGTCTTCGCACGGATCGGCGCCGCGGTCCATCGCGTTCACGTCCAGTCCGGGCGTGTAGGGCAGGGCCGCCAGCGGCGTTTCAGCCGCTTCGGTGGCAGGAGCCGGCGGAACCGCCGAAGCAGCCGGCGCGGGGGCCTGGGCGAACGCCAGGCCGGCGCTCAATGCCAGCAGGGAAATCGGAAAGAGACGCATGGGTTTTCGCGGGAACGGAAAACCCCATTACACTTGATTATTGCCACTTGGGCAAATCTCACGTGGCGGAACTGTCGTCCGGCTGGCCAGGGCGTTGCGCCATGGCTTCACCCACCATCACCAGTACCGGCCCGTGCGCCACGGCCAAGCCTTGCGCCAGGTCGGCCAGCGTCATGCGCAGGATGCGCTGGTCGGCGCGGCTGGCGTTTTCGATCACCACCACCGGCGTTCGCGGCCGGCGGCCCTGCGCCAGCAGGCGCTCTGCGGTAATGATGGCTTCGCGCCCGCCCATGTATTGCACCAGGGTGTCGCTGTCGGGCATGGCGGTGCTGGCCGCGTGTTCCGGCGCGGTGGACGAGGTGAAGAACGCCACGCTGCGGGCGACGCCGCGCTTGGTCAGCGGCTGCCTGGTGGCGGCGGCCGCGGCCACGGCGGTGGTAATGCCGGGCACGATTTCCACTTCGATGCCGGCCGCCTCCAGCGCGCGCAATTCCTCATCGGCGCGGCCGAACAGCATGGGGTCGCCCCCTTTCAGCCGCACCACCAGTGCATATTGCCGCGCCGCCGCCACCAGTTGTTCATTGATGGCGTCCTGCGCCATCGAACGCTGGCCGGAGCGTTTGCCCACCGACACCTTGACGGCTTGCGGGCACAGTTCGAGCATCTCCCCGGTCACCAGCGCGTCGTGCAGCACGATGCCGGCTTGCGCCAGCAGCCGTGCGCCACGCAGCGTGATGAGGTCCTGGGCGCCGGGACCGGCGCCGATCAGGTATACCTTGCCGGGCAGTTCCATCGGCGGCTGGTCCGGTTAGCCGCCGATGCGGATCATGCCCGCGGCGACCGTCTGGTGGGTCACTTCATCGATCAGGATGAAGGCGCCGGTGGCGCGGCTGGCCGTGTAATCGTCGGCGGCCAGCGGCTGCTGCACGGTCAGCGCGATGCGCGCCACGTCGTTCAGCTTCAGGGTCTCGGCGTCGCTGCGCTGCTGGGTATTGATGTCCAGCAGGGACTCGACCTTGGTGACCTTGGCCATGGTTTGCTTGGTGCCGTGCTTGATCCAGTACTTGCGGCGCAAGTCCAGCGCATCTTCCGACAGCCAGCAGACGTCGGCCTGCACGTTCTTCAGCAGGGTGGCCGGCGCATCGGCCGCCGACAGCACGTCGCCGCGCGAAATGTCGCGGTATTCGTCCAGCAGGATGGT
>CBIHOX010000137.1:0-17245 GCA_966211685.1 uncultured Pseudoduganella sp.
ACGGCAAGCTGGACGGCTACGCGATCCGCGTGCCGACCATCAACGTGTCGATCGTTGACCTGTCCTTCATCGCCAAGCGCGACACCACCGTGGAAGAGATCAACAAGATCATGAAGGAAGCCTCGGAAGGCGCACTGAAAGGCGTGCTGACCTACAACACCGAGCCGCTGGTTTCCGTCGACTTCAACCACAACCCGGCTTCGTCGAACTTCGACGCCACCCTGACCAAAGTGTCGGGCCGCCTGGTGAAGGTATCGTCGTGGTACGACAACGAGTGGGGCTTCTCGAACCGCATGCTGGACACCACCGTGGCGCTGATGAACGCCAAGTAATCCTGCGTTCACCACAAAAAAACCCGCTCCGGCGGGTTTTTTTTCGCCTCTCGCTATCGCACCAGCGGCGAACGATAGTGCTAAAGGGGCCAGGCACCAGAAATACTATGGCTACTGCGCCGAACGATAGTGCAAAAGGGGCCAGGCACCAAAGATACTATCGTAACTGCGGCGAACGATAGTGCCAAAGGGGCCAGGCCCCAAAGAATGCCAAGGAACGCCGACGACGTCCCAAGCACGTGGCGTGGAGCCGGTTAAAAAAAACCGCCCGGTTTGACGCGGGCGGCTTTTTGCGTTCAGGCGCGGCCGGTTGGCCGGCGCCTGTCAGGCGATCACTTGAACACGTACTTCGCGGTCACGCGGAAGTTGCGGCCCATGCCGTTGTGCAGCTGGCTGTTGAAGCCTTCCACCGTGGTGGACGTGCCGTAACGTGGATCGTAAGGCGCTGCCTTGTCCAGGAAGTTACGCACGTTCACCGACAGGGTCAGGTTCTTGATGCCGGTGTACGAGTACGACACGTCGAACGTGGTCCAGCTGGCCACTTCGCAGTTCGAGTAGTAGTTGCTGAACTTCGGCAGGCCGCCCAGCTGGTAAGCGTCCTTCGGCTGGCCGGAGCCGTAGTGGCAGTATGGCACTGGATAGACGACGTCGTTGTCGTAGCGGCGCAGCAGCGACACGTGGTCGATGAAGTTCGCGCCCAGGGTCACGCTGTTCACGCCTTGGGTCCAGGTCGTCATCCACGATGCGCGGTTGCGCGGGTTGTCGCCAGCCGAGATATTCCAGTCGGACAGGCCGCCGTTGGAACCGGCCGTGTTGTGCGCGGTGTCGCCCGGCTTCATGGCGCGCTTGTACGTGCCCAGGTAAGCCCAGTTCAGCGTGGTGCTCAGGCGGCCGTAGTCGCCCAGCGATTTACGCAGCGTCACTTCCAGGTCCACGCCGCTCACTTGCGTCATGCCCTGGTTGATGTACGAACGGTTCACCTGCAGGATCGGGCCGGAGTTCGGCACGGTCTTGCCGCTGGCGTCGACCAGCAGGTTGGCAGGGTTGGTGTCGCGGATCACGGTCGCGCCAGGGTATTGCGATGGGTGGTCCACCACGCCCTGTGCGCTCAGCAGCGCGGTTTCGTCACGCAGCGTGATGCGGTACCAGTCCAGCAGGACATCGATATCCTTGGTCGGCTGCAGGATCAGGCCCAGCGAGGTGCTCTTGGATTTTTCCGGCTTCAGGTTCGGGTTGGCGGCCGAGAAGCTGGAGATACCCTTGGCGCAATCGACCTTGTCGGCGCCTGGCAGCGGGTTCACGCCATCCGGGCAGCGCACCGAGTCGGTCACGGTCTGGAACGACTGTACGCCGCCTGGCGACACTTGCGTCAGCGCCGGCGCGCGGAAGCCGCGTGCATACGAACCACGCACGGAGACCTGGTCGGTAACGGTCCACTTCGAGCCGACTTTCGGCACGAAGCTCGATTCGCTCGGGTACTTGTCGTAACGGCCGGCGAAGTCCATTTCAAAGTTCTTGAAGAATGGCGTGCGCAATTCGACGAACGCGGACTTCACGTTGCGCTGGCCATCGGCCAGCGAGTTCGACAAGCCGACGATGTCGCCACGCTGGGTGTTGGCATCCGGGGTCAGGCCGATTTTTTCCTGGCGGATTTCGCCGCCGAAGGCCAGGCCGATGTCGCCGCCAGGCAGTTTGCCCAGGGTGGTCGACGCCTTGGCGTCCAGACCCATCACTTGCGCAAAGCCGACGTTGGTCAGGTTGCGGGTCGCGTTCGGGTCGGCGATGGTGGCGGCAATCGTGCGGTTTTCCGTCATGATGCGTTCCAGCGTCGGACGGTACAGGCGGCCGTAGTAGTTCTCGGTACGCTCGCTGCGGTTCCACAGGGCGGCGGCTTCCCAATCCCAGTTGCCGGTGGTGCCCTTGACGCCGGCCAGCAGGCGGGCCGATTCATTGATGTTTTCCTGGCCGCTAGGCGCGTTCACCAGGCGGAAGCCCACGGCGGCGCGCGAGGTCGGGAACGGATTGTCCGGGTGGCCGACCGGCAGGATGATCTGGAACTGCTGGGCAGGCTTGCCGTCCGCGCTGAATACGGTGGTCGATGCGGTGCTGCGGATGGCCAGCGGGGCGCCGGTGTAGAAGCGCTCGGAGCGGGTGTACATTGCTTCGGCAAACGCGGTCACGTTGTCGCTGACCTTGAAGGTGCCACGCGCCAGTACGTTGGCGTCCTTGCCGGCGCTTTGCGATTCGCTGAACTGGTTGATGTCGTAGTTACAGAACAGGCGGCCCACCAGCGTATCGGTGGCGGTCAGGTTGTGCTCGGCGATGCTGCCGGTCAATTGCTTCGACGGGTCGCAATTGGTGCGGTTGATGACGTCGGCGCGCAGCGCGTAGCTGTTGGCGAAGTTTTTCGCGCCGGCGGTACGCTCGCGGTAGAAGAATGGCTGGTCCGACAGGCTGCTCGAGAACGGGTTCAGGCGGCCCTGGATGTCGCGGTACAGGTCGTTGGCGACGTCTTTTTGATCGCCAATGGCGGTGCGGTCGCGCTTGGACAGGTCGAACGAGACAAAGCCGTTGAAGCGGTCTTTTTCCAGGTCGCCGAAGCCGAACACGCCGGTGACGTTCTTGCGGCCGAATTCGCCGTCATCGTTGCCCGAGACGCTGGCCGACATTTCAAAGCCGGTGTAGTCGGTCTTGGTGATGAAGTTGATGACGCCGGCAATTGCGTCGGAACCGTACACGGCCGAGGCGCCATCCTTGAAGATTTCAACGCGGTCGATCGCGGAAATTGGAATCGTGTTCAGGTCGTACACGGCCGATTTGCCCTGGTTCGGGTCGGCGTAGGCGGACGACGTGATACGGCGGCCGTTCAACAGCACCAGGGTCGAGGACGAACCCAGGCCGCGCAGCGACGCGGTGGCCGCGCCACGCGAGAAGCCGCCGTCCACCACGTCGATCGACGTGCCGGAACCGAAAGCGGGAATGTTGTGCAGCAGCTCGGCAACGGTATTGGCGCCGGAGGCCTGGATCTGCTTGGCGGTGACGGTCTGGACCGGCGACGAACCTTCCTTGTCAGCGCGCTTGATGTTGGAACCGGTCACGTAGACTTTCTGGACCGGCGCCGTGTTTTCTTGTGCAACAGCAAACTGCGTGCTGCCAAATGCAAGTGCAACCGCGAGGACACCTTGCTTCAGGATGATTTTATTGCTCAAAAGATAACTCCCTCTGGTGGTAACTGACTTCCGGATGCCTGCCTCAAGGGCAGGTCACCTCTGCTGTCTAAACGGGCCGTCGTGGGCCGAACTGCTGTTTTCGCGACCTTATGCTGGTAGCTTTGTTTACTACATCACAGTGTGCAATCCGTGATGACAACATTGACGTATGCGGAAGTCAATGAAGGTTTCGTAACATAGTTTTGCGTTTAAACAAATAAAGTGAATCCTTTACTTTTATTGGATCGCATGTAATTTTCCGTAATCTATTTAGGCAAAATTTAATTCAAATTTCATCTTGGAATCCTGAACGCGATTAGTTAATTTCCGTAAATTGTATAAATTGAATTTAATAAAATTCAACGATCCGTGCCGGGGACGGAAACCGTGGCATCCTTCTAAAGTTGTATGGATCAGACAAAAGTTAGCGATAGCAAACAACAGTTTTACGAGGGGGCGCTGCTGCCACGGCAAAAAAAAGCGGACCCGAAAGTCCGCTTTGTTCGATAAGACGCCGGCTTATTCCTGCCTTCCTTTTCTTGCGGCCGGCAATGCTGTAAACGTTGTCGACGTAGTCTCAATAGGCATTCCTGATGGGGGCGTAAAAAAGCCCCGGCCGTTCGTGGACGGGCCGGGGCCGGCTTGGCTAGACGCCTGGGTTACAGGCTGACGCGCACGCCAAAGTAGTAGCGGCGGCCGATCGGGTCGTAAACCGACGCGTCGGTCTCGGTACCGGTCACGTTGCCTGGCAGGCCGCTGATGATTGGAGGCGGCTTCACGTCAAACGCATTGTCGACACCCAGGTACAGTTCGGTCGACTTCTTCAGTGCATACGTCACCTGGAAGTCGTTGTACGTCTTGGAACCGATGCCGATCGAGCGCGCCGGCAGGTCGAAACCTTTCAGGAACTGGTCGTCCAGCGCGACTTTGCCGTTGTACGTGGTGGTGGAACTGATGCCCCATGCGCCCCATTTATAGGCGAGGTTCAGCACAGCCTTGTGCTTGGGCGTCGAGCTGCCGATGAATTCGCTGACTTCACCGGCGTTTTCATCGATGTCGGCGCCTGGCAGCGGTTGGTTCCAAAGAGTTTTCACATAGGTATAAGCCATGTGGGCATTCAAGCGGCCAGGACCAACGCGGTCAGACCACGACGCGGTCACGTCCACACCTTTGGTGCCCAGGCCGCCGCTGTTCGAGACGGCGGTATCGCTGTAGCGGATGGCGCCTGCGCTGGTGTTGCCGGTGAAAGTAGGCCAACGGGTGATGAACGAACAGAAGGCCGTGTTGGCGCCGCTGTAGCACTGCTCAAGCGAATACTGGCGTGGCGTGCCAACGATTGCGTCTTCGATATCGATCTTGAACCAGTCCGCCGTGAAGGTAAATTTGCTCAAGGCCGGGATCGAGCGCGGGGTCAGGACAATACCGACCGTGGTCGATTTACCTTTTTCCGCTTGCAGATTTGGATTGCCACGGTTGTAGCCGCTGACACCCTGGCGGTCGGCTTGCGTCAGCGTGAACTTCGTGTTGCGTGCGATGTTCGCTGCGACGCCCGGATCGGCGCGGCAACCCGCATCGTACTTGCCGGTCGAGTTGGCCGTCACGCCTTCACACGGGTCGGTCACTTGCGGGAAATCCTGGCTAGGCGGCTGGTACAGTTCGTTGATGTTCGGTGCGCGGGTGGACACTGCTTTGGTGCCACGCAGTTTCACATCATTGGTGGGGGCCCATTCGAATCCGGCGTTCCAACTGTTGGTGGAACCCACGGTGGAATAGTCGCCATGGCGGTAAGCCGTCAGCAGGTTCAATTGCTTGGCGAACGGTGCATCTTTCAACAGTGGTACACGGGCTTCGACGTAAGCTTCGCGCACATCATATTTGCCGAAGGTCGGCGGGATCGCGTTACCGGCATTGAGCCCCGATTGAGTCAGCGGGTCGGCAATGGAGGACGATTCTTCCTTGCGGTATTCCGCGCCCAGTGCGACCGACAGTGGGCCGGCCGGCAATTGGTACAGGTCGCCGCTAATCGATGCGCCGGCCAGTTTTTGAATGATCGAGTTGTCGAGCGAACCTGGTGCGGTCACGTATTTCAGCGCTTCAGGCGAAATCGTGTTGAAGCCGAACAAATTGATAGGTACGCAACCTTGTTCACGAGCGTTGGCATCGCGGCATTGGACGCCATTGGGGCCGCCAGGGATCGCTTCCAGCGCATTGCGGAAGTTCATGACATTGACCTGGCCGGTGGATACCTGCGATTCCTTGGTCTTACCGTAGGAAATGAAGGCTTCGTAGTTCCAATTCTTGACCGTGCCTTTCAAGCCGGTCGCCAGGCGGAACGTGCCGCGGTCCGCGTCGGAATGGCGCGTCCCCACTTCGGACATGCGGCGCGTAAAGGTGTAGTCGCGCAGCCCGTCGCCATCGGTGTCGCTGATACGGTCGAACAAGTATTGCGGCACGAGCGGATTGCGCACTGGTACGCCGTTAACCATGGATTCAGCCGGTACCTGACCGCCTGACGCCTTGTAAATGTCGAGCGCATTCAGTGCAAACGGTTCGATGTTGGTCGAGTTGCGGGTCTGCGCATAAGTCCCTTCGAAGAAGGCCGAGTGGTCCTCGTTGAACGCGAAGTTACCGGTGGTGGCGAACAGGAAGCGTTCGGTCGGCACGGCGATCGAACGGAATTCAGAACGGTTGAAGCCGGTGGCGGCCTGCGTGGCGTTGCCGTTGGTGCTCCACGGGATTACATTGCCGTTACGGTCATAGGTATAGCTGCCCGTGTCGTGGAAGAAGCGCCCCTGCGGCGCGAAGCTGGAATAGAACGGACGGATCGGCACAAAGGCGTCGGCTGCTTCTCCTGTGTCACCCGCCATTTTGGAGAATTGGTCCACCGCCGAAAATGGGCGGTCCTTCGACAACACCGAGCCCTGCTTGGTGTAGCCGAAGTGCGCCATGATGTTGCTGTTGCCATCGGCCGAGGTGGTGCCCCAGGTCAGACCCAGCTTGCGTTTGTCGTCGTCGCCGCGTTCACTGCTGCCGCCTTGGGCATCGATGGTCATGCCGTTGAAGTTACGCTTCAGGATGATGTTGATCACGCCGGCCACCGCGTCCGAACCATAGGTTGCCGATGCGCCGCCGGTCAGCAATTCCACGCGTTCGATGAAGTCGGTTGGAATCGTGTTCAAGTCGACCGCGGTGTCGCCCGCCACGCCGGACACGAAGCGGCGACCGTTGACCAGCACCAGCGTGCGGGAGTCGCCCATATTGCGCAGGTTGACGGTGGTGATGCCGCCGCCGGAAGTCTGGAAGTTGGAATTGGTGCGGCTGGTGGTCGGCGTCCCCATGGTGGGGTTCTTTTGCAGCAGATCCTGCAAGTTGGTCGCGCCGGATGCCGCGATATCGGCCGCGCCCAGGATTTGCAGCGGCGACGGCGAATCAGCGTTCGGCGATTTGATGCGGGAACCGGTCACCTGGACCGTCTGGATGGCATCTGGGGTGGCTGGCGCCTGTTGGGCCGACGCGCTTTGCACGGTCAGTGCGAAGCCGCTCAGGCACAACAAACGGATGGAATTCGATAAAGCCCGTTCTCTCATCATTGCTTCCTTCTCGGTATTGATTAACGATAAAGCAATCCAATGTAGTCACGGGGTTGTAGCTCAGTCAATCTTGCGTCCCAATCGAATTGTATAAGCTTGTTACAGATCAACTCGTTCAGAACGTTTCTTTTTGGAATTTGAAGCCCTGCTTCAGGAGCAAAACCACCTGCCCAACCAAAGTTATATGTATGAAATGTTCCTCGTTTGGTAGCGCAACATTGATATTTTATTCAGGTTGTTTTTACTTTACGCGATTGAAATTTTGTCAAATAAGGTATTCCCGTATGTTGTGTTCCGTACTGGATGAAAAAAAACTGCGGAAACCATCACGCACACGAGGCTTATTGTGCGCTGCGGATATGTAACAGTTGAAACATATGATTCTGAACAGAATTTGGTGTTAGTGGTGATAATACAACAGAAAATTGCATAAATTCCTATTTCGATATGCAAGTCACTCGATATTCCTAGGCAACTTTGTTTCGCGCTAGGCAAAAAAATCCCCGCCAAAGCGGGGATTCGTGCGGGTTGCGGCGGTGCGGCGCGCCAACGCCGGGCTATTTGTACACGCCTGATCCGACCAGGATATCGTCTACGCGTTCCACGTAGCTGGACTTGCTTTCGATGGCCTTGCTGACCGGGTTCGGCCATTTGTAATCGACCCAGCCGCTGCCTTTTTCCTTGGCGACCTTGACCATGTCCTGGATCATGGGCTTGCCTTCGTTATCCTTCATGTTCAACAAGTTCTTGCCAACCATCTTGGGATTGGTGCCATGCGCCAGCGACACGCCATTCATGTCGTACACGTAGACATATAAATCGCGGTCATGAAAATCCTTGTTGGCGGGATCGGCAAACGCGGCAAAGGCTTTTTCCTTGCCGTCGGACTTGATCAGCGCGACGGCTTTCTTCACCATCGCCACGGCTTCATTGGCGGTGGCCTTGTCGGACGCATAGGCGGGCGCGGCCAGTGCGCCCAGGGTGAGCGCGGCGCCGCAGAGGAACGCTTTCATGATGTCTCCTGATGTTGGGGGTTTTATCCCAATATGCCAGAGACATTGCCACAGCTCAATCCTACTGATTACTTACGTGGTGTCCGCCAAACAGTGTATGCCACAGCGCCGACACATGTTGCGCGTGCACCGTCACGCGGTCGGGGTCGACCCGCGCATTTTCCTGTCCTTGCAGGCGCAACTGGTGTTGCAGCTTGCGGTAGGCGCGGTAGGCATTGGCGGCGTGGGCCGCCTGTTCCGCATCGATCAAGCCGAGCTCGCCGCACATTTTTAACAATGCAATGTTGCCGACGTTGCCAGTCAACTGGGCATACGTTGCGGCATGCTGCAGCACCAGGTATTGCACGATGAATTCAATGTCGATCATGCCGCCCGGGTCTTGCTTCAGATCGAACAGGGCCGAGCGGTTGGGTTTCGCGTCGGCCATGCGCTTGCGCATGGCCAGCACTTCGGGTTTCAGCGGCCCATCGGCGGGACGCTGCTTGCGCAACACCTTGCAGCGGATCTGCTCGAACTGTTCGCCGATGGCCGCGTCGCCGGCGCAAAAACGGGCGCGCGTCAGCGCCTGGTGTTCCCAGACCCAGGCGGAACTGTCCTGGTAGCGTTCGAACGCCTGCACTGACGACACCAGCATGCCGCTGGCGCCATCGGGGCGCAGCGCGATGTCGATGTCGAACAGGATGCCGGCCGACGTGTGCGACGTCATCCACGTGATGAAGCGCTGCGCGAGTTTCGCGTATTGCGCGGGGGCGTCCTGGTCGTCATCGTCGAACAGGAAAATCACGTCCAGGTCGGATACGTAGCCGAGTTCCTTGCCGCCCAGCTTGCCATACGCAATCACGGCAAAGCGGGGCACGTCGCGGTGGCGCGTGGCCACGGTCTGCCACACGGCGTTGATGGTGGCGGCCACGATCACGTCGGCCAGCGCCGACAAATGGTCGGCCAGCTTTTCCACCGTCAGATCACCGGCCAGGTCTTGTGCCAGCAAGTGGAACAATTGCGCGTGGTGTACTTCGCGCAAGATATCCATTTGCCGTTCGGTATCGCCGGCCGCCAGCCGCAACTGTCCGTCCAGCTCCGCCGCCAAGGTGGCGGCGTTGAACGTGGCGTTGTGGATGCGGTCGTCCAGCAATTCATCGAGCAGGATCGGGTGGCGCGTGAGGAATTTCGCGGCCCAGCCGCTGGCATGCATCATGCGGATCACGCGTTCCAAGGTGTGCGGGTATTCCGTCAGCAGCGACAGATATGCGGAGCGGCGCGCAATGGCTTCCAGAAAGTCCAGCAGGCTGCCCAGCGTGACGAGCTGGCTGCCGATGACCGACTGTTCGGCAATGGTGGCAATCAGCGGCAGCGCCATGTTCACCAGCGACACCAGGCGCTGGCGCGATGCTTCCGGCAGCGATTGCAGTTTCGGCGCATTCCAGGTCGCGATCAGGCGTTGCGCGGCGCCGGCCGGGTCTTCATAGCCGAGTGCGGCAAAGCGCGCTTCGATGGCTTCGCGGTTGTCGGGATCGGTGCAATCGCCCGCGGTTTCCGCATCGGCGTCGCCTTCGCTCTTGTCGGCAAAAATCGCGTCGAACTGCGCCGCCACGAAGGCACGGTGGCGCGCCAGTTCCGCCAGCAGTTCCGGCACGTCCGGCAAGCCCATCCACCGCGCCACCACGTCACGGTCGGCGTCGCTGGGCGGCAGGGTATGGGTCTGGGCATCGTCGATGTATTGCAGGCGGTGCTCCAGGTCGCGCAGGAAAGTGTACGAGGCCAGCAATTGTTCCACCGTGTCGGCCGCCAGCAAGCCTTTTTCCGGCAGCAGGCGCAGGGTGGCGCGGGTCGAGCGGTCGCGCAGCGTGCTGTCGCGCCCGCCGCGGATCAGTTGAAACACCTGGGCCAGGAATTCGATTTCGCGGATGCCGCCGCGGCCCAGCTTGACGTTGTTGCTGCGGTCCGGGTGCAGGCGTTCCTGGCGGTTCACTTCGGCGCGGATTTGCGCATGCATGTTGCGGATCGCATCGATGACGCCGAAATCCAGGTAACGGCGGAACACGAACGGCCGCACGATGGCTTCCAGCGCGGCGATGTCGGCCGCCTTGCCGGTGACCGCGCGCACCTTGACCCAGGCATAGCGTTCCCATTCGCGGCCCTGCACGATCAGGTACTGTTCCACCATGCCGAGGCTGGCGGCGAGCGGGCCGGAATTGCCGTTCGGGCGCAGCGCCATGTCGACCCGGAACGTAAAGCCGTCTTCCGTGATTTCCGCCAGCGCGGCAATCAGTTTCTTGCCCATGCGGACAAAGAATTCATGGTTCGACAGACCGCGCTGGCCGGGACCGGCCTGGGTGTCCCCATCGTCCGGATAAACAAAGATCAGGTCGATGTCGGACGAGACATTCAATTCCGCACCGCCGTGCTTGCCCATGGCCAGCACCATCAATTCCTGGGTCTCGCCGGTTTCCGCCGAGACCGGCACACCGTGCGCCGCCGTCATTTCCGCGTAGACGTCGGCGCAGTGCGCCTGCACGGCAAAATCGGCAAAGCGCGTCATGGCAGTCACGACTTCATGCAGGTCGGCCTGCCCCTCGAGGTCGCGCCGGATGATGCTGCACACCAGCAGGTTGCGCAGGCGGCGCATGGCGCGGCCCAGCGGCAGCGGCTGGCCGTCGGCGCCGGTTTGCGCGGCCAGGCAGGCGCCCAGGTCGACTTGGTGCAGAGGGCCCTGCGCCAGGGCTGCGACCTGGGCGGAGCGGGTGGGATCGGCGCTGGTCCAGCGCTGGTAATACCGGGAAGCGTCGGTGTGGGACATGAAGTGTTAAGGACTGGTAACGTAGTGTAATCGGAGCGAAGCAGGCCTACCCATCGGTTAAAATGACAACTTATGGCGGAAGTCCAAGACGATTTTAGCGATTTATAACAAGCCGGGCCTGAATTATTAGCGTATTGATGCAAAAACCGCCAGAAGCAATGGAGACCGGCAGCACGCCGCTGGCAGTGCGCTGGCAACGGCTTCGCACGGCCTATCGCGTCTGTAACCTGGCCACCCACCATGTGCTGGGCTTCACCCTGAAGCTGGCGCTGGTGCTGTACTTTGCATTTGGCCTGCTGTTGCTGTCGCTGCGCTACCTGGTCTTGCCGAATATCGACCATTACAAGCCGGATATAGAACGGCTGGCCAGCCAGGCGCTCGGCAATCCCGTCACGATCGACCGCATCTATGCCTCGTGGACGGGCTTGCATCCCACCCTGTTCCTGGGCGATGTGCGCCTGCGCGACAAAGGCGGCAACCAGGTGCTGGCGCTGCCCAGCGTGTCGGCCACGCTCTCGTGGTGGAGCGTGGCGGCGCTGGACGTGCGTTTCCGTTCGCTGGAATTGATCCGCCCCAACCTCGACGTGCGGCGCGCCGCCGACGGCAAGCTGTACGCGGCCGGGGTGTATATCGACCTGGACCGCAAGGGCGATGGCAAGGGGGCCGACTGGCTGCTGGTGCAGCATGAAATCGTCGTCCGCGAAGGCCGGCTGGAGTGGACCGACCAGTTGCGCAACAAGCCGACCCTGTCGCTCGACAACCTGAACCTGGTGCTCAGTAATAAATGGCGGCGCCACCGCATGGCGTTGCAGGCCACGCCGATGGCGGAACTGGGCGGCCCGGTGGACGTGCGCGCCGATTTCGTCCACCCCACGTTTGCCAAGCGCCCGTCCGACGTGCGGCTGTGGCAGGGGGAAATCTATGCCGACGTGCAAAAAGCCGACCTGGCCGCCTGGAAAAACCATGTGAATTACCCGCTTGACGTGCGCTCGGCGATGGGCTCGGTGCGCGCCTGGGTACGGCTGGACCATGCCAAGCTGGCCGCCTTCACGGCCGATGTGGGATTGCAAGACGTGATTGCCACCCTGGGGCAGGATTTGCCGCCGCTGGACCTGGAACAGGTGCAGGGCCGGATTTCGGCCCGCGAAGAAATCCCGGCCGCGCTGCAAAGCGGCCAGCCTGCCTTTGGCGCGCTGGGCCACAGCGTGACCCTGACCAACTTTTCGCTGAAGACCCGCGACGGCCTGGTGATGGCGCCGACCAATCTGTCGGAACGCTTTGCCGCCGCCACGAAGAAATCGCCGGAGCGCATGGAAGTGTCGGCCAGCGTGCTCGATTTGCAGGTGCTGGCCGCGCTGGCCGCGCACTTGCCGCTGTCGGCCCAGCAGCGCCAGGTGCTGGCCGACGTCGACCCGACCGGCAAGCTGCTCGACGTGACGGCCACCTGGTATGGCGCCTATCCGGCGCTGAACGCGTACCTGATCAAGGGGCGGCTCGACCACCTGGGCATGAAACCGCGCGCGGCGCGCCTGCCGGTACCGCAAACCGCGCAGGCGCCGGCCGTACGCGGCATGCCGGCGCTGCCGGGCTTCACTGGCCTGTCCGGCACCTTGGAAGCCAGTGAAAAAGGCGGCCGGTTCACGCTGGACGCCGACCGGTCGGTGTTGCGCATGCCCGATTATTTCCCGGAAGGCGACATGCCGTTTGACCGCCTCAACGGCAAGTTCAGCTGGTCGTTCGAAGGCAATGAGCGCCTGAAGGTCGAGGTCGACAACCTGGTGTTCACACAGGATGGCCTGACCGGCGCGCTGAACGGGACGCACGTGGTGCCGCTCGACGGCAAGAGCGCGGGCGTGGCGGACTTCACCGGCAAGTTCGATGGCTTCGACGTGAAAAAAATCGGCCGCTACCTGCCGGTGCAAACCCCCGACCACTTGCGCCACTGGCTGACCGGCGCGCTGGAAGAGGGCCGGGCCGACGACGTGCATTTGCGGCTGCGCGGCGACCTCGCGCATTTCCCGTTCGCCGACAAGAAACTGGGCGAATTCAAGATCGGCGGGCGCATCCACAATGGCCGCTTGAATTACGACCCGGGCTACTATGCCAAGGATGGCAAGTCGCCGCTGTGGCCGGTGGCCGACAAGATCAAGGGCAGTTTCCTGTTCGAAGGCGTGCGCATGGAAATCCGCGGCGACACCGCCGTCACCGGCAACGTCGCGCTGTCGAACGTGAAGGCCGTGATTCCCGACATGAGCGTGCACGACAGCATGCTGGAAATCGATGGCAATGCGCTGGGCGCGATGCAGGATTACGTGCAATACGTGGCGGCCAGTCCGGTGCTGGAATGGATCGGCCATTTTACCGACGAGACCAGCGCCACCGGCAACGCCAAACTTGGCTTGAGCCTGCGCTTGCCGCTGGCCAGCCTGCACGAGTCGAAAGTGCAGGGCGTGCTGCAATTGCTGGGCAACGACGTGGTGCTGTGGCACGACATGCCACCGGTGCTGGGCGCCACCGGCAAGATCGAATTCAATGAAAAAGGCGTCAACCTGAATGGCCTGGGAGGGCTCTTCGTGGGCGGCCCGGTGGCGGTGTCGGGCGGATCGCAAAAGGATGGTTCGATTCAGGTCAGGCTGGCCGGCGCCGTCACCACCGATGGCTTGCGCAAGACGTGGCCGACGCCGGAAGTGCAGCGCCTGGCCAGCCATCTCAACGGCAGCGCACGCTACAGCGGGCTGGTGGTGGCGCGCGACCACCATTACGCGGTCACGGTCGATTCCAACCTGGCGGGCCTGGGCCTGGAATTCCCGGCGCCGCTGGTCAAGAATGCGGCGGACGTGTTGCCGCTGCGGGTGGTGTTGACGGGCGACGCCGGCGCCAACGGCGTCATGCATGACGACTTGCGCATTGCGCTGGGTTCCGGCATGTCGGCCGCGTACCAGCGCCAGCGCATCGGCAAGGGCCCGTGGAAAATGCTGCGCGGCGGTATCGGCGTCAACACGCCGGCGCCGGAACCGGACAGCGGGCTGGCGCTGAACGCGAATTTGAAGTCGCTCAACGTCGACCAGTGGCTCGACCTGGCTGATCATATCGCAGGCAAACCCGATCCCGGTGCGCCGGCCAACCCGGCCAACCCGGCCAATACGAACGGCGCCGACATCGCGCAATACGTGACCATCGACGCGATGGCGGCGCGCGCCAGCGAACTGGTGCTCGGTGAACGCAAGCTCGACAATGTGGTGGCCGGCGTCACCAACCAGAAAGGCATCTGGCAAGCCAACGTGGAATCGCCGCAGGCGGCCGGCTGGGTCACGTGGAATACCGGCGCCGCGGGGCAGGGCATCGGCAAGGTCACGGCGCGCCTGTCGTCGCTGATCATTCCGTCCTCGTCGGCCAATGAAGTCAAGGACTTGCTGGAAACCAAGGCATCGCAGGCGGCCATTCCCGCGCTCGACATCGTGGCCGACCGCTTTGAATTGTTCAACAAACCGCTGGGCCGCCTGGAATTGCAGGCCTATAACGCGCCGGCATCGCGCGAATGGAAAGTATCGCGCCTGTCACTGGCCAATGCCGACGGTGAATTGAAGGGCACCGGGCGCTGGGTGGCCGGCAAGGATGGGCGGCACCAGAGCAGCCTGAATTTTGAACTGGACATCTTCAATGCTGGCAAGTTGCTGGACCGCTTCGGCTTCACCGATACTTTGCGCAACGGCAAAGGCACCTTGAGTGGCGAGATCGCGTGGAATGGCTTGCCGTATGCGTTCGATATTCCCAGCCTGTCGGGTCAGCTGAAAATGGACGTGGGCAAAGGCCAGTTCCTCAAGCAAGACCCGGGCGCCGCGAAATTGCTGGGCGTGCTGAGCCTGCAAGCGCTGCCACGGTTGCTGAAACTCGATTTCAATGACGTGTTTTCCGAAGGCCTGGCGTTTGACGGCATTACCGCCAACGCCGCCATCAGCCACGGCATTGCCCGCACCGACAACCTGAAAATGCACGGCGTGGCCGCCACGGTCCTGATGGCCGGCTCGGCCGATATCGCCAATGAAACCGCGAACCTGCACGTGGTGGTGATGCCGGAAGTGAACTTCGGCACGGCGCCGCTGATGTATGCGCTGGCCGTCAATCCCGTGGTGGGCCTGGGCAGCTTCCTGACCCAGCTGTTCCTCAGCCAGCCACTGTCGAAAGCGTTGACCTATGAAATGCAGGTGACGGGGCCGTGGAAAGCGCCCGTTATTACTAAAATCGATAGCCGCAAGGATGCTAAACAATGACGACTGTTGCCGCCGTACAGATGGTTTCCACGCCTTCCGTGGAAGACAATATCGCCACCGCGCGCCGCTTGATCGGGCAGGCCGCCGCCACAGGCGCCAAGCTCGTGCTGTTGCCGGAATACTGGGCCATCATGGGCTTGTCCGACAGCGACAAGGTCAAGGTCGCGGAACCGCTGGGCCAGGGCCCGATCCAGGATTTCATGGCGTCGATGGCGCGCGAGCACGGCGTCTGGCTGCTGGGCGGCACCTTGCCGCTGGCGTCGGCCGATCCAAACAAGGTCGTCAATACCACGCTGGTGTATGACAATGAAGGCCGCCACGTGGGCCGCTATGACAAGATCCACCTGTTCGGCTTTACCAAGGGGACGGAATCGTATGACGAATCGCGCACCATCGTGCCGGGGCGCCACGTCGGGGTAGTGGACACGCCGGCCGGCAAGGTCGGCATGTCGGTCTGCTACGACTTGCGTTTCCCGGAACTGTACCGCGCCATGGGGCCGCTGTCGCTGATCGTGGTACCGGCCGCGTTTACCTACACCACCGGCCGCGCGCACTGGGAAGTGCTGTTGCGCGCGCGCGCCATTGAAAACCAGTGCTACGTGCTGGCGGCCGCGCAGGGCGGCGAGCACGTCAACGGCCGCCGCACCTGGGGCCACAGCATGCTGATCGACCCGTGGGGCGAGATCAAGACGGTCCTGGCCGAAGGCGAGGGCGTGGTGCATGGCGACGTCGATGCAGGCTTTATTGCATCGGTACGGGAAAGCTTGCCGGCGCTCAAGCACAGGACCATGTAACGGCAAGTGCCGGATTACGCTGCGCAAATCCGGCCTACTGCCGGTTGCCGTAGGCCGGATTGGCCGCGCAGCGGCGTAATCCGGCAGCAAGCCGCTACAATGGCGGCAATGATCAAAAATGAAGGCACATTATGACCCCATTCGAACCCAACCTGTCTTCCCTGGCTGTCGCCCGTGAATTGCTGCTGACGCCGTTTGGCTTGGATGAAAGCAAGTTGCTCAAGGCCCTGGGCAGCATGTTTACGCACAAGGTCGATTACGCGGACTTGTATTTCCAGTTCACGAAAAACGAAGGCTGGAGCCTGGAAGAAGGCATCGTGAAAACCGGCAGTTTTTCCATCGACCAGGGCGTCGGCGTGCGCGCCGTGTCCGGCGAGAAAACCGCGTTTTCGTATTCCGATGAAATTTCCGAACAGGCCTTGCTCGATGCCGCCGCCGCCACCCGCACCATTGCCCGCGCCGGCTCCGGCAAGGTGAAAGTCGCGGGGAAAACCTTCCACCAGGGCGGCCGTTCGCTGTACCTGCCGCACGACCCGCTGGTGTCGCTCGACGCGGCCGACAAGGTCCGGTTGCTCGAACGCGTGGAAAAAATGGCGCGTGCCAAGGACCCGCGCGTGGTGCAAGTGATGGCCAGCCTGGCCGGCGAATACGACGTGGTGCTGGTGGTGCGCAGCGATGGCGTGCTGGCGGCCGATATCCGTCCGCTGGTGCGCGTGTCGGTGACCGTGATTGCCGAGCAAAATGGGCGCCGTGAAGTCGGCTCGTCCGGTGGCGGCGGCCGCTACGATTATGCGTACTTCACCGATGAGGTGCTGGAAGCGTATGCGGAAGACGCGGTGAAATCGGCCACGGTGAACCTGGAAGCGCGTCCGGCGCCGGCCGGCCCGATGACGGTCGTGCTGGGCCCGGGCTGGCCCGGCATCCTGCTGCACGAGGCAATCGGCCATGGCCTGGAGGGCGATTTCAACCGCAAAGGTTCGTCCACGTTCTCCGGCCGTATCGGCGAACGCGTGGCGGCCAAGGGCGTCACCGTGGTCGATGACGGCACGCTGGCCGACCGCCGCGGGTCGCTGAACATCGACGACGAAGGCAACCCGACCCAGTGCACCACACTGATCGAGGACGGCATCCTGAAGGGGTATATCCAGGACACCATGAATGCGCGCCTGATGAAGATGCCGGTGACCGGCAATGCGCGCCGCGAATCGTTTGCCCACCTGCCGATGCCGCGCATGACCA
>CBIHOX010000138.1:0-16667 GCA_966211685.1 uncultured Pseudoduganella sp.
GACCTGGGCATCGACCACCAGCGCGCCGCCACCGGCCTGCGGCTGCACCGGGTGCCCGCAGTGCACATGGGGATCGAAAGTTCGCCGCTGCCGTGGCTGATCAAGTTGAAAGGCGAGTGGAGCCTGGGCCGCCAGCTCGACGTCGATGCGGACCGGGTCGGGCGCGGCGGCGTGCTGCAACTGGAAGCGGCGCTGCGCGTTGCGCTGCCGGCCGGCTGGAGCCTGGAATCGGACCACCGCTGGAACCGTGTCTGGGTGCGCCATCCGGACCGGCAGGATTACATCGATGCCGGCTGGCGCTGGGTGGGCACGCTGCACGCCAGCCCGCGCGATGCGTTGCGGCTGATCGTGCAAAACACGTCGGAGGAACGCCGGCCCGGCGCCGTGCTGGAACCGTGGAGCGAGCGTTACCGCCACCGTTCGCTGCTGTACCGCCATACCGCGCGCCATGGCCGCGTGGTGTCGCTGGGCGCCACCACCGATGCCAACGGCGCCCTGCCGGGCGCGGCGAAAGGCTTGACATTCAAGGTGCAATGGGAAATGTGAGCCCGACGCGGCCGCTGGCCCGCCCACGCTGCCGCTACCGGGCGCGCGGCGCCCGTACGCCGTGCAACGCCGGCATGGGCCGGCCGGCCTCCTTGGCGCGGCGCCGCACGGGGTGATGTTGCGTGGGCATGCGACGCGGCGCAAGCCGCGCCGAGTTGCGCGCCGGGATCCCCGCGCTCTGCATAAAATGGCAACATTGTCACCACTCCACGCAAGGCTGCCATTCCATGACTGCGCCATCCGACGCCCATGATTCCGCCCGCCCCGGCCAACCCGCGCCGCCGCCGCCACCCGGCGGGCCCATGGACGGCCCTTCCCGGGCCCCGGAACCCCGCTCCGGGGTGCGCCAGCCCACGTCCGGCGTGCCCGAGCGCGGCGGCGGCTTCGAGCCTGGCCAGGTCGGCGAGGCCGGAGCCAGCTTTACGCCGGCGCACGAGCGCCCGTCCGCTTCCGCCACCGCACCGGATGGCGGCGATGGTCCGGCTGGTCCGGCAGGCGGCGTCGATGCCGCCGGCTGGGCCGGGATGCCGGGAGACGGGCCGCGCGATGGCGCGCCGGCCGCGGGCGGTGCGCGGCGCCTGCCGCCGCACCGCGTGCGCCGCCTGAAGCTGGCGTTGATGGTGTGCGGCGCGGCCGTCACGATCGGCATGGGCGTGGCCATCGCCCTGTTGATGGACTCGGGCAGTCCGCCGCTGCGGCTCGGCGCGGCAAGCCGTCCGGATGGGACCGCGCCGGCAGCCCCCAACAGCAGCGGCGCATCGGGCGCCGCACCGGGCCTGGCCGGCGCAGGCGGCGATACCCCGGCCGACGCGGCCTGTCCGCTGGCCGGCGGCGCGCCGTCGTGCCCCGCGATGGTGGCGGTGCCGGCCGGACGCTACCGCATCGGTTCACGCCGCAATGATCCGGAAGCGCAGGACGAGGAACTGGGCGGCGCCGACGCCGAGGTGGCGGCGTTCGAGTTGTCGGCCCACGAGATCACGGCGGGCCAGTGGCAGGTGTGCGTCAACGACGGCGCCTGCCCGGCGTCCACGCAGCCGGCCGCATCGGCGGTGATGCCGGTGACCGGCATCAGTTGGGACGCGGCAGCCGGCTATGCCGCCTGGCTGTCGAAGAAAACCGGGCGCCCCTACCGCTTGCCGACCGAACTCGAATGGGAATATGCGGCGCGCGCGGGCAGCGCGAAAACCTTCCCTTGGGGCGACCGCCTGGGCCTGGGCCACGCGCACTGCGGCCAGTGCGGCACGCTCGACGCGTTCCCGCATTTCGCGCCGGTCGGCAGTTATCCGCCGCAGCGCGGTTTATATGACATGGTCGGCAATGCCTACGAATGGGTGGCCGATTGCTGGACCGCGCACCACGGCATGCCGTTGCCGCCTGTCCAGGCGGCTTGCCGCGACAAGGTGCAGAAAGGCGGCGCCTACGACACGCTGGAAGCCGACGTGCGCCCGGTGGCCCGCACCCATGGCGAACGTTCCGCGGGCGATCCGCGTGTGGGCTTCCGCGTGGCGCGCCAGCCAGCCGCCGTCGCCTCCGCGCCGCCGGCACCGCCCACCACCGCGGCCCCCGCGCAGGTGACGCCATGAGTGCCGTCCCTTGCAGGCAAGGCGGCGCGCCGGATAGCGCTGCTTCTGCCATGGTACCCACGCTGCCGGCGGGAGGGCGCGCCACCGCGGCGCCCGACGCCTGCCCTGTCCAGGCAGGGGCCGCATTGACGCCTGGCGGCGCCTGCGCCGGGCGCCGGCCCGATACCGCCCCGGGCTCGACCGGTGTCCGCTGGCCGCAATGGCTGGGCGCCGGCCTGCTGTGCGCATTGCTGGCCGGCTGCGCCAGCGCGCCGCCGGCGCCCCCGGTCGCGCACCATCCGCCGAAGCGCCCGCCACCGGTCCAGTCGGTACCGGCCGAAGCGCCGGAGGCGGTGGCGCCGGACCCCGACACGGCGGCGGCGGCCGCGCCGGCCCGCCAGGCGCAGTCGGCGGCGCAGGCGGCCGAATGGCAGCAGCTGGCGCGCTACCAGAAAAGCCCGCTGCAAGTCTTCGTGCTGGGCGAGACCCAGGCCCGCCTGAAGCCCATGCGCGGCGCGATCGGCGTTTATGGCCCGGCCACGGTGAAGCCGGGCAGCCTGCGCCTGCGGCTGGCGCTGCGGCCGGACACGCCCGTGAAACTGTCGGCCGGCACCTATGCGGTCAATGTGCAGGTGGCCTACGACTACACGGAACGGCGGACGTGCCAGGTGCCGAGCTGCCACGGTGAAATCGAGGAAACCACGCGCCGCGCCGTGAAGACCGTGCGCTTCCAGCTGTCGCCGCAGCGCAATTACATGGCGGAAGCCATGTTGCCGCTGGTGCAGGTCAAGCAGGCGTTGCCGGACCGCGGCTACGACATCAGCTATGCGGACCTGGTGCTCAAGGTCCGCCGCATCACGGTCGCGCCGGTGCGCAGCAAGGAGGTGGCGCCATGAATATCGACAATGTGTACTGGGGCTGGGACACCCTGCAAGACCACGAACGCTTCCCATCCATCCTGGCGATCGGCGATTCGTGGTTCTGGTATCCGCTGCCCGGCGGTTCACTGATCAACCAGCTCGGCAAACTGGTGGCGCCGCGCGAACACGTGGTGCTGGCGATTGGCAACAATGGCGCGGAAGCCGTCGATTACGTCAGTGGCAAGTACGCCAAGGCCGTGCGCAATGCGCTGAAACTGCACGGCGACAGCCTGTCGGCCGTGTTCATCAGCGGCGGCGGCAATGATTTTGCCGGCTTTAACGACTTGCGCCCGCTGCTGAACAGCGATTGCAGCGCGGCGCGGGGCCCGCAAGACTGTTTCAAGCCCGGCGACAGCTATGGCACGCTGGCATGGCTGATGGACAAGATCGCGGCCAGCTACCGCACCCTGATCGGCCAGTTGCTGGCGTCCATCCCGGACCAGGCGCCGATCCTACTGCATAACTATGATTACGCTTATCCGACCGGCAAGGGAATTTTTGGCAACACCGCCTGGCTGAAACCCGCGCTGGACGACGCCGGCGTGCCGCCCGGCATGCAGCACGATTGCATGCGTTACCTGACCGACGCCATGACCGTGCGGCTCGATGCGCTGGCGGCGATCAATCCGGCCCGGGTGGTGGTGGTGCACAGTGCCGGCACCTTGCAGCTGGGCGACTGGGCCAATGAGTTGCATCCGAAAGCGTCCGGCTTCCGCAAGCTCGCAGTACATGCATGGCTGCCGGAACTGCAACAGCTGGGCTTGGCATAGCGCCTGGCAATGTGCCCACCAGGGGAACGCAGCCATATCACATTGGCATACGTGCTGCGCCAACCATAACGGGGTGATATAGACAAGTCAGACGCATACCACGGAGTCCCGCCACGCACGGTGACATAAGCCTTTGATCTGGCTATAATTTCCGCCTTCCCGCTTTACTGGATCACGCCATGTCCCTGTTATCCCACCAGCTCGAGCTGTTGTCGCCCGCGAAAACCGCTGAAATCGGCCGCGAAGCCATCCTGCATGGCGCCGACGCCGTGTATATCGGCGGTCCCGCCTTCGGCGCCCGCCACAACGCCAGCAATCCATTGAGCGACATCGCGGCCCTGGTGGAATTCGCGCACCGCTACCGTTCCCGGATTTTCGTGACCATGAACACCATCATGCACGACGCGGAGCTGGACTTGGCGCGCCAGCAGATCTGGCAGCTGTATGACGCCGGCGTCGATGCGCTGATCATCCAGGACATGGGTTTGCTGGAAATGGACTTGCCGCCGATCCAGCTGCACGCCAGTACCCAATGCGACATCCGCACCGTGGAAAAAGCCCGCTTCCTGGGCGACGCCGGCTTTTCCCAACTGGTGCTGGCGCGCGAACTGACCATCGACAAGATCAGGCAGATCCACGCGGAAGTCGACACGCCGCTTGAATATTTCGTGCATGGGGCGCTGTGCGTGGCGTTTTCCGGCCAGTGCTATATTTCGCATGCCGACACCGGGCGCAGCGCCAACCGCGGCGACTGCTCGCAGGCCTGCCGCCTGCCCTACACGCTGTCGGACAGCCAGGGCCGCGTGGTGGCCTATGAAAAGCACTTGCTGTCGATGAAGGACAATGACCAGAGCCGCAACCTGGAAGCCCTGATCGATGCCGGCATCCGCTCGCTGAAGATCGAAGGCCGCTACAAGGACATGGGCTACGTGAAGAACATCACGGCCCATTACCGTTTGCTGCTCGATGAAATCCTCGAGCGCCGGCCGGAATTCGCGCGCGCCTCCAGCGGCCGCACCGAAGTGTTTTTCACGCCGGACGTCGACAAGAACTTCCACCGCGGCCATACCGATTACTTCGCCACCGGCCGCCAGCAAGACATCGGCGCCTTCGATTCGCCGAAATACGTGGGCGTGAAACTGGGCACCGTGCAGCGCATCGGCAAGGACCACTTCGACTTGCTGACCAACGCGCCGATGTCCAACGGCGACGGCTTGAATTACATGAACAAGCGCAGCACGGAAGGCATCCAGGCCAACACCGTGAAATTGCTGGGCGAGCAGGACGATGGCCAGCTGTGGCGCGTGTTCCCCAACGAGCCGATCGCGTCGCTGGCCGGCTTCAAGGTCGATATGGAAGTCAACCGCAATGGCGACCGCCAGTGGGAATCGGCGCTGGCGAAGAAATCGGCCGAGCGCAAGGTGGCCGTCAGCCTGGAACTGTCTGAAATCGAAGGCGGCTTGCAACTCGCGGTGTCAGACGAAGACGGCATCTACAGTGTGACGCAGGCCGCGCTGGCGCTGCAGCCGGCGCAGCAGGCAGAACAGGCCGAAGCCTCGCTGCGCACGCACTTGGGCAAGCTGGGCAACACCATGTTCGAAGCCAAAGAAATCCTGCTGTCGCTGTCGCAGCCATGGTTCGTGCCGGCCGGCGCCATCAACGGCCTGCGCCGCGATGCGCTGGCGGCGCATGAAGCCATGCGCCTGGCGTCGTGGGAGCGGCCGCCGCGCAAGGCGCCGGTGGAACCGCCGGCGCCGTATCCGGAAACCCAGTTGAGCTACCTGGCCAACGTGTATAACGAAAAAGCCCGGGCGTTCTACCACAAGCACGGGGTCCAGCTGATTGCCGCCGCTTACGAAGCCCATGAAGAGCCGGGTGAAGTGCCGCTGATGATCACCAAGCATTGCCTGCGCTTTTCCTTCAACCTGTGCCCGAAACAGGCCAAGGGCGTCCAGGGGGTACAGGGCCAGGTGCGCGCCGAACCCATGACGCTGGTGTCGGGCGACGAACGCTATACGCTGCGCTTCGATTGCAAGCCGTGTGAAATGCACGTGGTAGGCGCCATGAAAACCAACATCCTGCATTCGCCGCCGCCGTCGGCCGTGCCATACAGCCCGCTGGTATTCCACAAACAGCGTCCGCGCGCATGATGGGCGGCGAACCTCCCCTGGCGGCCCCGGTCGTCATCTACCTGGTCCGCCACGCGGAAAAAATGTCCGGCCCCGACCCCGTGCTGTCCGAACGGGGCCTGCTGCGCGCCCGCAATATCGCCACCATGTTGCGCCGCGCCGGCATCGCGCACATCTATGCCACGCCGTTCCGCCGCGCGCTGCAGACCGCCGAAGCGCTCGCCGGCAGGATAGCGCTGGCCGTGCAAAGTTACGACCCCGGCGCGCAGGAAGCGTTTGCCCGCCACCTGCGGGCGCTGGGTGGCAATGCGCTGGTGGTGGGCCATACCGATACACTGCCGGAATTGATCCAGCACCTGGGCGGCGAACCGGGCCAGCCCTGCCTGGAAACGGATTTCGACCGCGTCTATCAGCTGGTGATCGGGCCGGACGGCAAGGTCACGACGACTTTGCTGGCGTCGTTGCCATAATTATCGTGACGCGTCACACATAATCACGTCCCACGCTCCCCCCTGCAATTGTGACATTGCCGCGACAGCAATGTCACAATGACCTCATCCGCGCGTGACCGCCACACCGGTGTGCCGTATTCTCTGTTTTGCAATATTTATAAAAAACCATTGGCATGCAACCCGCCGCGCCACCAGCGCGGCAAGGCCTTGCTTTGCCTGTTCATTACCACGACAGGAGACTACCCATGGCACACCGCCACTTCCCTATCCGGCTCGGCGCCCTTGCCGTCGCCTGCGTCCTGGCCACACCCGGCCTGGCGCTGGCAGACGCCCACATGATTTACCTGACCCGCCACGCGGAGAAAGCCGCCTCCGGCACCGATCCGGCGCTCACGCCGGAAGGCCAGGTACGGGCGCAAAACATTGCCGCCACACTCAAGAAAGCCGGAATCAAGAAGATCTTTAGCACGGCCTATACCCGCACCCAGCAGACCGCGCAGCCGCTGGCCGGCTATCTGCAACTCACCACGCAAACCTACGATCCGACACAACTGGCGGCCTTTGCCCAGCAATTGCGCAGCCTGCCGGACAATGTGCTGGTGGTCGGCCACTCCGACACCACGCCGGAACTGATCCGCCAATTGGGCGGCGATCCGGGCAGCGAGATTGCCGAAACCGAATTCGACCGGCTGTACCAGGTGGCGATCGGCCAGGACGGCGATGTCACCACGACGTTGCTGACGTCCCTGCCCAGTCCGCTAACGGCGCCATGCGCGAACGTCACGCTCAACCAGGGCAATGTCAGCGCCGCAGCCGGGACCTGGGTGTATTACACGATAGACGTGCCGGAATGCGCCAATACGCTGACCGTCAACATGAGCGGGGGCACCGGCGATGGCGACCTGTACTTGCGTTATGGCGCGCAGCCCACCGCCAACGATTACGTGTGCCGCCCGTACAAGACCGGCAATACCGAATCGTGCGTCCAGAGCAACCCGACGGCGGGCACGTGGCACATTGGCATCCGTTCGTATAAAACCTTCAGTGGCGTGAGCTTGACGGCCACGGCGACGCCTTGAAGCCGTGACGCGCTTGGCTGTCCGAACGGTTTACCGTGGCGCGTCACAATACATGAGGCATTTAACCGTGATGCGTCACGATAATTAATTCGATATTAAACGTGACGCGTCACGATAATGCGTTGGACATTAAATGTGACGCGTCACAATAATAAGGCACGCATTAAATGTGACGCATCACGTTAATGCATGCCGTCATCCGAAGCCGAGTGCAATGCGATGTCCGCCACCACGCACATCGTTGACGGATCACGGGGCATCGCCTTACCGTCTCATTCCAGCGTCAACCGCGGCGGCGCCGTACACGGCGCCGCACATCCGGCGCCTTGGGCGGCACGCTGGCGCTGCCAAGCGCGCTCAGCCGCTTCCATCGCCGCCAGTTGCGCGACTTCCGCTGGCGGCATCCGGGACGCACGCACCCGGTAAATCGCATCGTCCGTTTCGCCGCGCGCCCGCCGCGCCTGGACTTCGGCTTCCACCGACGCAGCCAGCATGGCCTGGCTGCCTGCCGCCTTGCGTGAGGCCGACAATGGTGGCGGCGCCCTGGGCGCCACGACAGCCGCTTCGCCCCTCATCGCCATGGAAGCGGCGGCGTGCGCCGCAGGCGGCTGCGATGCGGCCCCTTCAGGCCCGGAGGCTGCCGTGGCCGCCACTTGCCCGAGCAGCGCGGTGGCCGCGCTGGCGGCGCGCAGTGCGGCAGGTTCAGGAGCCGGCGCCGGCGCGTTGGCGCCTTCGACCGCCAGCCGCACTCCCAGCAGCGCCATGACGGCGCCCACGATGATGGCGCCGCGCATGGTCAGAGGCCGTAAATGATGGACGCGATATTGTCGTAGATCGGATAAACCGCCGACCCCGGATTGTCCCAGCCGATCACGTCGAAGTGGTCGTACTGGTTGTAATAGCCCAGGTAATTCCACGTGCCCTTGACCGACGTGCCGTCGAAGTAGCGCAGCGGCTGCCCGGCCGGGCCTTTCATGCTGACGGTGTTCACCACCCCGTCGTTCGGGTACCAGGTCGAGTCGGTCTGCGCGCGGCCCGGCGCGGTCTGCGTGTACGACCCCATGCCCGGTTGCAGGATCGAGGGGACCACCCATTCACCGGCCGTGTTTTTCAGGAAGAAAATCATGTCGTTGCGCGCATACTGGTAACTGCTGCTCTGGAACGGCGCGATCACGCGGTCGGTATTGTTGCAGCAAAAGCTGCCCTGTTCGGTGGCTTTCGAGCCGATCGAATAATAATAGACGTTGGGCGAGGTCTTGACCCAGGTATTCAGTTCCGCCGCGCCGTCCGGTCCCAGGTCCCATTGCGCCGCGTCATGGTTGGCCAGTTGCCAGAATGGCGCTCCCTGGGTGCGCGAAATGAAGTCGCCGATGGATTCCGACGGCCCCTGCGCCAGGCCATACTGCTCCAGCCGGAATTTGTAGACGGCGTTGCTGCTGCCGCCCAGTCCGGCCACTTCGACGATCTTGCCGGCCAGCTCCGACACCTTCGGCACGTAGTCGACAATCACGTCGCGCAGCGTGGTGCCGTTGTGCGGCGTGGCGATCGTGGTGGCGCTCTTGACCCAGCCGGTTTTCCCGCCCGTGTACAGCAGGCCGTCCCCTTCGCCGCCATTGGGCGGCCCGTTTTCCAGCAACTGGATCAGGGTGCGCACGGTCTGGCCGCCCTGGCTGTGCGATACCAGGTGGATCGGGTGTTGTGCATCCCACTGCGGGTACAGCGCCACCGGATAATTGTTGGGATTGTTGTTGGGATCGGCGGCCCAGCACTTGCCGGCAGGTTTCTGGATTTCGCCGGCCGCCGCATGGCTGGCCGCGTGCCGCGCGCCATAATCCACGCAGCCGCCCTTGATCTGGTAAAACAGTTCGACGGCGCGGTCCCAATTGGAACTCACCGGACCGACGGCGGCGGTGAATACCTTGCGGTCGGCCGTGCGCCAGTGCGCCGCCACGTCATTGAAACCGCCCCAATACAGGAAGCCCGTGCCTTGCAGGGTGTCCGGACCAAAGCCGAGGAAACCGTGCACCAGTACCACAGGATAGTTGTTGGCGGCTTGCGCGGCCGGCGCCGCGAACGCTCCGGCCAAGGCGGCCGCGGCAGCAAGTTTTGCGAGGGATTTCATGTTTTTTCGTCTCCGTTGGATGTGAATTGGCAGCTGTTCTTGTTGTGCAACCATTTCAACACGAAGCCGGGCGACGGGCGAGCGGCA
Organism: uncultured Pseudoduganella sp.; assembly: GCA_966211685.1. Classification (GTDB taxonomy): domain Bacteria; phylum Pseudomonadota; class Gammaproteobacteria; order Burkholderiales; family Burkholderiaceae_D; genus Rugamonas. The sequence goes on from CBIHOX010000138.1 coordinate 9,668, forward strand.
TCAGCAGGCTTGGCAGGCCAACCACTTTGCCAGCGCGGCCACAGCCCGCAGGGCGGGCATTTTACTCGTTCGCCGCCGCAAGCTGCGACAGGATCGCATGCGCCGCTGTGATGCGTGCATCGTTCGGCAGTGCGCGGTTGGCCAGCATGACGATGCCGATGCGCCGCGCCGGCACGAACGCGACGTAACTGCCGAATCCGCGCGTGGAACCGGTCTTGTTGTACAAGGCGGGTGCGTCCGTCCCCAAGGGCGGGATCACGGCTTGCGCCGCCTGCGCTTCCCACGCCATCTCCGGCGAATTGCCGTCCAACAGTTGCCGCAGGCCGACCGGATAGGGATAACGCTCCCAGCCGAGCCCCTGCGTCATCGGGCCGACCTGGAAGTAGCCTTTTTGCGTGGCCAGCACGGCGCGCTGCAGCGGCGGTGCCAGGCGCGACGGATCGATTTGCAACTGCACATAGCGGATCATGTCGGCTGCGCTGGCTTTCACGCCATACGCCTCACTATCGAACAGATCAGGCCGGACACGTACCGCCTGGTCTTTTGCGTAGCCCCATGCATAATCGGCCATGGCCTGTTGCGGCACGCGGATGTAAGTGTGCCGCAGGCCCAGTTGCGGGAACAGGTCGCGCTCCGCCGCGTCGGCAAAAGCGCCGCCGAGCGCCAGGCCGGTGATGTGGCCGAACAAGCCAATGCTGAGGTTGCTGTAGCGGCGCTGCAGGCCGGGCGCCGCGTCGGGATTCCACTGCCGAAAGTACGTCATCAGCTGGTCCTGGCTTTTGATCTCGTCCGGCACCTGCAGCGGGAAGCCGCCTGCCGTGTACGTGGCCAGGTGCAGCAGGCTGGCCTTGTCCACGGCAGTACCCTGCAAGGCCGGCAGGTACCGGCCAGGACGGTCGTCCAGCTTCAGCTTGCCCAGTTCCTGTGCGTAGGCGCCCAGCGTGGCCGTGAACGTCTTGCTGTTGGAACCCAGCTCAAACAGCGTGCTTTCCGTCACCGGGCGGCCGGTGTCGCGCGCCGCCACGCCGTAATTGAAAAACAGGGCCTGGCCATCCACCGTGACCGCCACTGCCAGGCCGGGCACGTCATGCCGCGCCATCATGGGCCCGACCGCCGCATCGACCACGCGGCGCAACGCGGCCGCATCGGGCGCGGCGGCCACCGCGGCGGGAAACAGCGTGGCCAGGGCCAGCGCCATGCGGCGCCAATTCAGCAACTTCGACATTATGTATCTCCTTCGATAAAAACCATGGACATGAACAGGCGTGACCGGGCGCGCGGCGCAGGGCGCCGCGTGCGGAAAAAATGAATTGGGGGTTTGGCTTACAGCGCGTCGAGCCGCGCCGGCAAGGCGCGCAGCAGCGCCTCCCGCGCGCGGGGACCGGCCGGTTCATCCTGCGCCTGCCGGTCTTGCACCAGGTGGGCGAAGACGATGGTGCGGTTGCCCTTGACGGCCCAGCCGACGAACCAGCCGTAGGACCGGTCGCGCATATCCCGGCCATCCGGGCCGACCGGCGAACCGGTGCCGGTCTTGCCGTAAACGTCCCAGCCATTGGCCAGCGTGCGCACCTTCAACAGGCGGCTGGTCATGTCATACGCGCGGGGCGATACGCCGAGATCGCGGTTGACGATGCGGCGCAGGAACGCCACCTGTTCGTCCGGTGAAATCCGCAGCGATGAGTTAATCCACGACATGGTCAAGCCATTGTCCCCGTCCCCTGCCGCGTCGCGGTTGCCGTACTCGAACTGGTCCAGGTAGTGCTGGAACGCCGTGGCGCCGACTTGCCCGCTAACCAGCTGGGCATACCAGACCGTGGAATTGCGCATCCAGGCGGCGGGATCCGTTGGCGCGCGCCAGGATTCGTTCCACGCCGTATAGCCTTCGCGGAAAGGCCAGCGCGGCGCATGTTCATCGTGCAGGATGCCGCGGTCGTATCCCATCAGGCTGACGGCAATGTTAAAGGTCGAGGCCGGCGTCACGCGCACCGCGCACTGGCCGTCACGCAACAGTGCTTGCCCGGTGGCGGCATCTGCCAGGGTCAGGCAATGCAGCGTTCCATCCAGCACGGTATCGCCATGCCGTGCCAGCGCGGGTTGCAGGGCATAAGCCCCGGCCGCCACGGCCGCCAATACCGCCGCCGTCGTCCAGCGCACCTGCCTGGCATGGCGTGGCGCGCCCGGCGTGCGGATCAGGGCAATGCGGGCCTTGACGGTTTCGCTGCTGACGCCGCCAAAGGCCAGCGCGGCGCCGACAGGCCGGCACTGCCACTGCAACTGGGCCACCAGCGCTGCCGCATACGCCTTGCGTTCGCCCATCGGCCGGCCGTGCAGTACGTCGCGGTCGCACCCCAGTTCCTGCGCCCACAGCAGGCTGGCGCGCAACAGGCGCATGAACGGGTTAAACCACAGCAGCGTCTGCAGGAGGATGCCAGCCAACATCCAGTGCAAGTCACGCCGGCGCCAGTGCATCCATTCGTGTTCCAGGATCAGTTGCCGCTGCGCCGGATCAAATGCACGCAAATGGCGCGGCACCAGCAAGCGCGGCCGCCACGGGCCCAGCAACATGGGCGACACCGGCGCCGCCACTTCGATTACCGGCACACCCTCGTCCGGCAGGCCCGGCAATGGCGCGCCACAGGCCGCCAGTTGCCGCAACAGGCGCTGCGCACGCCACTGGCGCAGCACGCACCACGCCAGCCCCAGGATATAGACCGCGGCCCACAGCCGGGCAACGCCCGCCATCGGCGACAGGGAGGCCGAAACCGCTTCCCGGCTGGCGGCCGGCGCCGCCACGGCGGGCGCGGCGGGCGGCGTCACGTACCGCGTGACTGCCGCATCCACGGCTTCGATATCGACCGGTGGCACCAGGCGCATGCGCGGCGCGTGCGGCGCCAGCGCCGCCACGAACACTGCCGCCACCGTCAGCTGCGCCAGCAGCCATCCACTGCGCTGCAGCGCCAGGGCCGGCCAGGTCCGGCGCAGCGCCGCGCACAGCCCCCATACCGCCAGGCCGGCCGCCATGCTGGCGGCGCTGGCCATCAGGAAGCGCAGCAGCGCGAGGTCCACCGCGCTCATGGCGCTCCGCCTTCCTCGTCCGGCCAGTCATGCAGCATTTGTTCCAGCTCGGCCAGTTCGCTGGCGTCCACCAGCTTGCTGCCGGTGAACATGGCGACCGGCAGCGGCGCATCGAGTTCCATCACGCGCCGCCCGAAGTCGCGCGCGAACGCGGCCAGGGTACCGACCTTTTCCAGCACCGGCGCATACACCTGCACGCCGTGGACAGTGGCCTGGCTCACCATGCCTTTGTCCAGCATGCGTTCCACGGTCTTGCGGGTCGACGACAACGTCCAGCCCAGCTCCGCTTCAACGGCATCGTGGATTTCGCGGGTGCTCAGCGGCTGGCGCTTCCACAGCGCTTTCAGCACGCACAATTCTGTGGCGGATGGGACGGTCATGGCGACTCCTATGTGACGTTTAGGGACATTATGCGACATATGTCACAAACCCGTCAAGACCGCGCCACCGATCCGCTCCGCGTCACCGTCGTGATGGCGGCCATTGGCCGCGCTCGGTCGTCATGCCGCCGCCGCGCCGCGGCGGCACGGCAATGCCGGCCGCCGGCTTGCCGGCGCCACGCTCAGGTATTGGAGCGGGCGCGCTGCCGCCACCATGGCGCCGCCGTCACTCCACGCGCCACCTTGCGGGGCCGGCGGCGCGGGCTGCGGCAGCGCGGCCCGCCTTCAATATGCGACAAAATTGGCCTCCTCGACGCTGCCGGCCAATTCTTCGGTCAGGCGGTTCAGCTGCACCAGCTTGATCGGATGCACGTCGGCCGCCGGTTTGGCGGCCGGTTGCACAGCGGCGCCGGCAGTGGCGTGCACCCGGCCGCCGCCATTGAAGAACGCCATGGCCTTGCGCAACGCTTCAGCCTGCGCATTCATTTCCTGCGAGGTCGCCGCCAATTCCTCGGAACTGGCCGCGTTTTGCTGGGTCGTCACGTTCAGCTGGCTGACCGCGCTGTTGATCTGCCCCACGCCCAGCGACTGTTCTTCCGACGCGGCGGCGATTTCCTGCACCAGGTCGGAGGTTTTCTTGCTCTTCGGGACCATCTGGTCCAGCAGACTGCCGGCTTTTTCCGCCAGTACCACGCTCGAGCGCGCCACCACGCCGATTTCCTTGGCCGCATCCTGGCTGCGTTCGGCCAGCTTGCGCACCTGCGTGGCCACCACGGCAAATCCCTTGCCCTGCTCGCCCGCGCGCGCCGCTTCGATGGCGGCGTTCAGGGCCAGCAAATTGGTCTGGTAAGCGATGTCGTCGATGATGCTGACCTGGCTGGCGATCTCGTTCATGGCCTTCACGGTGGCCTGCACGGCTTCGCCGCCCTCCGCGGCTTCGGCGGACGCGCCGCTGGCCATGCCGTCGGTGAGCTTGGCGTTTTCCGTGTTTTGCACGATGGACGCCGTCATCTGTTCCAGCGATGCGCTGGTTTCCTCCACACTGGCGGCCTGTTCCGTGGCAGCCTGCGACAGCGCCATCGCCGTCTGGCTGACCTGGCCGGATGCGGCGGCAATCGCCTGGGCGGCCTGGTTGACGTCGGCCACCACCGCGCTGAGCTTGTCGACAGTGTTGTTGGTATGGTTTTTCAGGATGGCAAAGGCGCCTTCGTAAGGATGGTCGATCTTCTGGCTCAGGTCACCTGCGGCCATGGCGCCCATCACGCGGCCCACGTCGTCCAGGCTGCTGCGCAATTTGTCGGCCATGTTGCCAATGGCGAGCTGCACCTGGCCGATTTCATCGGCGCGGTCGCACACAATGCGGTTGCCCAGGTCGCCCACGGCAATGGCGTTGGAAATGCGCACGGTTTCCCGCAGCGGGCGGGTAATCGATATCGTGATCAGGTAGCCGAGCCAGCCGGCCAGCAGCGACAGCGCCACCACCGAGCCCAGCAGTGTGTAGACGGCGCGCGTCAGGCGCGTGGCGCGCGCTTGCAGCAAGTGGTCCAGTTCCGCCGCGGCCACGTCCAGCAATTTGAACTGGTTGTCGATGGCCCTGGTGAATTGCGCGACATACTCGGTGGGCGGAAACGCCACCTTGTCGGCTTCGATCAGGTGCGTGTCCGCCAGTTGCATGGCCTGCTGCGCTTCGCCCAGACTGTCTTCCATGATGCGTGCCAGCTTGTCGCGCAATTCAGGATTGGCCGCGCCGGCCTTGGTAAAGGCCGTGCTCATGGCGGCGTGGTGTTCGGTGGCTTTGTCCAGCAGCGACATCAGCGATTGGCGCTCTTCCACGCCGACCTTGGCCTGGGTCAGCAGGTTGGCGCCGCGCGCGCGCAGGCGGCCGAGGTCTTCCGTGAGGGCTGGCAAATGGTACAGCGTGCCGAATATCAAGTAATAGCTGTCGACATCGGGATCCAGGGTCAGCAGGAAGTGGTCGCACACCATGTCCAGGGCCGCGAGTATCTTGCCGATCAGCGCCGAATGCATTTCCGTGCTGGCCTTGCCGCTGATGCGGCCGTGCGCCACGTCGCCGGCCAGCGCCTTCCACTGCAACTGCGCTTCGTTCCAGGCGCCGAGGATGGCGGGGTCCTTGACCCGTTCCGCCAGCAGGCGTTGCACGTTGACGAAGCCGCGCTCGACCTCCACCAGCTTGGTTTTCAGTTCGGATGCTTTTTCCTTCTTGCCACCCAATACCAGGGCCGCCAGTCCCCGGCTGTGCTGGGTCAGTTGCAGCGTGCGCAGCATGGCCTTGGCCGGTACCGTGCCCTGGGTTTCCGTACGCGCCGCTTCAAGGATCTGGTAAGAATCGCGGATGTACAGGAAACTGGGCACGCTGACGAGTACCAGGCCCATCGCGGCGAGGATGGCGAACTTGCGCCACAGGAGCAACTGGTTCAGGAAACGCATCATGGCAACCTCCATTCAGTCTGAAACAGGCAAGACAGGGGCTACCGGCGACCGTGCGGCGCCGGGACATTCCGAATTCAGTCAGGAACTAAGCGAGAGGGGGACGGCGCAGCGGTGCGGCTGTCTTCTTGATGCAATATAGCAAAGAAAAAAATGCAGGAAAGTATTTTATTGAATTAGTGCAATTACTGCGTAATGTGCGCAACATTGTGACAGTTGGTGAGAAATTCCATTCCATGCTTGTGCTATACAAGCGGGTTCGGGGCGGAAGCGCTCCCGAACCGCTGCGCGCCGCCCGGCCGCCGCCAGGCAGGCCATATGCCGTCAGCCGCGGCCTTTGCCGGCCACGGCGATCTGGTCGAACACGTGTTTCGGCACTTCAGCATAGTGCTTGAATTCCATGGAATACGTGGCCCTGCCCTGCGTCAGCGAACGCAAGGTGGTGGAATAGCCGAACATTTCCGCCAGCGGCACCAGGGCCCGGATCAATTTGCCGCCGCCACCGGGAATCTCATCCATGCCCTGCACCATGCCGCGCCGCGACGTCAGGTCGCCCATCACATTGCCCATGAATTCTTCCGGCGTCTCCACTTCCACGTCCATCATGGGTTCGAGCAACACCGGTCCGGCCTTGCGCATGGCGTCCTTGAACGCCATGGAACCGGCCATGCGGTAGGCGTTCTCGTTGGAATCCACGTCGTGGTAGGACCCGAACGTCAGCGTGACTTTCACGTCCACCACCGGATAGCCTGCCAGGACGCCAGACTGCAGCGTTTCCTGGATACCCTTGTCGACGGCGGGAATGAATTCGCGCGGGATGGTGCCGCCCTTGATGGCGTCCACGAACTCGTAGCCCTTGCCGGGGCCCGACGGTTCCAGCGTGATGACGGCGTGGCCATACTGGCCGCGTCCGCCCGACTGCTTGACGAACTTGCCTTCGACGTCGGCCGCCGGGCGCGTCACAGTTTCGCGGTAGGCCACTTGCGGCTTGCCCACTGTGGCTTCCACGCCGAATTCCCGCTTCATGCGGTCGACCAGGATTTCCAGGTGCAGCTCGCCCATGCCGGACATGATGGTCTGGCCCGATTCCTCGTCGG
>CBIHOX010000139.1:0-16573 GCA_966211685.1 uncultured Pseudoduganella sp.
CCGGGGCGCGCGCCAGGCTGTCCTGCCAATAGTCATAGAAGCACAAGCCGCCCTTGAGGTTTTCCGGCGCGCAGCCGGGCGCCGCGACGTTGATGGACTTGCCGGCCAGCGCGGCGTCGCGGTAATTGGCCGGGTAGCGGCCGACATAGTTGCCGGGGATCGAACCGGTCGACGTGGCGTCCCGGTCCGGGTTCATGCGGATGAACCAGTCCGGCAGCAGGGGGCGGGCCTGGCGGTCCGTGAATTTGCCGCGCGAATACACTTCAAGGTGCGCGAATGCGTTGTAGCCGTCCGCCTCGAAGTCGCCGGCGCCGCCGATGATGGACGCCTTGCGTTCGTGGTCGAGGAAGGCATGCTTGATCGATTGCTGCGCCGAGGCTTTCACGCCCACGCCGCGGAAATTCTTGCGTGTGATGATGTTGACGACGCCGGCCACGGCGTCGGAACCATAGATCGCGGAGGCGCCATCCTTGACGATTTCCACGCGCTCGATCACGTCGCTCGGAATGGAATCGATGTTGACGAAGTTCGACTGCAGGCCGTCGGCAAAACCATAGGACGACAGGCGCCGGCCATTGAGCAGCACCAGGGTCGCGCCGGTGCCGAGGTTGCGCAGCGAGACGCCGGTGGCGCCGCTGGCCCACGAATTGGTGCCGCCCAAATCGCTGATCGCGCCGCGGTCGTTGCTGGTCAGGTTGTCGAGGATTTGCGCCACGGTCTGCGCGCCGCTCTGCTCGATTTCCTGGCGCGACAGCACCTGGACCGGGGAGGCGGTTTCCTGGTCCACGCGCTTGAGGTTCGAGCCGGTCACCACGACGCGCTGGACGGCCTTGCCGTCCGCATCCTGCGCCACGGCGGCGCCGGGAAATGCCGCGGCCAATGCCGCGACCAGGACGGTGTACTGCAATTTGCTGCTGTGCTTCACGGGATGTCTCCTTGTTCTGCATGGGCGATTTGCTCGCTCTACATGTCGGTGCAAGGATAATTTCCGCAGTGGACACTGTCTTGTTGGTTTTCAAGCGTTGTCACGCTGAAATTGGCACAGTGCGGTTTGCGACGCGCGCGGCGCGCCGCTGGCCGCGCGCCGCCGGTGCACAGGTGCAGTGTTCAGGAAGTCGTCTGGCGCAGGATGTTTTGTGGCGGCGTGTCACGCAATCCACTGCGCACCTGGGTCGACGCGCCCAGCCCCGATCCCAGGCCCGGCGTCAGGCGCGAGACGGTGGGGCGCCTGGTGTTGGCGGCAAAATCGCCTGGCCGGTTCAGGCCGGTGGCCACCACGGTCACCCGCATGGCGTCGCCAAGCGCATCGTCGTACACGGCGCCGAACTTGATGATGGCGTCGTCGCTGACTTGCGCGCAGATCACGTTCATGACCTGCTTGGTTTCGCGCAGCTTCAGGGTTTCCTCGGAGGCAGTGATGTTGACCAGCAATCCGCGTGCGGCGTGCAGGTTGGAGCCATCGAGCAGCGGACAGGCAATGGCTTCCTCGGCTGCCTTGACCGCGCGGTCTTCGCCGGCATGCTGCGCCGAGCCCATCATCGCGATGCCGGTCTGCCGCATCACGGTGCGCACGTCTTCGAAGTCGACGTTGATCATCCCGGGCACGGTGATGATTTCAGCAATGCCGGTGACGGCCTTGCTGAGCACTTCGTCGGCCGCCGTGAACGCCTGCTTTTGCGTGATGTCGTCGCCCAGCACTTCCTCGAGGCGGCTGTTGAGGACCACGACCAGCGAATCGACGCACTTGGCCAGCAGGGCAATGCCTTCCTCGGCCACCCGCATGCGCCGCGGGCCCTCGAATTCAAACGGTTTCGACACCACGCCGACGGTGAGGATGCCCATTTCACGGGCCACTTCGGCCACCACCGGCGCCGCGCCGGTACCGGTGCCGCCGCCCATGCCGGCGGTCAGGAACACCATGTTCGCGCCCTTGAGCGCGTCGCCGATGGCGGTGCGTTCGCGCATCGCGCTTTCGCGGCCGGCAATCGGGTCGCTGCCGGCGCCCAGGCCGCTTTCGCCCAGCTGGATGCGCTTTTCCACGCGCGTCAGCGACAGGGCCTGCGCATCGGTGTTGGCGCAGATCAGTTCGAAGGCGGTCAGTCCGGACGCTGCCATGTGGCTGACAGCGTTGCTGCCGGCGCCGCCTATGCCGACGACCTTGATGACGGTCTCGGGTGGGGTATTTTTCAGGTCGAGCAAAGAAGACTCCTTGTGATGGACGTGCATTCGGCTGGCCGATGCCGCGAGGCGCGCCGGAAGTTTCCTTCATGCATGCCGGCGCAAGACCATGCCGAGTCCAATAGCCTACTGGCTGCGGCGCGCACGATACAGTGCCTAAAAAAATAATTCGAAAGCATTTGTAAGACTGCGTGCAATTGCGCCACAGCCCGCTGCGCGTGTTACGCTTCTCCTGCATTATATAAAATGCAAACTTATCTATTTAATTATTTTACGGCGGAGGATGCGATGCTGAAATTGGCTTTGGCGGGTGCAATCGTGATGATGAGCGCAGGGGCGCAGGCGGAACAGAAGTCGTTTGATATCGTGTACAAGGGTTTTTATGCGCTCCATGCGGACGCATTCCAGCCCGACGCCACGCTCACCGTATCGATCGTGGTCGACGACCGCGACGGCAACGGTTCATACTCCAAGGATGAACTCTGGGAACTGCATGCCAGCAATATTCACTACACCGACGGCAGCTGCAACTACCTGAGCTGCATCGATTACTTCAACTGGACCCCGGGCCAGTTGCCCAACTACAGCGCCCGTTTCCAGCGCCAGGACTTGTTCAACTATACGTTGACCGGGATCGTCACCGGGGTCGCCTACCGGGAATTCTATGCCGACGGTGGCGGATTCAGTTCCAGCCAGACCTGGGAGTGGCGGCCGGAAACCCAGACCTCGATCATTCCGACCAGCCCGGTGCCGGAACCGTCGGGTTATGCCATGCTGGGAGCAGGGCTGGCCGCGCTTGCGGTCCTGGCGCGCCGCCGGCACGGCCAGGGCGCGTAAAGCGCGGCGCGCGGGATCGGCGCCGGGACGCATGGCATGGGATGGCCGCCCCATGTCTCGCGCCGATCCCCGCTACAGTGCCAAACCGGATTCGGCCGTCCTGTATGATCCCTTGCAAAGGGAGAAAGCATGTTTTTTAACATACAGGATGTCCCCGTCTGCCGGCAATTGACGATCGGCCTGGCCCTGGTGGTGGCGGCGACCGCGCTGCAGCTGCTGCTCAGCGTGTTCGTCGGCGCCCGTGTGCCTTTCCTGGTCTTTATCCCGACCGTGGCGCTGGCGTCGGCGCTGCTGGGCCGACTGGCTGCGGCAGTGGTCGTATGCAGCGGCTTGGCGTATGGGATCTATATCCTTGGGCCGACTTACGCGTTCCGGGTCGACAGCACGCCGGACCGGATCACGGTCGTGGCATTCGTTCTCGTCGGCGCGTTGTTCAGTTATTTGGGCGACCTGGTCCGGCAGGTGGCGCGCCGCGCCGCTGCCGCGGAACTGGCGCTGTCCGAAGAGCGCCTGAAAAACGAACTCGATACGCTGGCGACGTTCCAGGAAATGTTCGACCAGGCGCCCGGATTCATGACCATCTTCCGCGGTCCCGAGCATGTGTACGTGCTGGAAAACGAATCGCACCGCCTGTTCCATGGCCACCGCGACGTCATCGGCCGGCCGGTCGCGCAAGCCTTTCCCGAACTGGCCGGGCAGGGGATCCTGGAAGTGCTCGACCAGGCCTATGCCACCGGTGTGCCGCGCACGGTGCATGGGGTGCCGGTACAGCTGCGCCGCCATCCCGGCCGCGAACCGGACCAGTTGTACATGGACTTCGTGTGCCAGCCATTGCGCGACAAGGCCGGACAGGTCACGGGGCTGTTTGTTGAAGGGTTCGACGTCACCCAACAAAAAAATGCGGAATTGCGCGCGGCCGAGCTGGACACGCAGCGCCGCCTGGCCGACGAGAAAGCGGCGACGGCGGACCAGCGCCTGCAACTGGTGGTGGATGCGGCCGGACTCGGCGTTTTTTATTGCCCCCTGCCGCTCGGCACGATTTATTGGAACGACACCTGCAAGGCCCAGTTCTTCCTGCCGCCCGAGGCGGAAGTCGACGCGGACCTGTTCTTCAGCATGATCGATGGCGAAGACCGGCCGCGCGTGGTGGAAGCCATCCGCCGGGCGGTCGAGGAAAAAGACAACTACGATGTGGAATACCGCACTGCGGCGCCCGATGGCCGGCGGCGCTGGATACGCGCCAAGGGACGCGTGTACTGTAACGATGCCGGCGTGCCGGTGCGCTTTGACGGGATCACGATCGACATCCAGCAGCAAAAGGAAGCGGAAGCGCTGTTGCATGCGGCAAACCGGCAAAAGGATGATTTCCTCGCCATGCTGGCGCATGAACTGCGGAACCCGCTTGCGCCCATCAGTTCCGCCTCCAGCGTGCTCATACTGGGCAATCACGGCCAGGAACAGGTGCAACGCCTGAGCCAGGTCATCCATCGGCAGGTCAGGCACCTGGCCAGTCTGCTGGACGACTTGCTGGACGTGTCGCGGGTTACGCGCGGCAAGATCGAGCTCGACCGTGCCTGTGTGGACTTGCGCACGGCCGCTCAAGACGCGGGGGAACAAGTGTTGCCGTTGATGAAGCGGCGCGGCCACCGGTTCGCCATGCATTTGCCAGCCGGGCCCGTAGTGGTGTCGGGCGATGCGAAGCGGCTGGTGCAGGTCTTCGTAAACCTGCTCACGAATGCGGCGCGCTTTACGCCGGAAAACGGCAAGATCGACCTGGCGCTGTCGGTCGAAGGAAGCGAAGCGGTGGTGGAGGTGCGCGACAATGGCATCGGCTTGCAACCGGAATTGATCCCACACCGGTTCGAGCTGTTCGTACAGGGCCAGCGCACGGTCGACCGGCAGCAGGGCGGGCTGGGCATCGGCTTGTCGCTGGTGAAACGGTTGACGGAGCTGCACGGCGGTACGGTCAACGCCGCCAGTGACGGCGCCGGACAGGGCAGCCGGTTCACGGTGCGCCTGCCGCTGGCGCCAGCGGCAGGCATGCCCGGGAGGCCGGGCGACAAGCCGGCGGGCGCGGCGGCGCCGCCCAGGCGCATTACCATCGTCGACGACAATGAAGACGCGGCCCAGGCGCTGGCGTTGCAGTTGCGCGCATCGGGCCATCAAGTCAGTGTCGAATGCGATCCGCTCGCTGCGCTGCGCAACGCCGCGGTGGCGCCCGCCGAAGCATTCCTGGTTGACATCGGCATGCCGGAAATGGATGGCTACACGCTGGCGCGCCGGCTGCGCGAACACCCGGCGACGCGCAATGCGCGCATCATTGCCGTGACGGGCTACGGGCAGGACCGGGACCGGTTCGACGCGCAGTCGGCCGGTTTTGATGCGCTGGCAGTCAAACCCGTCGACCTGGACCGGCTGAGCGCGCTGTTACAGGATTGATGGCGCGCTCTGGCGCGCGCCGCCGGGGCAACACACGCCAAGCGGGGAAGCCTTACTGGCGGTTGCCCAATTGCGCACGGACGGCTTCCACACTGGGGCCGACTTCCTTGACCAGCTCGCGCAACCGCTGTTCGCTGATGCCCAGCGTATCGGTCCAGTAACGCAATTCGTGCTGTTCATTCACGTTGATGCGGGCGCGGTCTTGCGCGCCCCTGTTTTTTAAATTATCCATGACCTGTCCTCCTTCGGTCCGGATTGTCCATGCAGGCGCCGGTGCCATCCGTGCGCCAGCGCACCATAAGGTGGAATAGCAGATGAATCCACCTGTCGGCGTCACTCGCTGTCGAATTCCGCAGCCAGGTCCTTGAAGCCCTTGCGTACCGCGAACGGCAGGAACGCTTCCGGTGTGTCAAGCACGATCAAGCGCTTTTCCTGGATCACCGGGTCGCCCGGCGCCAGGTCGGGACCGCTGTAACCCAGCGTGCGCAAGTGCGCGCTGATGTCGGCAATGAGCTTTTTATCGCGGTGCAGCCCGTCCGCCGCCGGCTTGGCGAGGTCCACGTACAAGTCGACGACGCCATAGCCTTCATCGAAAATGCGGAGGGATTTGATGTCGACGGCGCGGCCGCTGCCGTCGGTCGCCTTGAAGGGGCCGCTGAGCTGGATATCGGTGTCTTGGTTCATGCCGCCAGCATACAGCAAACCGGCCCGCCCAGGCGGCGCGCGTGCGGATCATGCGTGCGGCCGCGCGCCCGGCAGGAGATCCGTTACCGGCCTGACGATGTCGCGGCCTTGATGCACTCGGTACCCGTCAAGCTGATACGTTTGACCTTCATGACGATATTCGAATAGCTGGTGTCAAATCCCTTGGGGGCGGGATCGGCAAAGTCCAGCGTGGATTCGGCCGTGTGGTCGCGGGCCGGTGTGAGTTGCAGCTTGACGGTGCGGCTGGATTTGCGCGGCGCGTCTTCATTCTTGCCGCCGCAGGCAGCGCTCTTGCATTTGCGGTGTTCCACGTATGAGAAATCGAGCTCGACGGCAAAATTATAGGTCGCGAAAGTCATGCGCTGCTGCGCTGCGGGTTTCGGCGCGAGTTTCAGCCGGAAGCGGTCGTTCGAGGCCGCATCCTGTTCATACATGCCGAACGACCCTTTCTTTTCCTTGAACCCGGACAGGGTTTCCGTCAAGGTCAGTGCACTGAGGTAATTTTTTTCAAATTTCCGGATGTGCGATTCTTCCGAAGCGCGCTGCGTCGGGCACGGGTCCGGCCGCTCGGTGATTTCCGGCGGCTTGGGCGGTTCTTCCGCCTTGGGCGGCGGCGCGGGCGGAGCCGGCGGCAGCGGTTTCACCACCACGGGGTTGGTATGGACCGGTTCCTGCGGCGCGCAGCCGGCGCCCAGGATGGCGGTCAGTATCATGGTGGCGGCAACGCGGCTGTGCGCATTATTCGTCATTTTCTCTCCTGCACAGGTTCAGACGGGGGCTGGCTGTCGCCGATGTCAGCGGGCAATCCGGAACCCCACATGCGGATCGCCGGCCTTGCGTTCACCCTTGGTGCGCGCCACCGGGCGCATGTCACCTTCAAGGGAACTGTACGATCCACCTTTTTGTACTTTCAAATTGCACGAACCGTTGGCCGGTGGCAATGGCTGGGCGTGACTGGCGGTCCAGCAATCGTCGACCCATTCATAGGCATTGCCCAACATGTCATACAGACCGCCATAGGCGGCGAAGCGCCCGACCGGCATCAGCTTGTCGAAGTAGTCCGGCGTGCCGCACTGGCCGCAGTGCGCGCGTTTTTCATCGAGGCTGTCACCCCATGGAAACACCGTGCTGGTTCCGGCGCGCGCCGCATATTCCCATTCGGCCTCGGTTGGCAATCGGTAGGGTTCGCCGGTCTTTTTGGCCAGCCAGTCGGCATACCCCTTGGCGGCGTTCCAGCTGACGTTGGTCACCGGCAGGTTGGGATCCTGGCTGTCGCCGGCCGGCGGGCACGCCTTGTCCGCCACGCACAGGCGCCACTGGCCCACCGTGACTTCGTGGGCCGACAGCTTGAACGCGGCGAGATCCTGTTCCTTGCCGCCCAATTCTTCGGGCAGCGCCCCGGGATCGTTCTTTTGCGCACCAATGCGGTACTTTCCAGCGGGAATTTCCACCATGCGCGGGCACGCGTCGCCGCCATCGGCCGCCGGCAGCGGACAGGCTGGCGCCACGGCCGGGGCCGGTGCGGCCGGCGCTGCAGGCGCCGGCTGGGCCGGGGCTGGCGCGGCGGCAGGTACGGCGGCGACCGCTGGCGGGGCGGAACGGTCGGCGCCCGGCTTCGAAGACGACGTGAAGTAAACCAGCGCGGCAGCCGCCACGCCGAGCGCACCGGCGCCCAGCATCAGCTTGCGCCGGCCGTTGCCGGGCGCACCCGACAGCGGCGCCGGTTCGGCCGCCGGCGCCACACCTTGCGTGGGCTGGACCGGCTCGCCGCCCTGGCCGGCGTGCGTGGTCCGTGGCGCTTCCGGCGCAGGCGCGATGCGGGTCGCATCCTGGTCGGCCACGGGCGGCGGCGCCGTGGTCGACGGCTGGGGCGCCAGCATGGTGGCGTCCGGGTCCAGCGGCGAAGTGGGGCGCACCGACACGGGATGCGGCGCCAGCATGGTCGCGTCGGGGTCGGGCGGCGGCGCGCCACGGACCGAGACCGGATGCGGCGACAGCATTGTTGCGTCGGGATCGGGCGCGGATGCGGTCCTGGCCGACACCGGGTGCGGCGCCAGCATGGTGGCGTCCGGGTCTTGCGGCGGGGGCGCGCCCCGGGTGCGCGGCGGCGTCAAGTCCGGCGGCGGCTGCATCGCCGCCGCCATCGTGCGCACGGCCCGCTCCGGCAAGGCCAGCAGCGTACGGAATTCGGCCACGTTGTGCGGCCGGTTTTCCGGCCGCACCTGCAATGCGCTGTCGATGGCGTGCAGGAAGCCTTCACTGTATTGACCTTGCATCGAGGTAACGAGCGGGACTTGCGTGTCATACGCCAGGCGCGACACCGACGCCTGCGGCACCTTGCCGGTAATGATGTAATACACGACCGACGCCAGCGCATACAGGTCGGTCCATGGCCCTTGCGGCATGTTGCTGATGTCGCCGTATTGCTCGATCGGTGCATAGCCAGGCTTGAAAATCGCGGTCGGCATCTGCGTCATGTCGGAAATCACGCGGCGCGCAGCGCCAAAATCGAGCAACAGCGGCACCGTGTCGCCCAGCATCAGGATGTTGTCCGGCGCGACGTCGCGGTGGTAATACTGGCGGTCGTGCAGCACTTCCAGCGCACCCAGGATATGGTCCAGGAACGGGCGCAGCCAGGATTCCTGCGCCACGACCGACGGGCTGCGCAGGAACAGCGCCCGCAACGTGGGCGCCTCGTAATATGGCATCGCCATGTAGGCCGTGCCATTGGCTTCCCAATATCGGAACACCCGCACCAGCGAGGGATGGTCGAACTGGGCCAGCAGCTGCGCTTCCTTGACGAAATGCTCGAGCCCGGTCAGGAAGGTTTGCGCGTGGTGCGACGACAGCATCGAGACGTGGCTGGCGCTGGTGCGGCCGGCATAGGCGGCCGGCATGTATTCCTTGATGGCGACCGCGCGTTTCAGCGAGTGGTCCCATGCCAGGTAAACAATGCCGAACCCGCCCTGGCCGATCACGCGCTGGATCTCGAATTCGGCCAGCCGCGTCCCCCTCATCAACGCAAGGGGGAATTCCGGCGTCGGCGCCAGCACAGTCTGATTGCCATCGTCGGGAGGGAAGTTCATTTTTGAGGCCAGTTTTGCAAGTCAAAGCGCGTGATCCTATTCTAGTCCACGCGCCAAGTCTAGTGTCAGAAAATTATGCCGTATTTGCCACAAAAAAAATTTGGCGGCGCTGCCTCTGTAATATTATTGCCATGCTGGCGACAACTTCATTCTCCAAAGGGCAATGCTATGCCAATCACCTTGCGCGTTGAAAGCTACGCGGCCGAACCGCCGGCGAACCCCCTTGCCGTCTCGTTCGGCCAGGAAGGCGGGACGGTTGGCCGCATGGCCGGCAACGGATTGACGCTGGACGATCCGGCGCATTTCATTTCGCGCAACCATGCGCGCATCGACTTTGCCGACGGCCGCTACCGGTGGAGCGACATCGGCGCCAACCCCAGCCTCGTCAACGGCCGTCCGGTCGGGCAGGGCCGCACCGCGCTGCTGGCTGACGGCGACAGTATCGTGGTGGGCCAATATACCCTGCGCGCCGCGATTGCCGCGGAACCGGATGCGGCGTTCGATCCCGACGGCACCATCGGCCCGGGCGCGGCAGCCGCGGGCGCTGGCAGTCCGGCCGGGGCCCAGCCTGCCTGCGGGCGGCCGGCCGGCGCGCCGGCGCCGCCCGCGGCCAACTGGAGCGGCGCGGAACTGCCGCCGCTGCCGCCCATGCCCGGCCTGCCGGCCATGGCGGATTTGCTGGCCGGGATGCCGCCGCTGCCGCCTCTGCCGGCAATGGACGACCTGGCCGCGGCGCCCGCGGCGTCCCGCGTGGCCCCCCAGCCGGCGGCGGCGCCACACTATATGGACCCGTTGCCGCCGTTGCCAGGGACGGGCGGCGCCGCTCCGGCGCCGGCGGCGCACTATGTGGCACCATTGCCACCCTTGCCCGGCGCCGGTGACGCTGCGCGCGCCCCGGCGGAGCATTCCCTGGACCCCTTGCCGCCGTTGCCCGGGTTGGGCGGCGCTGGCATGGCGCCGGCCGCCATCCCCGCCATTCCGACCGGCTACGACATCCTCAGCGGCGGCTTCGGCGCCGACGCGGCCGCGGCCGTCCTGCCGGAGCGTCCCGCCGCGCCCCCGCCTGCGCATCCCGGCGCCGCGCGCCCGCCGGCGGCCGAATTCCCCGCACGCCCCGCGGCGTCCCCGTCGGCCCAGGCGCCCCGGACCGGCAATGCCGCCAGCGGCAGCACCGCCACCGACAGCGCGGTCTATGCCGCGCTGTTGCGCGGCCTGAACCTGCCGGGGTTCGAGCCGGACCGTCCGCCCGAGGAATTGGCTGAACTGGTCGGCGCCATGTTGCGCAGCGCCACGGCCGGCACCATGGCCATGCTGATGGCGCGCAGCCTGGTGAAGCGGGAAAACGATTTGCCGGTCACCATGCTGGGCAGCCAGGCCAACAATCCGCTGAAATTCTTTCCCACGCCCGATGCGGCGCTGGAACTCATGCTCAAGCGCCCCCGGCAGGGTTACCTGGCGCCGGAAGCCGCTTTCCCCAACGCGTACGACGACATGAAAGCGCACTGGATGGCCATGATGGCCGGCATGCGCACCGCGCTCGACTGCGTGCACGCGCATTTCGCGCCGGCCGCCATCGAGCGCGGCATGCCGCAGGAAGCCATGGTCGACCGGCTGTTGCCGGCCAGCCGCAAAGCCAAGCTGTGGGACCGCTTCGTGGCCACGTATGCGCAGGTGGCGTCCGACTCCGACGAGGAATTCCAGCGCCGTTTCCGCGAACAGTTCGCGGAAGCCTATGAAAGCCAGGCCGCGCGGCTGCAGGGCGACCGCCCCTGAATGCGCATCCAACGTCAGCAATTGAAAGGAACCATGTGAACGGTCATGAACAGGGCGGCGGCGCCCAGGACCCGCAACGCACCGTGCTGGTGCCGCAGCCGGGCGGGCGGCCGCGCCAGGGCGCGCCGGCGGCCGGGCCCCAGGCGGCCCATCCGGCCCATCCGGCCCAGCCCGCCGCGCCGCAGCGCGCCGTGGCGCCGCCGGATTTGTCCGGACTGGGCGCCAACCCGCTGGTGGCCGCGGCCAAGCCGGTGTTGAACCTGGTATTGCCGCTGCGGATGATGACCCATGCCGAGGTCGAACCGCTGCGCATCCGCCTGTGCGAATGCATGGCGGCGTTCGAACGGCAGGCGCGCGCCGCCAGCATCGACCTGCAAGCCATCAAGATCGGCCATTACGCGCTGTGCACCTTGCTCGACGAGACCATCTCCGCCACCCCGTGGGGCGGCAATGGCGTGTGGGGACGGCAAAGCCTGCTCATCACGTTCCACCGCGAAGCGGCCGGCGGCGAACAATTTTTTGCGCTGGTCCAGCAATTGAGCCAGGACCCTGCCTCCCACCTGGCCACGCTGGAATTGATGTACCTGTGCTTGGCGCTGGGCCTGGAAGGGCGCTACCGCGTGGTGGAGGGCGGTTTGCGCCAGCTGGAAGACTTGCGCGGCCGGCTGTTCCAGCTGATCGTGCGCCAGCGCGGCGCGGCCGAACGCGACCTGTCGCCGCACTGGCGCGGCGCCGCGGTGCCGGCCCGCCAGCCGGCGCGGCTGGTGCGGCTGTGGGTGGCCGGTGCAGGCGTGCTAGGGCTGCTGGGCCTGGCGCATGTGGGCATGAGCTACAGCCTGTCCGGCAAATCCAGCCCGGTCTATGAAGCGCTGGTGGCGTATCGCCCGCCGGCGCTGCAGCAGGCCGCGCCGGCGGCGCTGGCCGCCCCGCCGCCAGCCGCAGCGGCCGGCGCACCGCGCCTGGCGGGCTTCCTGGCGCCGGAAATCGCGCAGGGGCTGGTCACGGTGCAGGACTTGCCGGACCGTTCCATCATTTCCCTCAACACCCAGGGCATGTTTGCCTCCGGCAGCGCGGACCCGTCGCCCGCATCGCTGGCGCTGATCGGCCGCATCGGCGCCGCACTGCGCACGGTGCCGGGCGCAGTGACCGTGGTGGGCCACACCGACGGCCGCGCCGGCTTCAGCACGCGTTATCCGAGCAACTGGGACTTGTCGGTGGGCCGGGCCGCGCAGGTGGCGGCGCTGCTGGCGCAGCAGGCCGGTCCGGCCAGCCGCTACAAGGCCGAGGGACGCGGCGCGGCCGAACGCATCGCGCCGGACGATACCGAACAAAACCGCGCCCGCAACCGCCGGGTGGTCATTACGCTGCTGGCTCCGCGGGCCGCGGCTGCAACGGGGATTCAATGAAACAGGTATGGAATTGGCTGTGCAAGCCGGCGATGCTGGCGCTGGTCGGGGTGATCCTGCTGTCGCTGCTGGTGTGGTTCGAGGCGCCGCTGCTGTCGTTCGACGGGCATGCCCTGTTCGGGTCGGCCGCCGTGCGCTGGTGGTGCATCGCGCTGCTGTGGCTGGCCTGGGCCGGCTGGTTCCTGGGCAGGATGGTGCTGGCGCACATGGCCAACGTCCGGCTGGCGGCCGGCGTGGCGCGCAGCGCCCAGGTGGAGCAGCCGGGCGCGCGCGAGTCGCAGGAGGAAATCGCGACCCTGGCCCGTCGCATGGAAGAAGCCATGGCGATCCTGCGCGCCAGCGGCCGCAAGGGCGGCGGCCAGGCGCTGTACCAGTTGCCATGGTATATGTTCGTCGGCGCGCCGGGTGCGGGCAAGACCACCGCGCTGGTGCAATCGGGCCTGCATTTCCCGCTGGCGGAAAAAATGGGCAAGGGCGCGCTGGGCGGCGTCGGCGGCACCCGCAATTGCGACTGGTGGTTCACCGACGAAGCCGTGCTGCTCGATACGGCCGGCCGCTATACCACGCAGGACAGCCATGGCGCCGTCGACCAGGCCGCATGGCACGGCTTCCTGCAATTGCTGCGCCGCCACCGCAAGCACAGTCCGATCAACGGCGTGATCGTCGCCGTCAGCGTGGCCGACCTGTTGCAGCAGGGCGAGGCCGGCGTCCTGCACCATGCGCAGACCGTGCGTGCGCGGTTGCAGGAATTGCGCGAACAGCTCGGCATCAGTTTCCCGGTCTATGTGATGGTGACCAAATGCGACTTGCTGGCCGGTTTCACGGACTTCTTCAGTGAACTGGGCAAGGAAGAGCGCGCGCAAGTGTGGGGCGTCACGTTCCCGGCCAACGACGCCGGCCGTACCGGCGCCGCGCTGGCGGCGTTCCCCGCGGAATTCCGGCAACTGGCGGCGCGGCTGGAATCGCAGGCGCTGGGACGCATCGAAGCCGAACGCGACTTGCGGCGGCGCGCCGCGGTGCACGGCTTCCCGCAGGAATTTTATGCGCTGGGCGGCGTGCTGCAAGTGTTCCTGGAACAGGCGTTCCAGGACAGCCGCTTTGCCGACGCGCCCCTGTTGCGCGGCGTGTATTTCACCAGCGGCACGCAGGAGGGGCACCCGATCGACCGCGTGCTGGGCGCGCTGGCCGATGCGTATGGCGTGGCGCGCCAGGCGCTGCCGGCCAACGCCGCCAGTGGGCGCAGCTATTTCCTGACGCGCCTGATGCGCGACGTGATCTTTGCCGAAGCCGGCCTGGCCGCCTTCAATCCGGCGCATGAACGGCGCCGCCGCGCCATCGAACTGGGCGGCTTGGCCGCGCTGGCGCTGCTGTGCGTCGGCGGCCTGGTCGCGCTGGCGGCCAGTTACGCCGGCAATGGCCGGCTGGTGGCGTCGGTCGACGCCGGCCTGGCCGAAGTGCGCGCCACCGGCGCCGCCGTGGCCAAGGATGCGGCTTCGCCGCTGGCGGCGCTGCCGCTGCTGGCGCAGGCGCGCGGCCTGCCGACCGGTTATGCGCAACAGGGCGAGGCGGTGCCATGGCGGCTGCGCCTGGGCCTGTACCAGGGCGAACAGCTGGGCGCGGGCACGCAGGCGTTGTACCAGCATACCTTGCAGGCGCTGCTGTTGCCGGACATCCTGCGACGCATGGAGGCGCAACTGCGGCGCGGCGGCGCGGCGGGAGAGGAAAACCTGTACGGCACCTTGCGCGCCTACCTGATGCTGGGTGGCGACGCGCCGCCCGACGCGCAGGCGCTGGTGGCCTGGAGCATGGCCGACTGGCGCGGCAGCCTGCCCGAAGCCACGCCGGCACAGCGCGAGGCGCTGGCGGCGCACGTGGCGGCGCTGGCCGAGGGATTGCACGGCGCGCCTCAACGCATCCCGCTGGACCGGCAACTGGTGGCCGACGTGCGCGCCGTGCTGGCGCGCATGCCGCTGGCGCAGCGCGTGTTCCAGGGCTTGCGCAGCGAAATGGCGAACATGAACCTGCCGGAATTCAGCGTGGCGTCGGTGGCTGGCGCCGACGCCGGCATCGTGCTGTCGCGCCGCAGCGGCGAACCGCTGACGCGCGGTATTCCCGGCATGTTCACGCAGGCCGGCTACGTGAAATTCCTGGAATTGCTGAACGGGGCAGCGCAGCGCGCCGCCAGCGAGAACTGGGTGCTGGACCGGCGCGAGGCGGAAAGCGCGGGCAATGTCGTGCAATTGCAGGCGCGCCTGCTGGAGCTGTATTTCGACGCCTATGCCGGCGAATGGGAACGGTACCTGGCCGACGTGCGCCTGGCGCCGTTTTCCGGCGCCGAGCAGGGCGCGCGCATCATGGGATTGGCCGCCGGCGCGGAATCGCCGCTGCGCAAACTGTTGCAGGCGGCCGCGCGCGAAACCACGTTCGGCTTGCCGGGGCAGGGCGACCGGCAGTCGGCCCTGGGCGCCATGGTCAGCAAGGTCACGGCCGCCGTAACCAGCAAGACCGGCGTCGCGGCGCCGGTGCCGGGCGAGTCCGTCAACCTCCGCTTTGCCGGCCTGCACCGCATGGTCGGCACCGGCGCGGCCGGTGCGCCGCTGGACCAGTTGCTGGCGTCGCTCAAGGGCGCCGCCGATTACCTGGTGATGGCCGAACGCGCGCGCCGCGCCGGCGCCGCCGCGCCGTCCGGCAACCCGTTGCCTGGCTTGCTGCGCGAAGCCGAAGGCGGCAGCCCGCTGCTGGCGCAGATGCTGAGGGAAGTCGACAGCGACGCCACGGCGCTGGCCAGCGGTGGCGAACGCGAACGCATCAGCGGCCTGTGGGCGGCCGAAGCCGGGCCGTTTTGCCGGCGCGCCATCGCCGGGCGCTATCCGCTGGCCCGCGCGGCGCGCCAGGAAGTCACGCGCGACGATTTCACGCGTTTCTTCGGCCCGAACGGCATGATGGACAAGTTTTTCGCGGAACACTTGCACAACTATGTCGAAGTGCGCGACGGGCCGTGGCGCTGGCGCCCCGGCCTGGACAACGTGGCGCTGGGCATGCCGCAGCAGGTGCTCGATATGTTCCAGCGCGCCGCGCAGGTGCGCGATGCGTATTTCCCGGTCGGCAGCGCCGAACCGTCGCTGCGCTTTGAATTGAAACTGCTCAGCGCCGACCCGGCCTGGAACGGCGCGCAGCTGGAAATCGACAACCAGGCGGTGCCGTTCGGCCCGCCCGCCACCGTGCGCCCGGCGTCCATCGTGGTGCCCAACGGCCGGGGCAGCAGCGGAGTGGTGAAACTGGACGTGCCGCCGCCCGGTACGCAGGCGTTGCGCACGGAAGGGCCTTGGGCCTGGCTGCGCATGGTGGACCAGGGCGTGCTGGAAGCGCAGGGCAGGGGCGAGCGCTACAAACTGAGTTTCGACAGCGGCGGGCAAAAACTCGTGTATGCGATGACGGCAGGCAGCGTGCAAAATCCCTTCCAGCGCGCGGTGCTGGAACAGTTCCGCTGCCTCGACCGGCTGTAACTGGACTACCAAAAAAGGGGGCTTTTTTTGGATGAAACGCGGAAATTTGCTACACTCCCACCGTTTCGCGGCATCCTCCGCCGCTGCGTCCAGCCACCGTTATGAATACATTAACTTCACTTCCGTCCCCGCGCCGCCGCCAGTTGCTGGGGGCCGGGCTGGCGCTGCCGGCAGCGGGGCTGGCGCCGGCGCTGCTGCCGTCGACAGCGCGGGCGGCCGGCAAGCTGGCTGTGGGCGGATTGCCCGTCACCTGTAACCTGACCCTGCCGATCGCCTGCAGCGCGGCGCGCAGCGGCGCGTTTGAATTCAGCAAGTACAGCGGCTGGCCGGAAATCAAGGAAGCCCTGATGACGGGCCACATCCAGGCGGCCTACATGCTGGCGCCGCTGGTGATGGATTTGACCGACAAGAAAATCCCGCTGAAGATCGTGTCGCTGGGCCACCGTTCCGGCGCCGTGATCATGGTGCGCACCGATTCGGCCTATAAGCGCTTTGCCGACCTGCGCGGCAAGCGCATCGCCATCCCCAGCCGCTTCGCGGTGGACTTCCTGTTCCTGCGCAAGATGCTGGCGCGTGAAAAAATGTCGCCCAAGGACGTGCAGATCATTGAAATGGCGCCGCCCGACATGCCGGCCGCGCTGTA
>CBIHOX010000140.1:0-16396 GCA_966211685.1 uncultured Pseudoduganella sp.
CGATGCGGTAGCCGGAACCGCTCATGCCGATGAATTGCTCGGCCGAGATGTTGGAGGCGATCAGCGAAGCGCCGATGGCCCACCAGGTCAGCGAGCCTTCGGCAAGGAAGTAATCATGGGAAGCCTGGCCGGAGCTGGCCTGCTTGCGGCGGTAAATCCAGATGCCGTATCCGGCCACCAGGATGAAATACGCCAGGAAGACCATCAGGTCCAGTGTCGAGAAAGTGCTCATGGGCCGCCTTCGGTGAAATGGTTGTCCCTATGGGAGCCGTACGCACGCGCCGGCCCCGCCTTGATATTGGTAGCTGCATATTACGGAGACATTGCAGCCATTTCCAATATGGCATTTCACTTTTGCTATATCGATTTGTGATAGCTCGGACAACCAACACGCCGGCTGTCCGATGAACCGCCCATGAACGCTTGGGGGCGTTCCTTTACTTGCCCTTGTAGATGCCCGCTTCCAGGATCACGTCGCCGTTCTTCAGGAAGTACGTGCTTTTCTTTTCGATCTCGCCGGTCTGCGGGTTGTTGTAGCGGTAGTCGACCCAGCCCTTGCCTTCAGTCTTGGCGCGGTCGATGATTTCCTTGCGGAACAGCTTGCCGTCGGCGTCAGGCAGCGGGACAGCGTTTTTGCCGACCAGCTTGGGATTGGTGGGGTGGGCCAATTGCGTACCGTCCAGCGCACGCACGGTCAGGTAAGTGTCGGTGCTGACAAACTCGGGATTTTTTGCATTGACTTCCTTGATCAACGCATCCTTTCCATTTTTCTGCATGTAGGCCACGCCCTTGTCGACCATGGCAATCGCCACCGCCTGGTTATCGGTGGCCTGGGCATAGGGAGCAGCCACGGCAATGGCTGCAATCAATGCAAATGTACCTTTCATGACTGTCTCCTAATTATGTGCTTACGTGTAACATAGTAGCCTCAACTGTGTCACTTTTCAGTACGCTTTTTTACGTATTGCAACTTTTAACGCGGACGCCGTGGCCGTTCCGCCACTTTCGCCAGCAAACCGTTAGCATCAAGCTCATATTGGTCGAAGTCGCTCGCCAGGAACAGGTTGCCGCCGTAGTGCAACCGCCCTTCCGCTTCCAGTTCAGCCATCCCTTCCGGATTGTCATAGCGCGCGCTGAAGTGGGTCAGCACCAGGTTCGGCACGCCGCGCGCCGCGGCAAACTGCGCCACGCGCTGCACAGAGCTGTGGGTTGGTCCCGGCCCTACTTTCTGCAGCACCGCTTCGGTGTAGGTGGCTTCATGCACCAGCACTTGCGCCTCGGCGCACGCATCGTGCAGCAGCGACGGCGTATCGTTGTCGCCGCCGACCACCGCCACCGCGCGCGCCGTTTGTTCAATACAAAATTCCGACGGCGTCAGCACAATGCCGTCGTCCAGCGTCACGTGTCCGCCCGCCTGCAGCCGGCCCCATAGCGGACCGGCCGGCACGCCGCGCGCCTTCAGCGCCGCGATATCGAGCTTGCGCCGCGTGGTGCGCACGTCGAAACGGAACGCCACGCTGGGCGAGCGGTGCGACAACGGGAAGCGCTCGATGGCCAGGCCGGGTGCCTGGTGCACCACCTGGGCCGCCGCCACGTCCACATGCACCAGCGGAAACGTCAGGAACAGTTCGGTGTGCAGCAAGGTCGCATCGAGCCACGCGCGCACCGCCTGCGGCGCCACCAGGACCAGGGGCCGCTTGCGCCCCGTCATGGCGGCGCTGGCCAGCAGGCCGGGCAAGCCGTAACTGTGGTCGCCATGCACGTGCGTGATGCAGATCCCGACCATGTCATGCACCGACAACGGCGTGCGCTGCAAGCGGTGCTGGGTGGCTTCGCCGCAATCGACCAGCCACCAGTCGCGCCCTGTCGGCAACTGTACGGCCAGCGCCGTGACGTTGCGGCGGATGGTGGGCACGCCGGACGACGTGCCGAGAAAAGTAAATTTAAGCATGCGGCATTGTAAGCGCAGCACCCATCCCCGTAAAAATACGGGGTCGGAATCGTGCCGCCATTTTGGCCCTACCATCGCAGTTCCCGGCAAGGAGCAGGGCTGCCTCCCCCAACAGCCCTGCCCTTGCCGGGAATCCCGTCTGGCAGTTTGCATCGATAACCGAACATTAAAATGGAGACACCGATGGCAAAACCCGTACCGCAGCAATCCCTTCGTTCCCAAGCATCTTCGTCCCCCCGCCCCCTCGCGCGCACGTCCCTGCTGGCGGCCACGCTGGCCTGCGCCTGGCAGGCCCACGCCGCCCCCGTCAACCTGCCCGCCTACAACGTGGACATCGCCAAGTCATCCGTATCCGGCCTGTCCTCGGGCGGCTTCATGGCGGCGCAATTGCACGTGGCGTTTTCGTCGACCTTCAAGGCCGGCGCCGGCATCGTGGCAGGCGGCCCGTTTTATTGCGCACAGGGTTCGCTGACCAACGCCACCGGCCCGTGCATGGCGGCCACCGCCACCAGCAAGCCGCCCACCGCGTCGCTGATCAGCACCACCAACAGCTGGGCAAGCCAGGGCTTGATCGACCCCACCAGCAACCTCGCCAACGCCAGGGTGTACCTGTATTCCGGCACCATCGACAGCACCGTGAAACAACTGGTGATGAACGAGACGGAAACCTATTACAAGAACTACGTCAACAGCGGCAACGTGTTCTACAAGAAGGACATCGCCTCTGAACACGCGATGGTGACCGACTACTTCGGCAGCGGTTGCAGCGTCAAGGGCAGCCCCTACATCAACAACTGCAATTTCGACCTGGCCGGAGAAATCCTCAAATGGATCTATGGCCCGCTGAACGCGAAGAACACGGGCACGCTGGGCGGCAGCTTCATTGAATTCAACCAGACCGAATTCATCGCCAGCCCCGCCACGCACGGCATGGCGGCCACCGGCTGGGCATACGTGCCGGCCAGCTGCGCCGCCAATGGCCAGTGCAAGGTGCACGTGGTGGTGCACGGCTGCCAGCAGGATCCGACCAAGATCCAGGACAAGTATTACCGCAACACGGGCTACAACCAGTGGGCCGACACCAACAACATCGTGGTGCTGTACCCGCAGACGGCGCCCAGCAGTTCCGGCAACCCCAATGGATGCTGGGACTGGTGGGGTTATGACGACGCCAACTATGCGAAAAAGAGCGGCCGGCAAATGGCCGCCATCAAGGCCATGGTGGACCGGGTCGCTTCCGGCTATGTGGCGCTGGCCGCGCCGTCCGGCGTGGCCGTCACCGGCGTGAGCGACAACTCGGTTGCGCTGCAGTGGAACAGCGTCTCGGGCGCGGCCGGCTACAACGTCTACCGCGGCGGCGCCAAGGTCAACGCGAATACCGTCACCGGCACGTCGTACACCGATACCGGCCTGGCGTCCGGGAGCACCTATACGTACACGGTCAGGGGCGTGACAGCCCAGGGTGCGGCCGGCGTGGAATCGGCCGCCGTCACGGCCACCACCACCGGCAACCCGCCGCCGCTGGCGGCGCCGTCCGGCCTGGCCGTCACGGGGCAGACCGCCAGCACCGTGTCGCTGAACTGGAGCGCGGCCAGCGGCGCCACCGGCTACCACGTCTACCGCAACGGGGTAAAGGTCAACGCCACGCCCACCGGCGGCACCACGTTCACCGACAGCGGACTGACGGCGTCCACCACCTACAGCTACGCGGTAACGTCGTTCGCGGCCGGCCGCGAAAGCGCGCTGTCGGCGCCGGTGTCGGCCACCACGTCGTCGGGCTTCGTCTGCTCCACCACCACGTCCAGCAACTATGCGCACGTGCAGGCCGGACGCGCGGTCAACAGCGGCGGCTATGCGCTGGCGCTGGGGTCGAACCAGAACATGGGGCTGAACAACACGTTCTACACCACCACGCTGTCGCAGACCGCGGCCGGCTATTACGTCATCGGCAACTGCCCCTGAACTAGAGCCGCGCCAATCCCCGCGCAGCGGCGGCCAGCGCCGGCAGCACGTCGATGGCGTTGCTGGCATGTGGCACCGTGTTGCAACTGACGATGCGCGCCGCCCCGGCGGCGCGCAACACGTCGTAGGCGTCGCCGCAAAACAGCGCATGCACCACCACGCACACCGGCGCCGGCCGGCCGGCGTCGCGCAGCAGGCGCACGGCGGCGGCCATGGTGCGGCCGCTCGACGCGATGTCGTCCACCAGCACCGGTGTGCAATCGTCGGCGCCGCGCCATTGCTGGCCGTCGAGCGACACCGTCACGTCGCGGTCGCCGCGCCGCACCTTGCTCAGCACCACGTACGGGCAGCCCGCCAGTTCGGCCAGCTGGCGCGCCCACTGTTCGCTTTCCTGGTCCGGTCCCACCACCAGCGGGCGCTCGACATTGGCGGCCAGCCAGCGCGCGATCGACGGCGCCGACGGCGCCACCGCCGTCGCGATGCGGTAGGGTTGCGACAAGCTCGTGAAGCGGTGCAGGTGCGGGTCGGCCGTCACCATCCAGTCGGCGCAGGACGACAGCAGGCGGCCCACGTGCAGCGCGGTCACGCCCTGCCCGGGCTCGAAGCGCGCGTCCTGCCGCATGTAGGGCAAATAAGGCAGCACCAGCCCGACGCTGCGCGCGCCCAGTTCGCGCGCCACGCTGGCGGCCAGGTACAGCGCGAACAGCGGCCCGTCCGGCCCCTTGCCGCCGCCCAGCGCGGCGGCCAGCACCACGTCGCGCCCCGCCAGGTCGGCGCAAAATTGCGGGCAGCACTCGCCGTCCGGGAAACGGTGCAGCGACACGCTGCCGGCCTCGCACGGCCAGGCGGCCGAGAGGCCGGCGATCCATCCTTCGGCGCCGGGCAGGGCAAACAGCAGCGGGCTCATGGCGCCTCCACGATGGTGAACAAATGGCTTTGCTGTTGCGCGTACGCCATCGCATACGCGAGTTCGCCCGGCGATTCCGCGTGCAGGGTCAAGAGCGGCTGGCCCACTTCCACCAGGGTGCCCGGCGCGGCATGGAATTCGAGGCCGGCCGCCGGCGCCTTCGGCGCGCCGGCCAGCTTGGCGGTGCGCGCCAGCGCGCGGTTATCGACCGCCGCCACCCGTCCCGCGTGCAGCGCGCACAAAGGCTGCGTGTAGCGCGCCACCGGCGGCGTGCGCATGCCGCCCTGCGCTTCGCAAATGGCCTGGAACGTGGTCCACGCGGCGCCACTGTCCAGCGTTTGCGTGGCCAGCGCCAGCCCGGCGCCCGGCGCGGCCTTGCCGCCCAGCTCCAGCAGGTAGCCGGCCAGCATCAGCGCGCGCTGGCGCAGGTCCTGTGGCGCGTGCCCCTGGTTTTGCAGCACCGCCAGCGCATCGCGCGCCTCCAGCGCCGGGCCGATGCCCTTGCCGACCGGCTGCTCGCCATTGGTCAGCTCGATGCTGACGGCGATACCGAGCTGCCTGCCGACTTCGGTCAGCCGCTGCGCCAGCCGTCCCGCGGCCTCGGGCGAACGGACCTTGGCGGTGCGGCCCACCGGGATGTCGATCAGCACGTGGGTCGATCCGGCCGCCGCCTTCTTCGACAGGATCGACGCCACCAGCAAGCCGTCGCTGTCCAGCCCCAGCGGGCGCTCCACGCGGATCAGCAAGTCGTCCACCGGGCTCAGTTGCACCGCCCCGCCCCACGTGATGCAGCCGCCCACCCGCTCCACCACGCGCCGCATGGCCGGCAAGTCGAGCGTGACCGGGGCCAGCGTTTCCATGGCGTCGGCCGTGCCGGCCGGCGACGTGATGGCGCGCGACGAGGTCTTAGGGATCAGCAGGCCGCAGGCGGCCGCGATCGGCACCACCAGCAAGGTGGTGCGGTTGCCCGGCAAGCCGCCCACGCAATGCTTGTCCATCACTTGCGGCGCATCCCAGCGCAGGCGCTGGCCGGCCGCGATCATGGCGGCGGTCAGCGCATGGGTTTCCGCCACGTCGAGCCGGTTGCCGGAGCAGGCCGTGATCATGGCCGCCAGTTCGATGTCGGAGTAGCGCCCGGCGGCAATGTCGGCGACGATGCCGGCCGCCGCCTCGGCGCCCAGCGGCCGGCCGAAGATCTTCGACTGCACGGCGCCAAAGGACAGCAGCGGCGGCGCGTGGGCAATCGCGACGGCGTCGCCCTCGGCCCCACCCAGCGCGCGCCACGCCGCTTCGGACACGCCGATTTCATCGTCGGCCAGCAGCGGTGCGTGCAGCACGTTGAGCGTGGCCACCACGCGCACGTGCGGCGCGGCCAGGCGGCGCAATTCCAGCCGCGATTGCGCTTCGAAGCCTTCGGAATGCACGATCGGCGCGCCATGGCCGAGGTAGACGACCGGCTGCTGGTAAGTGTCGATGCCGAGCCGGCGCAGGCGCAGGCCGGCTGCGGGCGCTGCTGGGGGAACGGCTGCGGGAGCCAACGGTGGGTGTCTCATGGCATTCCTTGTCGTGCGTGGGCCGCGAAGCAACCCGCTCAAACCACAAGATAAGGGTATGTTTGTGGCAAGTCAGGTACTCGACTTGACCTACGTCAAATATCATCAAGAAACTTTCAGCCAGCGTCAGCCGCGTGTATTTTTTTCTAACGACATCACGCTTTTTTGATCCAGCGCATATACTGCCAATTGCTTGCGTATGGACAATGACGCATCCCGTTCCGCAGCCGCCCACGGCTGGCCAGTGCCATGAATGCAGACATCCACCGTACCCGATGGCGGCGCTACGCGGCCGCCGCCGTGGCGCTGGCGGCAGCCGCCGCCGCGCTGGCGTGGTGGCGCGCCGGTCCGGTCACGCTGCAGGTTGCGGCCGTCGTGCGCGGTCCCGCCGTCGAGGCGGTATATGCCAGCGGCGTGGTGGAGCCCAGCGTGATGCTGCCGATCGCGCCGCGCACCGGCGGCAGGCTGGCCGAGCGCCTGGCCGACGAAGGCGACCGGGTGCGCAAGGGCCAGGTGCTGGCGCGGCTCGACGACGCCGACCTGGCCGGCGCGGTCGACGAGCAGCGCGCCCGCGCCGTGCAGGCGCGCAGCCAGCACGCCCGTGTCGCGGCCCTGGCCGAACGCGGCTTTCTTTCTCCCGCCGAGCGTGACCGCACCGCCGCCGAACTGGCCGCCGCCGAGGCGGCGCTGCGCCGTGTAAGCGCCCAGCGCGACTATATGGCGCTGACCGCCCCGGCCGATGGCGCCATCATCCGGCGCGACGGCGAGGCCGGGCAATACATCGCGCCCGGCCAGGCCGTGTTCGTGCTGGCCTGCTGCGCGCCGCTGCGCGTCAGCGCCGAGATCGACGAGGAAGACATCGGCCGCGTGCATGTCGGCCAGCCGGTGGTGATGAAGGCCGGCGCACTGGCCGGCAAGACGTTCGACGGCGCCGTGACCGAGATCACCCCCAAGGGCGATCCGGTGACGCGCAGCTACCGCGTGCGCATCAGCCTTGCCGATCCGTCCGCGCTGCGCACCGGCATGACGGTCGACGCCAACCTGACCGTGGCGCGGCGCGAACGCGCGCTGCTGGTCCCGGCCGGCGCGCTGGCCGGCGATGCGGTCTGGGTGGCGGCCGGCGGGCGGCTGGAAAAGCGCGCCGTGGCGGCCGGCATCCGCGGCGGCGGGCGGGTGGAAATCACGCGCGGCCTGCAGGAAGGCGAGCAGGTCGTGCTGCATCCGGACGGTACGCTGCGCGAAGGGCGACGGGTACGTCCCGTCCTTCCGTGAGCGCCGGACGCCGCCATGCCGCTGCCGTTCGACATCGCCCTCACCCACCTGTGGCAGCGCCGCCGCGCCACCCTGGTGTCGCTGACCGGCGTGGCCCTGGGCGTGGCGTTCTTCCTGGCCGTGTCGGCGCTGATGCGCGGCTCGGAACATGATTTCATCACGCGCCTGGTCGACAACAGCCCCCACATCACGGTGATGGACCGGCGCCGCGCGGCCGACGTGCAGCCGGCCGAACTGCGCTGGCCGCGTGGCGCCGTCGCGGTGCGCAACGTCAAGCCGCAGCCGGAAGTGCGCGGCATCCGCGGCTACCGCAACCGGCTGCAATACATCGAAGCGCTGCCCGGTGCGCGCGCCGCGCCGGTGCTGGCCGGGTCGGCGGTGCTGACCTTCGCCGGCCAGCAGCAGGGCGTGAGCCTGTCCGGGGTGGTGCCGGCCAGGATGAAGGACGTGTCGTCCATCGAACGCAAGATGGTGTCCGGTTCGCTGGACGACCTGGCGGCCACGCAGAACGGCATCATCATCGGCGCCGGCCTGGCCGCCAAGTTCGGCCTGCACATGGGCAGCCCGGTGGGCGTGGTGTCGGCCAGCACCGGTGGCGTGACCATGAAGGTCGTCGGCATCTTTCGCACCGGCAACGCCGCCTACGACGAAGGGGAAACCTTCACCCTGCTCAAGCGCGCGCAAGCCATCCTGGGGCGGCCGGACCGCGTCAACCGCATCATCGTGCAACTGGCCGACCCGCACGCGGCGCGCGGCGTGGCGGCCGACATCGAACGCAATACCGGCTACCAGTCGGTCTCGTGGCTGGAAGCGTCGGAAGATATCCTCAGCCTGCTGCTGGTGCGTAACGTCATCATGTACAGCGTGGTGGCGGCCATCCTGGTGGTGGCGGCGTTCGGCATGTACAACACGATCTCGACCGTGGCCAGCGAAAAGACCCGCGACATCGCGATCCTCAAAGCCATGGGCTTCCGCCAGCGCGACATCCGCGCCATTTTCCTGGTCCAGGGCGTGATCATCGGCCTGGCCGGCAGCGGCGCCGGTCTGCTGCTGGGCCACGGCATGATGCTGGCGCTGGCCAGCGTGGAACTGAAGCCGCCGGGCGTCAGCGACGTGGTGCACCTGCCGGTCTGGTGGGGCGCCGGCCAGTACCTGCTGGCGGCCGGCTTTGCGCTGGCGGCCAGCGTTTGCGCGGCCTACCTGCCGGCCAGCAAGGCGGCGCGGCTGCAGCCGGTCGATATCCTGCGGGGCGCCAATTGAACCGCCCCGCCCCCGTCCTGCAGGCCGAACAGCTCAGCCGCCGGCTGCGGGGCGAGGTGCCGGTCACGCTGGTCGACGGTGTGAGCCTGGACATCGCGCGCGGGGAATTCATCGGCATCATGGGCCCGTCCGGCTCCGGCAAATCGTCGCTGCTGTATTTACTGGGCTTGCTGGACCGGCCGGATGACGGACGCCTGTGGCTGGACGGCGAAGAAACCTCCGGCTGCGGCGAAGAGCGGCTGGCCGCGCTGCGGCTGGAAAAACTCGGCTTCGTATTCCAGTTCCATTTCTTGCTGGCGGAATTGACGGCGCTGGACAACGTGGCGCTGCCGATGCGGCGCCTGGCGCGGCTGCCGCCCGCCGCCATCGCGGCGCGCGCGCTGGAATTGCTGCGGCAACTGGACATGGAAGCCCACGCCGGCAAGCTGCCGGCCCAACTGTCGGGCGGCCAGCGCCAGCGCGTCGCCATTGCGCGGGCGCTGGCCAACGATCCGCTGCTGATCCTGGCCGACGAACCGACCGGCAACCTCGATTCGGCCGCTACCCGCAACGTGCGGGACATCCTGCGCGGCCTGGCCGACGCCGGGCAGACCGTGGTGGCGGTCACGCACGACGCGGGTTTTGCCAGCGCGGCGGACCGGCGCATCTGGCTGGTCGACGGCAAGATCAGCGAGGACGGGCCGCCGCCGTGACCCTGGCGCGGCGGCGCCCGCCCTGTTATACCGCCCTGTTATACCGCCCCGTTATGCCGCCACCTATGCCGCCATCCAAGCCGCCACCTATGCCGCCATTTTCAGCTGCGACAATTTTTCATACAGCGTGGCGCGCGAAATGCCCAGCATTTGCGCCGCCACGCTCTTGCGCCCGCCCGCCGCCTGCAGCGCCGCCAGGATGGCTTCGCGCTCGGCGTCGGCCACCACCCGCGCCAGCGGCAGCACCTGCTGCTGGCGCGCCGGCGCCGCCAGCGAATCCTGCGGCAGGATGCGGGCGAAGTCGTCGGCGTCAAGATGCTTCGATTCGCTGTACAGCACGGCCTTTTCCAGCACGTTGCGCAATTCGCGCACGTTGCCCGGCCAGCCATAGCGCGACAGGTACGCCAGCGCGGACGGCGTCATGTCGCGCCGCGCCATGCCGGTGCGTTCGCAAATCTGTTCCAGCGCGCTTTCGCACAGCGCTTCCATGTCGCCCAGGCGCTCGCGCAGCGGAGGCAGCGTGATCGACAGGACGTTGAGCCGGTAATACAGGTCGGAGCGGAAGCGCCCGGCCGCCACCGACTGTTGCAGCGCCACGCTGGTGGCGGCAATGATGCGCACATCCACCTTCACCACCTTGTTGGACCCGAGCGGTTCGATTTCCTGTTCCTGCAGCACGCGCAGCAGCTTGGCCTGCACCTGCAGCGGCATGTCGCCCACTTCGTCGAGGAACAGGGTGCCGCCGTGCGCCAGCTTGAACTTGCCGTCACGGCCCTTCTTGTCGGCGCCGGTATAGGCGCCCGGCGCCACGCCGAAGAATTCCGCTTCCAGCAAGCTCTCGGGAATCGCCGCCGCATTGACGGCAATGAACGGCTTGCTGGCGCGCGGCGAATGCGCGTGGATCGCTTGCGCCAGCAATTCCTTGCCGGTGCCGGTCTCGCCCAGCAGCAGCACCGTGGTGTCGAGTTCCGCCGCGCGCCGCGCCTGCCGCTTGACCTCGATGCTGGCCGGGCTGTTGCCGACGTAGCTGGCCAGCGTATAGCGCGGGCGCCGGTTTTCCGCCAGCTGACGGCGCGTATCGGCCAGTTCCTGCTGCAGGCGCGAAAACTTGTCCAGCAGCGGCTTCAGGTGGTGCATTTTCTCGTACAGGCAAAACCCCACCGCGCCCACCACCTTGCCATGGCGGTCCGTCAGCGGCAAGCGCGTGACGACGAACGTCTCGTGTCCGAACGCCATCAGGTCGAGCAGGATCGGTTCGCCGGTCTGCACCACCTGGCGCAGCAGGCTGTGGGGGATGATTTCCTCGATATCCTTGCCCAGCAGCGCCTGCGGGTCGGGCGGCAGGCCCATGATCTGCATGTAGCGGTCGTTGATCCATACGATGCGCGCCTGCGCGTCCACCGCGATGGTGCCCTCGCAGATATCCTCCAGCCGCTGCAGCAGCGCGGGCGTGGCGAGGTTGCGCAAGCCCTCCGGGTTTTCCGTAAACAGCTGGGTCAGATTCATGGAACGGGTTTCCTTGTAGTAGAACAACATTTCGGTTTGTGACCGAAGTGTCCAGTCTTTCAGTCGCTGTCCAGATTTCTGGACTGACGAAATTTCAGTGTTTTCATATACTTGCATGATTTAGATCAAAGATGTGTCTGAAAATCCGGACACTTCTCTCATCAGTTATTACGCGGGAAAATATCTGAAATAACTAAGTCGTTGATAAATAAGGTTTTTAGCAATCTGGCACGGTTAGTGCAATAAGTGAGGTTCCATTCTTATAAGGGGACCTTGCACCATGAGCCTGATTGTTGTTCTGCTATCGCTTGCCTTGCTGATGTACGTAGCCTACCGCGGCTTCAGCGTTATCCTGTTTGCCCCCGTGGCCGCCCTGCTGGCCGTGCTGCTGACCGATCCTTCGCTGGTGCCGCCCATGTTCTCCAGCGTGTTCATGGACAAGATGGTCGGCTTCGTGAAACTGTACTTCCCCGTGTTCTTATTGGGCGCCGTGTTCGGCAAGGTGATCGAACTGTCCGGCTTTTCCAAGTCCATCGTGGCGCTGGTGATCCGCCTGGTGGGCCGCGAACGCGCCATGCTGGCCATCGTTATGGTGTGCGCGGTGCTGACCTATGGCGGCGTGTCGCTGTTCGTGGTGGTGTTCGCGGTGTACCCGTTTGCCGCTGAAATGTTCCGCCAGGGCGACATCCCGAAACGCCTGATCCCCGGCACCATTGCGCTGGGCGCGTTCACGTTCACCATGGATGCGCTGCCAGGCAGCCCGCAAATCCAGAACATCATCCCGACCTCGTTCTTCCAGACCGATACCTGGGCCGCGCCCTGGCTGGGCGTGACCGGCTCGCTCTTCATCCTGGCCTGCGGCCTGGCGTACCTGGAATGGCGCCGCCGCCAGGCGCTGGCGCGCGGCGAAGGCTATGGCGATGGCCACAGCAACGAACCGGAACAATTCCACCATGAAAAGCTGCCGCATCCGGCGCTGGCGCTGCTGCCGCTGCTGCTGGTGGGCGTGATGAACAAGGTGTTCACCCTGCTGATTCCAGCCTACTACGGCAAGACCCACAGCATGACCCTGGCCGGCGCCGCCAAGCCGGTGGCCACCGAAGTATCGAAGGTCGCCGCGATCTGGGCGGTCGAGGCGGCGCTGCTGCTGGGCATCCTCAGCGTGCTGGCGCTGGCGTGGAAACCGATCCGCGCGCGCTTCGCCGAAGGCACCAAGACCGCGATTTCCGGTTCGCTGCTGGCGTCGATGAACACCGCGTCCGAATATGGCTTTGGCGCCGTGATCGCCGGCCTGCCGGGCTTCCTGGTGGTGGCCGACGCGCTGAAATCGGTGCCGAACCCGCTGGTCAACGAAGCCATCGCCGTCACCACGCTGGCCGGCATCACCGGTTCCGCGTCGGGCGGCATGAGCATCGCGCTGGCCGCCATGTCGGATTCCTTCATCGCCGCCGCCAACGCCGCCAACATCCCGCTCGAAGTGCTGCACCGCGTCGCATCGATGGCCAGCGGCGGCATGGACACGCTGCCGCACAACGGCGCCGTCATCACGCTGCTGGCCGTGTGCGGCCTGACGCACCGCGTGTCGTATGGCGATATCTTCGCCGTCACCTGCATCAAGACGCTGTCGGTGTTCGTCGTCATCGGCAGCTATTACATGTTCGTGCATTAAACAGCCGCCAACAAGGAGACACACATGCTAACCAACAAGCTGACCAACAAATCCGCCATCGTCACCGGTTCCACCAGCGGCATCGGCCTGGGCATTGCCCGCGCGCTGGCCGCGCAGGGCGCCAACGTCATGCTGAACGGCTTCGGCGACCGGTCCGCCATCGCCGACCTGGCCGCCACGCTGGCCGCCGCGCACGGCGTGCAAGTGCTGTACAGCGACGCCGACATGACGCGACCCGATCAGATCGAAGCCATGGTGCGCCAGGCCGAAGCCGCGTTCGGCGCGGTCGACATCCTGGTCAACAACGCCGGCATCCAGCACACGGCCCGCGTCGAAGCGTTCCCGCCCGAGAAATGGGAACAGATCATGGCCATCAACCTGTCGTCGAACTTCTATGCGATCCGCGCCGCGCTGCCCGGCATGCAGCAGCGCGGCTGGGGGCGCATCGTCAACATCGCGTCGGTGCACGGCCAGGTCGCATCGAGCAACAAGGCGGCGTACGTCGCGGCCAAGCATGGCGTGATCGGCCTGACCAAGGCCGTGGCGCTGGAAAACGCGCGCACCGGCATCACCTGCAACGCGGTGTGCCCGGGCTGGGTCTTGACGCCGCTGGTGCAAAAGCAGATCGACGACCTGGCCCTGCGCGAAGGGTTGACGCCGCAGGCCGCGCAGGAACGGCTGCTCGGCGAAAAACAGCCGTCGCAGGAATTCGCCACGCCGGAACAGATCGCCGACGCCGTGCTGTTCCTGTGCTCGGACGGCGCGCGCCAGATGCGCGGCGCCGCGCTGACCATCGACGGCGGCTGGACCGCGCAATAAGGAGCCTGCGATGAGCGCCTTCACTCCCATCGATTACGAGGATATCTTCCAGCTGGCGGCGGTCGGTATGTGTGTATCGCGCCAGCGCACGCTGTATTCCGCCAATGATGCACTGGCCGCCATCTTCGGCTATTCGCGCGCCGAACTGGCCGGCCAGTCGCTGGAAATCCTGTATCCCACCCAGGCCGAATTCGAACGCATCGGCGACCGCATCGCCGATGCGCTGGCCGCCGGCGGCGCCTATACCGACGAACGCATCATGCGGCGCGCCAATGGCGAGTTGTTCTGGTGCCGCGTGGCCGGCCGCGCGCTGATGGCGTCGAATCCGCATGCGGTCGGCGTGTGGACGTTCGAAGACTTGAGCGGCCGCCGCCCGGTGGCGGTCGGCATGACGCCGCGCGAGCGCGAAGTGGCGGCGCTGCTGCTGGAGGGCCAGACCAGCAAGCGCATCGCGCGCCGCATCGACCTCAGCCCGCGCACCGTGGAAATGCACCGCGCCAACCTGATGCGCAAGTTCGGCGTGTCGACGTCCGGCGCGCTGCTGCACAAGCTGGCCAGCCTGAATTGAAGCCGCGTTCCATGCCGGGCCAGTCCACGCAGGCCTTCCTCACCAATGCGGCCGCGATCCACAAGCACGCGATGCGCACGCTGTTCCGCCAGCTCGACAGCCTGTACGAAGGCGCCATCGTGGTGGACCGGGAAGGCCGCATCGCCTGGATCGACGACAAGTACCGCGCCATGCTGGGCCTGCGCGACACCGGCCAGGCACTGGGGAAGGAAATCGAACAGGTGATTCCCAACAGCCTGCTGCGCGACGTGATGCGCAGCGGCGAACCGATCCTGCTCGACATTATGGAATTCGGCCAGCAAACCTTCGTCGTGACCCGCTTGCCGCTGGAAAACGAGCAGGGCGGCGTGATCGGCGCGGTGGGCTTCGTGCTGTATGAACAGCTGCACCAGCTGAAACCGCTGGTGGCCAAGTTCACGGCGCTGCAACAGGAGCTGGCGGCCGCGCGGCGCGGCTTGGCCGAACGCCGCACCGCCAAGTATGCGCTGGACGACTTCGTCGGCGTTTCGCCTGCCTGCATGGACGTGAAGCGCCACGCGGCGCGCGCCGCCCAGCTCGACGTCGGCGTGCTGCTGCTGGGGGAAACCGGCACCGGCAAGGAAATCCTGGCCAACGCCATCCACGCGCTGTCGAACCGCGCGGGCGCGCCGTTTATCGGCGTGAACATGGCGGCCGTGCCGGAAACCCTGCTGGAAGCCGAATTCTTCGGCGTGGCGCCGGGCGCCTATACCGGCGCGGACCGGCGCGCGCGCGACGGCAAATTCAAGCAGGCCGACGGCGGCACGCTGTTCCTCGATGAAATCGGCGACTTGCCGCTGGCCATGCAGAGCAAGTTGCTGCGCGTGCTGCAGGAGCAGGAATTCGAAATGCTCGGCTCCGGCAAGGTCATCAAGGTCGACGTGCGCGTGATCGCCGCCACCAGCGTCGACCTGGCGGCCCTGGTGGCGCAAGGCCGCTTCCGCTCCGACCTGTATTACCGCCTCAACGTGCTGCAGATCACGCTGCCGCCGCTGCGCGACCGGCTGGAAGACCTGGACGTGCTGTGCGACGCGCTGCTGCGGCAGATCCGCGGCCGCCACGGCATGCGCCGGCGCAGCATGACGCCGGCCGCGCTGGCGCTGCTGGGCGCCTACCGCTGGCCCGGCAACGTGCGCGAATTGCGCAACGTGCTGGAACGCGCCTGCATCCTCAGCGACGGCAGCCGCCTCGGCCCGGAAGCGTTCGACACGCTGCTGCCGGCGCAAGCCGGCCAGCATACCGCCACGCTGCCGGTACGCGGCTATGCCGCCGCGCTGGCCGAATTCGACAACACCATCACGAAGAACGCGCTCGACGCGGCCGGCGGCAACGTCACGGCGGCGGCCCGCATGCTGGGCCTGTCGCGCGCCACCATGTACAAGCGCATCGCCAACCTGAAAAACCCAACCCCGGAGACACCATGACTACCCTGTTCCAGCGCGCGCTGTGCGCCCTGTTCACCTTTTCCCTGCTGGCGTCAAGCGGCGGCGCAGCCGCCCAGCACACCGCCAGCGACGCCACGGCCATCGTGCGCAAGGCGGTGGCTTACCTGAAGAAGAGCGGCCGCGAAAAAATGCTGGCCGAAGCCAGCAACCCGAAGGGCGCGTTTGTCGACAACGACCTGTACCTGAGCATCTACACGCTGGACGGCAAGGTGGTGGCGCACGGCGCCAACCCCAAGCTGATCGGCGTGGACGTCAGCCAGCTGCGCGACGCCAACGACCGCTACTTCATCAAGGATATCCTCAACACGGCGCGCAGCGGCGGCAACGGCTGGGTCGACTACAAATGGGTCGATCCGGCCACCAAATCGCTGCGCGACAAGTCGGTGTACCTGGAAAAGGCCGATGACCTGGTGATCGCGGCCGGCTATTACAAGTAAGGAGGGAATCGATGGACCAGCAATTCCAGGACGGACTGCACGTCCGCAAGCAAGTGATGGGCGATGGCTACGTGGAAAGCGCTTTCGCGCAATCGGATGCGTTCACCCGCCCGCTGCAGGAATTCATCACGCGCAACGCATGGGGCACGGTGTGGTGCCGCGAAGGCATCGACTTGAAGACCCGCAGTTTCCTCACCCTGGCCATGCTGACGGCGCTGGGGCGTTCGCATGAACTGAAGGGCCACATCCGCGGTGCGCTGAACAATGGCGCCACGGTCAAGGAATTGCAGGAAGTGCTGCTGCACGCCAGCGTCTATTGCGGCGCGCCGCTGGCGGT
>CBIHOX010000141.1:0-16368 GCA_966211685.1 uncultured Pseudoduganella sp.
CGCCGGCCAGGCCGGCCGCCGCCGCGGCGCGCGCGGCGCCCGGTCCGCGCGCCGCCGGCGCGGCATTCACCTGCCCGGCGGGAAAGCCTTCGGCGCCACCGACGCCGGGACGAAAGGCCAGCATGCGCAGCAAGGTCATGGAAAAGCCCGCGTATTCGTCAGGCGCCAGGCCCAGTTCATTGCGGCCATGCACGGCGATCTGGTAATACAGC
Organism: uncultured Pseudoduganella sp.; assembly: GCA_966211685.1. Lineage (GTDB taxonomy): Bacteria > Pseudomonadota > Gammaproteobacteria > Burkholderiales > Burkholderiaceae_D > Rugamonas. The sequence continues at coordinate 213 of CBIHOX010000141.1, forward strand.
TGCACTTCTTCCGCATCGAATTCGCCGGCCAGGCGCACGATGTCGGCGTATTCCGGCAAGTCCGCCGGGACGGCGGACGGTACGGTCTGCGCCAGCGCGATGCGGTGCAGCAAGGTGCCGAGGTCTTGCAGCGCGCCGTTGTACGACAGGCTGCGCGACGCCATTTCATCGGCCACCGCCAGCAGGTCGGCGCCATCCTGTTTCGCCAGCGCGTCCAGCAGGCGCACCAGGTAGGACTGGTCGAGCGCGCCCAGCATGCCCTGCACCGCGTCCAGCGTGACTTCGCCGGCCGCGTAGGCGATCGCCTGGTCGGTCAGCGACAGCGCATCGCGCATCGAGCCATGGGCGCCCTGCGCCAGCAGGCGCAGCGCGGGCTGCTCGAACGGCACGTTTTCCTGGCCCAGGATATTGGCCAGGTGGCCGACGATGTGCCCGGGCGGCATTTGCTTCAAATTGAATTGCAGGCAGCGCGACAGCACCGTCACGGGGATTTTTTGCGGGTCCGTGGTCGCCAGGATGAATTTCACGTGTTCCGGCGGCTCTTCCAGCGTTTTCAGCATGGCGTTGAACGCGTGGTTGGTCAGCATGTGCACCTCGTCGATCATGTAGACCTTGAAGCGCGCATTCGACGGCGCGTACACCGCCTGCTCCAGCAACTGCGCCATTTCATCGACGCCGCGGTTGGACGCGGCATCCATCTCTATATAGTCGACGAAGCGGCCGCCATCGATGGCCTGGCAAGCCTCGCACCGGCCGCACGGCGTGGCCGTGATGCCGCCCGTTCCATCGGGACCGGTACAGTTGAGCGACTTGGCCAGGATCCGGGACAGCGTGGTCTTGCCGACGCCGCGGGTGCCGGTGAACAGGTAGGCGTGATGCAGCCTGCCCGTGTTCAGCGCGTGCGTGAGCGCGCGCACGACGTGCTCCTGGCCGACGAGCGTTTCAAAGTTCCGGGGACGGTATTTGCGAGCGAGGACTTGATAAGACATGCGGGCAATTTTACCACGCACGGAAGCCGGGACTTCGGCAATGTTGCCTTGAGCGCATAGCCGGGAACAGCCCGGGGAGCCGAGCCGTGCAAGGTGGCCACCAATGCAAAAAAAGCTGCCAGAGGCAGCTTTTTTGAGAATTCAGAGGCGAGCCTGATCTGCGGCACTTGCGGTGAACGGCTGTGGCTGCTTCGTTCCCGACCTGACCAGGTTGACCATGCCGCAATGCGCAGGGGCCCGCCGGGTGCCATTATAACCGCTCCGGCGGAAAGGTGTTAGGCCTGTCAAATTCCCAGGCTGGACCAGATACTGTCGACCTTGCTTTTAACTTCCTGCGTCATGGTAATCGTGGTGCCCCATTCACGGCTGGTCTCGCCCGGCCATTTATTGGTGGCGTCGATGCCCATCTTGCTGCCCAGGCCGCTGACCGGCGAGGCGAAGTCCAGGTAATCGATCGGCGTATGGTCGACCAGGGTGGTGTCACGGGTCGGGTCGACGCGCGTGGTGATGGCCCAGATGACTTCCTTCCAGTCGCGGATGTTGACGTCTTCGTCGACCACCACGATGAATTTCGTATACATGAACTGGCGCAGGAAACTCCAGACGCCGAACATCACGCGCTTGGCATGCCCCGCATATTGCTTGCGGATCTGCACCACCGCCATGCGGTAGCTGCACCCTTCCGGCGGCAAATAAAAGTCCGTGATTTCCGAGAACTGTTTTTGCAGCAGCGGCACGAACACTTCATTCAGGGCCAGGCCCAGCACGGCCGGTTCGTCCGGCGGCTTGCCCGTGTACGTCGAATGGTAGATCGGGTCGCGCCGCATCGTGATGCGGTCGATCGTGAACACCGGGAACCAGTCCTGCTCATTGTAATAACCGGTGTGGTCGCCATACGGGCCTTCCAGCGCATGTTCATAGCCGGACGGATGGCTCTCGTCCGGGTAGATATGCCCTTCCAGCACGATTTCCGCCGACGCCGGCACCCGCAATTCACTGCCGATGGCTTTCACGAGTTCGGTGCGGCTGCCGCGCAGCAGGCCGGCGAACTGGTATTCCGACAACGTGTCCGGCACCGGCGTCACGGCGCCCAGGATGGTGGCGGGATCGGCGCCCAGCGCCACCGCCACCGGATACGGCTGTCCCTTGTTCTGCACCGCGTGTTCGCGGAAATCCAGCGCCCCGCCCCGGTGCGCCAGCCAGCGCATGATGACTTTATTACGGCCCAGCACCTGCTGGCGGTATATGCCGAGGTTTTGCCGCTTCTTGTTCGGCCCCTTGGTGATGACCAGGCCCCAGGTGATCAGCGGCGCGACGTCGCCGGGCCAGCAATGCTGGATCGGCAGGCGCGCCAGGTCCACGTCCTGGCCTTCCCAGACGATTTCCTGGCACGGCGCGCCGCGCAATTCCTTCGGCGACATGTCCCACACGGCCTTGACCAGCGAGCCCATGCCCATCAAATCCTTGAAACCCTTGGGCGGTTCAGGTTCCTTCAGGCGCGCCAGCACATGGCCGATCTTGCGCAATTCACCGACGTCTTCGGCGCCCATTCCGAGCGCCACGCGGCGCGGCGTGCCGAACAGGTTGCCCAGCACCGGCATGTCGTACCCGGCCGGTTTTTCAAACAGCAGGGCCGGTCCGCCGGCCCGCAGCGTGCGGTCGCAGACTTCCGTCATCTCCAAGTTCGGCGAAACCGGGGTTAAAACAGGCTTAAGTTCGCCCATTCGTTGCAGTTGAGAAATAAAATCACGCAGATCGGTGTACTTCATACTTTTTTACGATTTTTTCGCTTTCGAACTCAGGCTTGAGGTTATTCAGACAAGTGTTTGATTTTATTAGTTTTTGCTGCACCGCAAGGCAAAATTCTATATCAATAAGTTATAAAGAACATTTTTGTTAGTATTGACGTGATATAAAACGGCTTCTACAATTCGCCTTACTTGAAGAGGACATGGCCAGTTAGCCAACATAGTTGTCACTCATTCATTCACCGGAGTCGGGGCTCCACAAACATTTTAAGGAGTGTTTTCACAAGGCGTCTGCCTTACCCCCCCGAGAAAAGTTGTATTGCGGACTGTCCCGCTTACCTGCCCAGGCACCAGGTAACGACAGCTCAGGCAAGCAATGATGGCGTTCCGCGACTGCCCACGGCAGCGTTGAACGATGATATTTCTGATGCACGGCATTGGCACATCAAAAAGAACAGCTGCGTGAAGTATTCACTGACGCGCGGCGGGGATGCGCTCGTTACGGACATTTCAGGGGAGTTCTATGACTAATCGCACTACCAGGGTGGCTGCCGCCACCCGCCAGCTGGCCTCGGTGGCCAACGGCATGGCGAAGTCGCGCGTTACCGTGCGCAGCCTGCTGACCACCGCCCAGCATACGTTGACCATTTGCGGCGTGACCGCGCTGGTCATGCTTGCAGTTCTGTACGTCCGCCCGGACCTGGCCCACGCCTTGAGCAAGTCCCTGGCGCCGCAGCCGGCACAAGCCGAACTCGCGGTCACGGCACCGCCCCTGACCGCGCTGATGGAAGCGCCGGCCGCCCAGCCGGCAGCGGAAGCGCCGATGACGGCGGAAGAAAAGAAGTTGATGGGCTCGAAAAAGCAGCAGGAATGGGTCACCACCTGGCTGTCCAAGCGTTACCGGGTCGCTTCGGACGCGACCAACATGCTGGTCTCGACCGCGTACCTGACGGCGCGTGAAATCAAGCTCGATCCGCTGCTGATCCTGGCGGTGATGGCAATCGAATCGGGGCTGAATCCGTTTGCGGAAAGCCCGATGGGCGCGCAAGGCTTGATGCAGGTGATGTCCAAGGTGCACCACGATAAATTCCAGGACATGGGCGGCGTGCAGGCCGCGCTGAACCCGGTGGCCAATATCCGCGTCGGCTCGCTGATCCTGAAGGATTACGTGACCCGCAACGGTTCCGTGGAAGCCGGCCTGAAGCAATACGTGGGCGCCGCCGCGTTTGAATCGGATGAAGGTTACGGTTTCAAGGTACTGGCCGAGTACAAGAAACTGCAACAGGTTTCCGCCGGCAAGAAAGTGCCGACCACCAATCCGGTGATCGTCGCCACCCCGGCCCCGGCCGTGAAACCTGCGGAACCGGCCGTGGCTTCCGCGAAAATGGCGGATTCGCAACTGGCTGGCCTGTAAGCCGGTACCCGGATCGCTCGACAAACCGCCCGCGTGGCGGTTTTTTTACATCTGTTATTTCCAGAAACCCGCGTGCGGCACGGCCGCCTCGTCTTCCAGCAGCGGCCCCACCACGCCGACCGGGCGCTGGCCGCGCGCGAATACTTCGCGGCACGGCAGCGAGAAAGTCGGGTTTTCCGGATGCGCGCCCGTCAATTCCAGCAATTTATGCTCGGACAGCGCGTAGACCACGCGCCCGACATTGGTCCAGTAGACGGCGCCGGCGCACATGCAGCACGGTTCCGCGCTGGTAAACAAGGTGGATTTCGCCATCTGCTCCGGACTGAGGAGCTTGGCGGCGGCCGCCACGGCCAGCAATTCCGCGTGCTGGGTGGGATCGCCGGGCGGCATGGAATTGTTGCCGGCGCGGGCCACCACATTGCCGTGCTCATCGGCCACCAGCGCGGCAAACGGGTGGCGGCCGGCGGCGCGCGACGCGGCCGACAAGGCGATGGTTTCGCGCAGCAGCGCGAGGTCGGCGGAACCGAGGTTTGCCGTGTTCATATATATATGTCTCCCTTGATGGTGGCTATACGGCCATCTTAATCCCGGCCACCACCCCGGCTATCACGGCAAACCAACGGTCCCTATAAGAAAAAAGCCACCTCGGCAGTCATGCCAGGTGGCTTGTCACACTCCGGGGTCAGGCACCAGGGGTGCCATTCCTTGAGAAATGTCAACCGGTGTCACATCCTGGGGTCAGGCACCAGGGGGGACATCAGCGCTTCTTGTCGGCGTCCACTTCGTCCTGGCGCAGCTTGCCGGCCAGCTTGTCCAGCACGCCGTTGACGTACTTGTGCCCGTCGATGCCGCCGAACGACTTGGTCAGCTCCACGGCTTCGTTGATGACGACGCGGTACGGGATTTCCGGATGGTTCTTGAATTCATAGGCGCCGATCAGCAGCACGGCGTGCTCGATGGGCGACAGTTCCGACACGCCGCGGTCGACCAGCGGCGCGAATGCTTCGCGCAACTCCACCGATTCGGCAATCGTGCCGCGCAGCAGGTTGGTGAAGAATTCCGCGTCGGCCTTGTCGAATCCATGCGCATTGCGGATGTTGTTGACGACCTTGGTGGATTCTTCATTGTTCAGCAGCCATTGGTACAGGCCCTGCAGCGCGAACTCGCGCGCGCGGTGGCGCGGCGTACGGCTCTTGCTGGGATTGGCGTGGGTCGATTTGTTATCGGTCATGTTGTTACCTGTTCTAAAAATTAAAAAGACCGCCAGCGGCGGCTGCATGCCGCGGCTGCGGTCTTTAACAACGCGGATTACTCGTCGTAGCCGGCGTCTTGCTGCAATTCTTCCAGCGCGATGGACAGATTGGCCATTTCCACCGCCACGCGGGCCGCTTCCGCGCCCTTGACGGCCATGCGCACTTCGGCCTGCTCATCGTTTTCCGTGGTCAGGATCGCGTTGGCGATCGGGATGCCGAAGTCCAGGCTGATGCGGGTGATGCCGGCGCCGGATTCGTTCGAGACCAGTTCAAAGTGGTAGGTTTCACCGCGGATAATGGCGCCCAGCGCGATCAAGGCGTCGAATTGCTGCGATTCGGCCAGCTTTTGCAGGATCAGCGGCACTTCCAGCGCACCCGGCACGGTCACGTGCAGCACGTCCTCGTCGGCCACGCCCAGGTGCTTCAGTTCGGCCAGGCAAGCCGACAGCAAGCCGTGGCACACGTCTTCGTTAAAGCGGGCTTGCACGATACCGACGCGCAAACCTTCGCCGGACAGATTGGTTTCGTAGCTTCCTACAGTCATGGCAGCCTCTTCTATGTAATGTGTTGTTCGTCGTATTGAGCGGATCAGGCGGCCGGCTTGGCCACGTAGCCCGTCACTTCCAGGTCGAAACCAGTCGTCATCGATGGCATCTTACGCGGGCTGGCCAGCAATTTCATCTTGCGCACGCCGACATCGCGCAGGATTTGCGCGCCGATGCCATAGCTGCGCAAGTCCATGCTGGCGGCGCGGCCCTGCGGACGCTGCGCCGGCTGGTCCAGCGCGGCAAATTGCGTGAAGAACTGGTCCGCGGTTTCTTCGCAATTGAGCAACACTACCACGCCTTGCGGCGATTCCTTGATGGCTTTCAGCGACGACGAAATCGTCCACGAGTGCGTGGTGGCTTCCGATTCCAGCAAGTCCAGGATCGATACCGGCTGGTGCACCCGGACCAGCGATTCCTCGCTGGTGTCCATGGCGCCGTGCACCAGGGCCAGGTGGGCCGAACCGGTCGGCGTGTCGCGGAATGCAATCATGCGGAAGTCGCCGGCCGCGGTTTTCAGCGTGCGCTCGGCCACGCGCTCGACGATGCATTCGTTGCGGCTGCGGTAATGGATCAGGTCGGCGATGGTGCCGATCTTCAAGCCGTGTTCGCGGGCGAATTCCAGCAAGTCCGGCAGGCGCGCCATGGTGCCGTCATCCTTGACGATTTCGCAAATCACGGACGCCGGGGTCAGGCCGGCCATGGCGGTCAGGTCGCAACCGGCTTCGGTGTGGCCGGCACGCATCAGCACGCCGCCCTTGACCGCGCGCAGCGGGAAAATATGGCCCGGCTGGACGATATCGGACGGTTTGGCGTTCTTGGCCACGGCCACCTGGATGGTGCGGGCGCGGTCGGCCGCGGAAATGCCCGTGGTGACGCCTTCGGCCGCCTCGATCGATTGCGTGAAATTGGTGCCGAACGAAGTGCCGTTACGGGCGGTCATCATCGACAAGTCCAGCTGCCGGCAGCGCTCTTCCGTCAGGGTCAGGCACACCAGGCCGCGGGCATGCTTGATCATGAAATTGATGGCTTCCGGCGTCACGAAGTCCGCTGCAAGCACCAGGTCGCCCTCGTTTTCGCGGTCTTCCTCATCCACGAGTATCACCATGCGGCCGGCGCGCAGTTCGGCAACAATTTCTTCGGTGCTGGAGATCGACATTGCTAATCCTTGGTTTTGAGTTTCCTTAACCCTCTATTTTAATGGATTTGGCGCATCTCAACCTGAATAACCCCTCGGGAGCCCGGTTTCCCCCTGAAGTGCGCCTTGTAAACAGGCAGCGCGGTAGCATCAGTCATGAACAAGACATGCGATGGAGAACAGCATGCCCGCCCTGCCGCACACCGCGCCCCAGGCTCCCCCGCAACCGTCAGCACCCGTTCGCACCATCCTGGTGGTCGACGACCGGCCCACCAACCGCGAATTCCTGCTGACCTTGCTGGGTTTTACGCCGCACAGGTTACTGCAAGCCAGCGATGGCTTGCAGGCGCTGGCGCTCACCCGGCGGGAACATCCCGATTTGATCATCACGGATTTGCTGATGCCGACCATGGACGGTTACGCATTCACGCAGGAAGTGCGGGCCGATCCCGCTCTGCGCGACATCCCTGTGATTTTTTTCAGCGCCACGTATTCGTGCCAGGAAATGTACGCGATGGCGGCGGCCTGCGGCGTGCGCACCGTGCTGACCAAGCCTGCCGATCCGCAAGCCATCCTCGATGCGGTCAGCCGGGAGCTGGGGCTGGATCACGATGGCGGCGCGCATGCGGGCGTCCACCATCCCGCACTGGCCGGGCCGCTTGCCGCCGTGGGGCCGGCGCCGTCCGTCTCTTCCAAGGCCTCACCGCTGGCCTCAGCGCAGGTCTCATCAACGGGCCCTTCATCGGCTCCATCATCGGGGCCGGCTGCGAATCCATCGGCGGCCCCATCATCGGACCCATCATCGGACCCATCATCGGATCCATCTGCGCCCCCGTCTTCGGACCCATCGTTGGATCCTTCATCGGATCCACCATCAGCCCCATCAGCGGCCCAGCCATCTGCCTCGCCATCGGCCACGCCACACGCCCCGGCGCTGGCCCCAATCCACCATGGCTTCGGCTATGGCCTGGTGACCAACCTGGCGGACGGCAACGCCGACCCGGCGCAATATACGGGCTGGACCGCGAGCGGCGCCGAACAGCGCGCGCACCTGCGCCCGGCGCCGGCCGCGAGCCGGCCAGGCGCCCTCCTGCCCGCGCCGCCGGCCACTGCCGATGGCGCCGCCACCGACGCGCTGGCCATCGCCAATGAACTGGTGGCGCTGGGCCTGCGCCTGACCAGCGAGCGCGACGCCGCCACCATGGCCGCCACCTTCACGGAAACCGCGGCCCACATCATCGAAGCCGAATGCATCGCGCTGTGCCTGCTCGACGGCCAGGAACAGGTGGTGGAACACCTTGCCACGCATGGCGTCGATCCGGCCGTGCTGCGCGGCCATGCGCTGGACCGCACGTCGCTGCCTGGCTGCCTGCTCGATGCGCCGCAACTGGTGCGCCGCGCGGCGCCGTCCGGGCCGCTGCGGGAATTGCCGCCCGGGCACCCGCCGGTGCGCAACCTGCTCGGCATGGCGCTGCGCGACCGCCACAACCTGTATGGCTGGCTGTATTTCGCGGGCCGCCGCAACCAGCCGGCCTTCACGCAACAGGACATGCAGACCGCCTCCACCCTGGCGGCGCAATTGACGGTGGCGTATTACAGCCTGAACCTGTACCAGGTGGTGCAGCGCCACGCCGCGCAACTGCAGCTGGAAGCGAGCGCCAGGCGCGACGCCGACGTGGCGCTGCGCGCCAGTGAAAGCCGCTACCGCGCCATGAGCGAATCGGCGCCGGACGCCATCGTCACGCTGGACCATGACTTGCGCATCCTGCACTTCAACCGCGCCGCCGTCGCCATGTTCGGCTATACGGAACAGGAAATGCTGGGCCAGAGCGTGATGATGCTGATGCCGGAACGCTACCGCGACAAGGCGCGCCAGCGCTACGAGCAATTCCGCCGCACCAGCCAGCCGTATTACAGCGGGCGCGTGCTGGAAGTGCACGGACGGCGCAGCAATGGCGAGGAATTCATTGCCGAACAGTCGCTGTCGATCGTGGCCGTCGACGGCAAGCAGATGTTCACCGCCATCCTGCGCGATACCACGCAGCGGCGCCTGATGGAAAACCGGCTGCGCCTGTCGGCCATGGTGTTCGACAGCACGCAGGAAAGCATCGCCACCACCGACGCGGACTGCAACATCGTTGCTGTCAACCCGGCCTTCGAACAGATCACCGGCTACAAGGAACACGAAGTCCTGGGCCGCAATCCCAGCCTGCTGCGTTCCGGCCGCCATGACAGCGCGTATTACCGCGCCATGTGGGCCAGCCTGGAAAAGACCGGCCAGTGGCGCGGTGAAATCTGGAACCGGCGCAAGAATGGCCAGGTCTATCCGGAGCGCATGAGCATTTGCGCGGTGCGCGACCCGCACGGCAATATCAGCGCTTACCTGTCGATCTCGTCGGACATCAGCGCGCTGAAGGAAGCGCACCACCAGCTGGATTTCCTGGCCAACCACGATCCGCTCACGCTGCTGCCGAACCGCAACCTGCTGAACGACCGCCTGCAACTGGCGATGGCGGCGGCCGAACATGACGGCGCGCTGGTGGCGATATTGCTGTTCAATATAGACCGCCTGCAGCGCATCAACGACAGCATGGGCCACGACGCCGGCGACGCGCTGCTGCAGGAAATGGCGCGCCGCCTGAGCCGCATCGTCACGCCCGGCGACACGCTGGCGCACCTGGGCGCCGACGAATTCGCGCTGATGCTCACCAAGTGCAAACAGGTCGACGACGTGATCGTGGCGGCGCGCCAGCTGATGGAGGAAATCGCCAGCCCGGTACGCCTGCAGGGACAGGACGTGTACGTGACGGCCAGCGTCGGCATCAGCATTTATCCGCGCGACGGCGCCACCGCCAGCGCGCTGCTGATCGGCGCCGACGTGGCGCTGTCGCACGTGAAGGACGCCGGCCGCAACGGTTTCCGCTTCTTTACCGGCGAAATGAACGCGCACGCGCAGCGCTTCATGTCGCTGGAAACCCATTTGCGCCATGCGATCGAACGCGACGAACTGGCGCTGGTGTACCAGCCGCAGGTATCGCTGTCCGATGGCCGCATCAGCGGCATGGAAGCGCTGCTGCGCTGGCACAGCCGGGAACTGGGCGTGGTGCCGCCGTCGGACTTCATTCCGCTGGCCGAGGACACCGGCCAGATCATCGAGATCGGCGCCTGGGTATTGCGCCGCGCGTGCGAGCAAAACAAGGCGTGGCAGCTGGCCGGCCTGGCGCCGCTGCCGGTGGCTGTCAACGTGTCGGCGCGCCAGCTCTCCACCGGCGGCTTGCCGGCCATGGTGCGCACCGCGCTGGCGGCCAGCGGACTGGCGCCGGAATGCCTGGAAATCGAACTGACCGAAAGCATCATGATGCAGGATGCCGAAGCCGTGCAGGCGCAATTGTCGGAACTGGCGCAGATGGGCGTGTCGGTCTCGCTCGACGATTTCGGCACCGGTTATTCGTCGCTGGGCTACCTGTCGCGCTTCACGCTGGACAAGCTGAAAATCGACCAGACTTTCGTGCGCAACATCACCTGCGAACCGCGCAGCGCCGCCATCGCGCAGGCCACCATCGCGCTGGCGCACGGGTTGGAACTGGTGGTGGTGGCCGAAGGCGTGGAAACGCCGGGACAGCTCAATTACCTGCGCAACATCGGCTGCGACAAGATCCAGGGGTATTTGTTCAGCAAGCCGCTGGCGCCGGCCGATTTCGCCGCGCTGTTGCGCGAGGGCCGCACCCTGATGCAGGAAAACCTGGCGCTGGTGCCGGCCCGCACCCTGTTGCTGGTCGATGACGAACCGGGCGCCGCCTATGCGCTGGCGCGCCTGTTCCGGCGCGAAGGTTACCGCATCCTGGTGGCGCACAGCGGCCACGAAGCGCTGGAATTGCTGGCCACGCAGGAAGCCCAGGTAATCGTGTCGGACCAGCGCATGCCGGACATGCCGGGCGCGGAATTCCTTGCCCGCGCGCGCGACCTGCACCCGAACACGGTGCGCATCCTGCTGTCCGGCTACGTGGACTTGAAAACCGTGACCGACGCCGTCAACCGCGGCGCCGTCTACAAATGCCTGGCCAAACCGTGGGATGACGCGGAATTGAAAGCCACCGTGCACGCGGCATTCCGGCTGGCCGAACAGGGCGAAAGGCGGACCGGGTGATCCCCGCTCGACCTATCTCATTTTGGAATACCAAATCCAAAGAATTATATATGATAGCGCTATACCGCAAAAATGTAATGCGGCATAGTATCGATTTCCTCGCATCAATATCGGATTCTCTTTCCCATGACCGACCACTACACTCCCCGCCTGCTGTGGCAACTGGGCGCCGAACTGGGCGAAGGCCCGCTGTGGCTGCCGGAACAGCAACGTTTGTATTTCGTCAACCTGGTCGCGGGCGTGCTGCACGCCTATGACGCCGACGGCGCCACGCACAGCTGGCAATTGCCGACGGCGATCGGCTGGATCGTACCGCGCCTGGACGGCGACGGCTTCATGGCCGGCTTGAAGGATGGCATCGTGCGCCTGTGGCTGAAGCCGGAATTGCACATCGAATACCTGCACAAGCCGGTCCAGTCGCGCCCCGGCGTGCGCCTGAACGACGGCAAGGCCGACCCGTACGGCCGCCTGTGGGCCGGCACCCTGAACGGCGACGACAAGAGCCGCCCGGACGGCCAGCTGTTCCGCCTCGACCCGAACGGCGAACTGCACGTGGCGCTCGACGACTACCGCATCTGCAATGGTCCCACGTTCAGCCTGGACGGCAAGACCATGTACCACAGCGACAGTTTCATCGACCGCACCTTTGCCTATGACGTGCAGCCGGACGGCACCCTGGGCCAGGCGCGCCTGTGGAAGACCTATGGCGGCGAACAAGGTTCGCCGGACGGCATGACGGTCGATTCCGAAGGTTGCCTGTGGATCGCCCAGTGGGGCGGCAGCCGCGTTTGCCGCTACAGCCCGGACGGCACATTGCTGGCCACCGTGGCCATGCCGGTGTCGCAGCCCGCCTCGTGCGTGCTGGGCGGCGCCGATTACAAGACGCTGTACATCACCACCGCGTGGGAAGGCATGACGCCGGAACAGCGCGCGCAGGAACCGCTGGCCGGCGCCCTGTTCGCGGTCGACGTCGACGTGCCCGGCGTGCCGCCGGCGCGCTACGGCCGCCTGTAATCGTTGCCTGACTCCTGAAAAGGCGGCCGCTGGCCGCCTTTTGCTTTTTTTGCATGAGCATACGCGTTACCGCCGCATATCGATAGACAGTCGCGCCACATAAGCTTGCGCGATCATATTCGTTCCTCCTCCCGCCTCCCCTCCCTACACTCGGCATCACCAGCTACTCATTACCTGTCATGACAGGTCAGCGCAGATGCCCAACGAAATCCTGACATCCGAATTGCTCGCCCCGGCCGGCCCCTCGCCGGTGCCGCTGCACGCGCAACTGCGCGAACGGCTGCGCGAGCGCATCCTCGACGGCAGCTACGCCGTGCATGCACAACTGCCGCCGGAAAGCACGCTGTGCGCGCTGTTTGGCGTGTCGCGCATCACGGTGCGCCAGGCGCTGGGCGACCTGCAGCGTGAAGGCCTGATTTTCAAGGTGCCCGGCAAGGGCACGTTCGTCGCCAGGCGCAAGGCGTTCCAGCAGTTGACGCAGCTGGAAGGCTTCGCGCAGGCCATGGCGCGCCTGGGCCACAGCATCCGCAACGACGTGACGGGCCACGCGGCGGTGGCGGCGGACGCCGTGGTGGCGGAGCGGCTGGAGATCGCCGCCGGCACGCCGGTGTCGGAAATCCGCCGCGTCCGCTGCCTGAACGGCGAACCGCTGTCGGTGGAAGTGACGTACCTGCCGCTGCACATCGGCGAACGGCTGCGCGGCGCCGACCTGGCGCGGCGCGACATCTTCCTGATCCTGGAAAACGATTACGGCATCGCGCTGGGCCACGCGGACTTGCGCATCGACGCCGTGTGCGCCGACCAGGCGCTGGCCGATGCGCTGCGCGTGGCGCCCGGCAGCGCCATCCTGCGCATCGAACGCCTGACCCACAGCATAAGCGCGGACGGCAAGGCCGTGCCGCTGGACTTCGAATACCTGTACTTCCGCGGCGACGCCTTCCAATACCGGCTGCGCGTATCGAAACACAAAGAATAAGGACTCAAAGCATGGAAACACTGACTCAAACCGTCGACGTGCTGGTGATCGGGGGCGGCACGGCCGGCCCGATGGCCGCCGTCAAGGCCAAGGAAGCCAACCCGGCCCTGCGCGTGCTGTTGCTGGAAAAAGCCAACGTGCGCCGCAGCGGCGCCATCTCGATGGGCATGGATGGCTTGAACAACGCCGTCGTGCCGGGTTTCGCCACGCCCGAGCAATACGTGAAGGAAATCACCACCGCCAACGACGGCATCGTCAACCAGGCCACCGTGATGGCCTATGCCCAGGGCAGCTTCCCGATGATCGAGGAGCTCGACAGCTGGGGCGTGAAATTCGAGAAGGATGAAAACGGCGACTATGCGATGCGCAAGGTGCACCACATGGGCACCTATGTGCTGCCGATGCCCGAGGGCCACGACATCAAGAAAGTGCTGTACCGCCGCCTGAAGCGGGCGCGTGTGGACATCACCAACCGCCTGGTGGCGACGCGCTTGCTGACCGCGGACGACGGGGCCATTGCGGGCGCCATGGCGTTCGACTGCCGCACCGGCGACTTCCACGTGATCCGCGCGAAGACCGTGGTGCTGGCCACCGGCGCGGCCGGCCGCCTCGGCTTGCCGTCGTCCGGCTACCTGTTCGGCACCTATGAAAACCCGACCAACGCGGGCGACGGCTACAGCATGGCGTACCACGCCGGCGCCGAACTGTCGGGCATCGAATGCTTCCAGATCAATCCTTTGATCAAGGATTACAATGGCCCGGCCTGCGCCTACGTGACCGGCCCGTTCGGCGGCTACACCACCAACGCCAAGGGCGAACGCTTCATCGAATGCGATTACTGGAGCGGCCAGATGATGCAGGAATTCTATAACGAGCTGCAGGGCGGCAACGGCCCCGTGTTCCTCAAGCTCGATCACCTGGCCGAGGAAACCATCAGCACCATTGAAACCATCCTGCACACCAACGAACGCCCGAGCCGCGGACGCTTCCACGAAGGCCGCGGCACCGATTACCGCGCGCAGATGGTGGAAATGCACATCTCGGAAATCGGCCTGTGCAGCGGCCACTCGGCATCCGGCGTCTGGGTCGACGAGCACGCGGCCACCACGGTGCCGGGCCTGTACGCGGCCGGCGACCTGGCGTGCGTGCCGCACAACTACATGCTGGGCGCCTTCGTGTACGGCAAGCTGGCCGGCGAAAGCGCGGCGCAGCGCTGCGCGCAGGTGGCCTTGCCGGAGATCGACGAAGCCCAGGTGGCGGCCGAACGCGAACGCGTCTGGGCGCCCTTGCGGCGCACGGACGGCTTGCCGCCGCAACAGGTGGAATACAAGTTGCGCCGCATGGTCAACGATTACCTGCAGCCGCCGAAAGTCACGCGCAAGATGGAGCTGGGCCTGAGCCGCTTCGAAGCGATCCGCGCGGACCTCGACCGCCTCACCGCCGCCAACCCGCACGAACTGATGCGCGCAATGGAAGTGCACGCGATCCGCGATTGCGCGGAAATGGCGGCGCGCGCCTCGCTGTACCGCACCGAAAGCCGCTGGGGCCTCTACCACAACCGCGCCGATTACCCCGGGCGCAATGACAGCGAATGGTTCGTGCACGTGCAACTGAAGAAAAGCGATGGCCGCATGGAATGCTTCAAGCGCCCGGTCGCGCCCTACATCGTACCGCTCGACGACGAGGAAAAAACCGCCTACCAGCGCCTGCGCGTGCAGCGCACCGCGCCGATGCAGGCCGCGGCAACACCCGGCAAGGACGAGACCGCGGCGCCATCGACATCATTGGCCCCGCTGGCCGCGTGAATAGAACTGAGCAGAACTGAGCAGAACCGAGCCGAACTGAAAGGAACACCATGACTACCGCCTTTATCCCGGCCAGCGTGCCGGTCCGCGTCAACGATGACCTGTGCATCGCCCACAAGGGCTGCACCGTCTGTGTCGACGTCTGCCCGCTCGACGTGCTGGCCATCGACATGGTCAAGGGCAAGGCCTACATGAAATACGACGAATGCTGGTATTGCATGCCGTGCGAAAAGGATTGCCCGACCGGCGCCGTCACCGTCGATATCCCCTACCTGTTGCGTTAATCAAGGAACCGCCATGCTGAAAAAACTGTTGCCCCTGCTGTTGTCCGCCATCGCCGCCTCGGCGCCGGGCGCCGCCTCCGCCGAAACCATCCGCATCGCCATCGGCACCCAGGACACCACCATCAATTGCGCCACCGGCGGCTTGATCATCCGTGAATTGAAGCTGCTGGAGAAATACCTGCCGAAGGAGGGCAAGTACAAGGATGCGCAATACGACATCCAGTGGAAGAACTTCACGTCCGGCGCACCGCTGACCAATGAAATGGTGGCCGGCAAGCTCGATATCGGTTCGATGGCGGACTTCCCCGGCTCGTTCAACGGCGCGGCTTTCCAGAAGGCCGGCCGCCAGAGCCAGTTCATCACGGTGCTGTCGGGCAGCACGCAAGGCAGCGGCAATGGCATCGTGGTGCCGAAGGCGTCCGGCATCCAGTCGCTGGCCGAACTCAAAGGCAAGACCATTTCCGTGCCATTCGCCTCGACCGCGCACGGCATGCTGCTGCGCGCCGTGAAAGCCCAGGGCTGGACGCCGGACCGCGACATCACCATCGTGACGCAGGCGCCGGAAGTGGCCGGCTCCGCGCTGCAGGCCAACAAGATCGATGCCCACGCGGACTTCGTGCCGTTCGCCGAACTGTTCCCGCACCGCGGCTATGCACGCAAGATCTACGATGGTTCGCAAGCGAACGCGCCGACCCTGCACGGCAGCCTGGTCGACACGGACTTCGCGAAAAAATACCCGGAAATCGTGGTAGCGTTCCTGCGCGCCGCCATCGAGGCGGACCGCCTGGTATCGGCCGAGCCGGAAAAATACAGTGAACTGATCGCCAAGGTCACCGGCATCGA
>CBIHOX010000142.1:0-16333 GCA_966211685.1 uncultured Pseudoduganella sp.
TTGGCAAACGTTTCCGTGCCGGAGATGACGACCTTGTCGCCCTGCTTGAGTCCGGACAGGATTTCCACGGCGTTGACGCTGGTGGCGCCGAGGCGGATCGGCGTGCGCACGGCCACGCCGTCCCGCATCACGTAGGCATGGCGGCCGCCTTCGGATTCCACGAACGAACCGCGCGGCAGCATCAGCGCATTGGGTTTTTCATCGATCAGCAGGCGCGCCGACACGCGCTGGTTCTGGCGCAAGCCTTCCGGCTGGGCGCCGTTGAAGCGCACGCGCGCCAGCACCTGGTTCTTCACGACTTCCGGCGACAGGGCGGACAGCTTGCCCATGGCCTTGGCTCCGCCAACCAGGATTTCCGCGTTCATGCCAATGCCGAGGTCGGCCACGTAGGTTTCCGGCACTTCGATTTCCACTTCCAGCGCCGACAAGTCGACCAGCGTCATCAGCGGCGCATTGGCCGGCACCACGCTGCGGTTCGGCACCGACAGCGTGCCGATGAAACCATCGACCGGCGCGCGCACGGTGAGTTCGTCGACCTTGCGCTGGGCGTTGGCCAGCGCCAGCTTCTGGCGTTCCAGTTGGGCGGACTTGGTCTTCAATTCCAGCGCCACGTTGTCGCCTTCGAGTTCCGCCGCCTGGGCCGCATGGCGGGCGCGGATCTCCGCCGCTTGCAGCGCATCCTTGGCTTTCTGGTAATCGATCTTGGCCACCACGCCTTCGTTCGACACGCTGTTGTAGCGCTCCAGCGTGCGCTGGGCGGACAGGCGGTCGATCTCAGCGGTATCGGCGTCGCGCCGGGCCAGCATTTTCTGCTTGCGCGCGAGGATTTGCTGGCGCGCCACTTCGGCCGCCAATTCCTGGTACAGCGCCTGCTCGCGCTTCAACTCGTCAGCCAGGTCGGGCGATTCCAGCACCGCCAGAACGTCGCCTTTTTTCACGGTGGCGCCGGCGTGGGTTTTCAAGGTCACGGTCGAAGGCGAGGTCGAATACAGCGTCGGGCTGACGGCGGCCACGATGCGGCCATTGACGGCGGCGTCGCGCACCAGGGTGCCGACCGTGACATCGGCCATGCGCAGGCGCGCCGCATTGATGGACTGGCTGCTGCCGTGCCAGGTATTGACCAGCGTGTAGCCGGTGGCCAGCACGGCGGCGGCGATGGCGGCAATGACGGCCTTGCGCTTCCAGGCAGTGCCGGGCGGCGGGGCGATGACTCGGTCTTGGTGGGAAGTGTCGCGGATCATGATCGATTGGTTGGGCTATGTTGTCTGGTGGTCATGCAGGATCTGTGCCAGTGGCTAAGTGCTTGATTCTTAAGCCGTCGAGCGGCGCAAGGCAGCGGAGCGGACGTGTCCGGGCTGTCCAGAGGTGTCCGGGTGTCCGGCAAGAGGTGATTGCGGACATGCCGCGTGCGCGCTGGCGCGCTGGCGTGCGCCGTGCGCGTAATGAATTATGTTTTTAAAAACAAAGGCTTATGGAATCGTAAGGTAATCGAAAGGTATGCTCCGTCGTCATTCGATAGAGTAATTTCAAGCACACGGCTGTACGTGGATGGAAATTCTCATTCGATTGGAACTGTTATGAACGCGCTGATTCATTTGGCATCGCATGCGGATGCCGGTCTGGATAAAGATGAGATATGGAAAGCCATCGCGCATATTTTGAACAGTCCGGTATTTGCCAGGGCGCCGCGCATGCGCCATCTATTAAATTTCCTAATTGAAAAAAAATTATCTGGGAAGGAATATGTTTTAAATGAATACGGTATCGGCCTGGACGTGTTCAAGCGCGATGCGCGCGATTACGATACGTCGCTTGATCCGGTCGTCAGGGTACAGATGGGCCGCTTGCGGCGCCGGCTGGCTGAATACTACGCGGCGCTTCCCGCATCCCCGGCGCTGAGGATCAATATTCCCGCGGGAAGCTATGTTCCCGTCGTGTCAGCGCCGCCGTCCGCGTCGCAGACCGCGCGTCCCGGACGGCTGCAATTGGCGCCTTTGCGGAACCTGACACCGGAACCCGGTGCAAGCACGTTTATCTGTGGAATGGAGGAAGAAGTCAGTACCCGGTTGTTCCAGGCATTCGGCGCTGCCCTGGAACTGCCGGCGTCCCATGTGGAACCGGCCAACGCCGCTGACCTGCAGCCACGGCACCGGCTTGAAATCAGCGTCAGGGTGGAAAGCCAGCACGTGCGCGCGTCGATGCGGCTGTTCAACCCCAGCAGGGGAGAGCCTGCTTTGCTGATGCAGGTTGACCGGCACGGCACACTGGGCATGGACATGCAGGAACAGATGGCGCAGGCCATCTGTTCCGAGGTGCAAGCGTATTTCTCACCGCCTTCGGGATCACTGGAGCAACCGCTCATACCGGCGGTGGCGGCGGCGGGATATTGCCTTCCTGCGGATCATCACTGATGTGTTGGCCGGTCAGATTGTTATAAAAATTCAGGAAAAAGCTGTGCGGGTTATAGTCGGTATCCAGGGTTGTCAGTGATGTCTGCAAGTCCCGCAACCACCACTGCACGCTTGCCCCTGACCTGTGAGGCGTCAAGCCCGTGAATACCCATCCGGCCTCGACACTGGCTGGTGCCAGTGTAAATATGCAATAGGTCAGTTCCTTGAACGACAAGCGGCAAGTTGGTGAGTCCTTTACCAGTTTGCCGGTTTGCGGATCTTTATAGGTATAGAAAACGTTTACATAATAAGTATTTTCCGTTTTGATCTGAACTGTGATGTCCCATTTTTCAAGCGTGTGGGAAGTCATTGGAATTCCTTGTTGATGGCGGTTATAAAGGCAATATAGGAAGAGTCCCGATAGCCGATTTCCCTTAGCCGCTTTGCGGCAAGCTCCGCTGCCGCGTGATTTGACAGGCAGGTATTTACCCGTACCCATGGATCCAACAGCTGGTAATTCCTGCTGTTCTTAATATCGTTTTCCATCATGCCATGGATTTGACTGCACGTTGACATTGTTTTTTTAATATCTCTCTCCGTGTGGTGTATTTTTGCCGATAACAGCAAGGTTGAAATCAGGCTGAGCCGTACATGCAGGTTAAAAGGCGCACTGGCGTACAGTTCCTGCAATGACGCCAGCGCGATGTCGGTTTGCTGTCGTGCGCTGCGTATATTGCCCATTCTCAGGTGCGCCGCGGCCATATGCGACCTCGCCACGGCTTCGCTGCCGATCCAGCCGGCGTTTTTGGGGTTGAGGCGCAGCATGGCTTCCAGCGTCGTATGCACCTGGACCAGTTTGGGCAATACTTCGCGCCCATGGAGGCGCCGCGCCAGGATTTTTAACCGGTGCTGTTCGATATTTGCCAGTTCGACTTGCCATGCGCTGTTGTTGCGATCCTGCTCGGCAATCTGCTTCAGCAGCCGCTGCGCTTCCTCATAGTCGCGCAGCGCACTGTCATCCATGCCCTGGGCCAGCGCAATCGCGGCGCGATGCTGCAATGCGCGTCCGTGCCGGTTGATCCACAACGATTCACCGGGAAAACGGGAGCGCAGCCACTGGATGGCGTCCATTTCCTTTTCATACAATTGCTCGGCCGCCTGCAACTCCCCCAGCGATTGCCTTGCCGATGCCAGCCATGAGTAGCTGTCGGCAAGTTCGGCAGTCATCATTTTCGGGTCATGCACATGGCCGAGCGCGCGTTCCTTCAGCGCGATCGATGCCACAAATTCCGGCACGGCGAGTTCAGGCATGCCTTGCGCCAGCGCCAGCGAACCCAGGTTATTGCGCGTATAGGATTGCTCCACCCACCATTCGACGTTGTCGGGCTGGAGCTGGTGCAACTGGTCGGCATAATGGCGGTACTGGCGCCAGGCATCGCCGGCGGCCTGCAAATTGTTGTGGTCCTTGTGGATTTGCCCGATCCAGTAAGCATTCGCGCCAAGGTTCTTCAATACCTCGATATCGTGCGGATTGTGCGCGTGTTGCTGGCGCAAGATCGTACTGGCGTTGGCCAGCGCATCGATGGCCTGGGTGGCGTCGCCGCGTGCGCGGCTGACTTCTCCAATGACTTGCAATCCCTTCGCATGCAGTGTCAACGCCGCCGGGCTCGCGTCATACGCGCCGCCGCCCAGGTATTCCATGGCTTTGCCGCTGACACTTTCCAGCAGGTCGAGCCGGCCGATGGGCCTGAGCCTGTCTGCAAAATCGCCGAGCATGAAACCGACCAGGTTTTCCGCTTCGGCGCGCCGCTGCTCGGCGGAGCGTTTGGCTGCCATGGCGCTGATGCCCAGGGCCGACGACAGCGCCGCCAGCACGGCAATCAAAGCCAGGGCGAACAGGCGCTTGCGTTCGCGCTGGAGCGCGCGCCGCTCGGAGCGCGCAATCAACTCGTGTTCATGCTGTTCCAGCGTCCAGATGCCGGCTTGCCGCAATTGCTTGGCTTCTTCCAGCAATTTTCCGGACGGAAGCAGCAAGTCGGCCGATTGCCCTTCGCCGGCCCAGCGCGCCGCCTGCTGCGCCAGCCTGCCGCGTGCGCGCAGCGCATGCCGGTGGGCAGCTATCCAGTCCGTCATGCGTGGCCAGCGCCGCAAAATTGCATCATGCGCGATCCCGAACACCGGGATACTGCCCGTCAGGTCGCTGACGAACAGGCGTGCTTCGACCAGTGCGCTGACCGCCTGGCGCGCGTCTTCACTGCGGAGCGCCGACCAGGGGGCGCGCTGGCTGGTGACGTTTTCCTCGTCAAGTGACAGTACCGTCACCAGCGACATGATCTGTGGTAACGCATCCCGTTGTGCACTGGTGAGGCCGACGACGACCTGTTCCGCACGCCGGCCGATCGCGCCATCGATATCCCCCAACGCGTGAAAGGCACTAAAGCTCAATTCGTCCTCGGGCGAACGCAAGCGGTACAGTTCGTGCAGGCAGTATTGCAACAGGGGCAGCGCATCGGGCATGCCGACCGCGCGTTCACACAGAACATCGTCCAGCCTGGCGCCGCTGCCTGGGTCGACGCCGAACGTCAGCCCGGCCGCGGCCGCCGGTTTGCGGATGATCTGGGCCACGTCGCTGAAACCTGGTGGCGCGAGATCGAAGTGGGCGCCCTGGCATTTGCCTTCGGTCAGCAAGTCGTACCGGGCAATGCTGGGGTAAAAATCGTTGCGGCAGGCAAGCACCAGCAGGCACGCGCCGCAGCGCGCCAGCCTGCCCAGCATCTCGATGAACGCGTCGCGTTCTTTCGCGCCGATGCGATTGGCATTGAACAAGGCTTCGAAGCGGTCGATCAGGATGCCGAAACGCAGGCCGGCATTGCCAGCCTGCGCGGCCAGCATGGCGTGCAAGTCCGCAATCACGCTGTCGCACTGGTGCGCCAGGCGCATGCCCAGTGCCACCGCGCTTTCACCGGCGAAGGCCCATTGGTCGGTCCACTGCAAGTCCAGCAGCGCCCCGGCCAGCGCAGTGAACAAGGTTTGCTCTCCCTGGTCGGCCACGTCGAAAGCGATGGCGGCCAGCAGCGTGGCGCTCGTGGCGCCGGAGCAATTCAGCAATGCGGGGAACAGTCCGGCCTGCACCACGGACGTCTTGCCGGCGCCGCTGGGACCGAGCACCAGCAGCAGCGCCAATCCACTGTCGATTTGCGCCTGCGCGGCCTTCGCCAATTTCCTGATAACGTCATCGCGTCCAAAAAATACACTGGCGTGCGCTTCGTCGAAAGGTAGCAGGCCCCGGAACGGCGAACCGCCGTCCCAGGCGGCGCGCCCCGCGGCCCCATCGAAGTCAAAGTCCAGTTCCGCAACCGCGCGGTAACCGCGCTTGCGGATGGTTTCGATAAAGACCGGAGCGCCGGCATTGTCCCCCAGCAGGCGGCGCAACAGCGCCACGTTCTTGTGGACAGGACTGTCGCTGCAGATCACGCCGCCCCAGCATTGGGCCAGCAATTCCTCGGTACTGACCACATTGCCGTTCGCCTTGCACAGCGCCAGCAGGACGTCCATGGTGCGCGGCTCCATCTGATGCCTGGCGTCGCGGTTTTCGATGGAATTGGTGGCGGGGTCCACGGTCCACGCGCCAAACCGGAAGCGTGTCCTGAGAGGGCGCGCGTTGCCAGCGGTGCTCGCGCTGGCAACGGAAGCGGGACACGCAGCCAATGCACTTTGGGGCATGTTTCAATAAATGCAATATTTTGTTCATCGTACCACGTCCCCCGGGTTGATGATCATGTCTGTGGCTTGGCTGCTACGATGGATGTGCCTCATGGGATGCGCTTTCCTGTCACTGGGCGGCGCAATGGGTCTTCGCGATGGCCCAGCGCCGCAGCCGGTCGGCAATGCCGTTCAAGCCCCCGTTGATACGCCGGGTCAGCGCTTCGAAGTCGCCGCCATCGGCGATGGCGTTGCAACCATGGGCATGCCACCACCACGCGGCCGATTGCGCCGCGAGTTCATTGGTCAGCAGTTCGGGATTGGCCAGCAAATCCACGGACAGCGCATGCCCGCACGTCAGGTAATTGGCGCGGCCGGTGATCTGGATCAGGCCGCGGCCCCTGAAGCGGTAGCCGTCGCCAGGCTGCGTGTTGCCCAGCGCTGCGGCTTTTTTGCCAGGCGGCTCATAGGCGCTTTGCGCGGCGGTTGGCCCCCACAATTCCTGCGTGTAAAGAAAGCCCAGCGTCTCGTGGCCGGTTTGCGCAATAAACGCCGCCTTGCGCGCCGGCGTCGTGATCTCGTACTGTTCCATGGCGGCCCACAGCAGGCCATGCCAGCGCGCCGCGGCTTTTTCCGACAAGCCCGCGGCCAAGCGCAATTCTTCCTGGGTCATGATGTTTTCCTTTCGATTCAATACAACGGCGCAAGGCGGCCCTATTGATGGGACTCCGATGCGGCGGTATCGGCGGTAATGGGTTTGTATTGCGGCGCCAGCATGGAGCGTGCGAGATCGGCAAGACGCTGGCGCATCAATTCCGGTGACGTATCGGCATCCATGGCCTGGTGCAGCGCAAGCAGTTGTGCCACGAGTTCATTCTTCGATTGCTCGTGATTGCTGTTGAGTTTTGCCTTGAAGGTGTCCAGCGAAGACTGGTATTGCGCCGACGCGTCGCCGCGTACCAGCGCTTCCAATGTCTCGACCAAGCGTTGCAGCACGCGGTGCACCGCCGAGGCGGAAAACCCGCCCAGCAGGGCCAGCGCCGGCTTGCCATAGCCTTGCGCGCCGGCTTGCGCAAACAATTGTTCCGGAAGCATTTCCGCCATGATCAGGCCGGCGATTACGCCAAGCACCAGGCGGGCGCTGTAGGAGGCGTCGAATCGCGGGTCATACGTCACGTTGGCGATAAACCGGTGCGCATGAAACAGCGTGGCAAACGAGGCGCCCAGGCCTGCGCAAAAGAGCAGGAACAACAGGTTCGTCAGCAAGACCCGGCCGGAAGAACCCAGCAAGCCAAGTTCCATGTTTTTCACCGATACCTTGTGGGACATCGCGGTGATCATGACGGCCAGCATGAAGCCGATGGCGGCGGCCGTGAGCATGCGGATCAGGGGGACCGGACCGAGCAGGGAAAACAGGCGTCCGTGCGAGCGTGCCGGGTCCAGCAGGGCAATGGCTTGCGGCGTGGCCGGCGCCACCACGTCGATGAGCTTCTGGTGGATGTCGGCCAGCTCCCCCACGCAGGCATTGTATTCCGCTTTGCTTGCGGCGCCACTGTCTTCCGTGGAGGACGAAAGCAGGATGGCGAGCCGTCCGATCAGCTCGGATGGAGCCGGCAGTCCTTGCCGCAAAATGTGACGGCTCATCGCGTCGCACTCCGCACGCAGTTGCGCCGCCAGCGAAGGCTGCTGCGGCTGCAGCGGCGGCGTTTCGTATTCCCTGCCGGCGCTACGTGGCGGGACCGCAACCGGGGTTGAAGTTTGCATGATGGTCCTTGTCCTGTCTCGGATAACGAGGTGTCGCCCTGGAGGCCTGCAGCCAGGCCTCCGCCTGGCCGACGGCTTACCCGTAGTAGACGTAATTGGCATTTTCCTTCATGGCGCCCTTCAAGCCCGGCATCTGCGTGTGGAGTTCGCCCGTCAAGTCATAGTGGCCCAGCACGTTTTGCCAATCGGCGATGGGAATGACCGAAGTCACCATGTCGTGGGTTGGATACATCCACGTCTTGCCGTCGGCCCCGCGCATCAGGTCGCCGGTGACGAACTTGATCCCCACATAATTCTCGGGAATGCGCTGCGTCCGCTTGTTCCCGTTCTGCAGTTCTTTTTCAAGGGAACGGTGGATGGTTTCCCGTGAAATATCCTGCACTTCGATCGACGTCGAAGCGGCCACCTTCACGTAATACTCGGCTTCGACGCTGGCCGAATACGTTTGGCGCACCATGTGCTCGGTGACCAGTTCATAGCTGTCCAGCTTTTTTTCAGTCGAGCTGCTGTACTCTTCGAACTCCTGGCAAGGCGCCGCATAGCTCACGATGAACCTCGCGTTGGCCTGCACGATGGTGGAGGGCTGGTAGTCTTCCACGTACTTCAGGCTGACCTGGTCGACCAGGTGGTCGCAGCGGCCGCCGATGGAAATCAGCCGGATATTGTCGAGCACCTGGTAGTCGCCACCGTCGCCGCCGGCCTCGAAGGTACGGCCCTTGTTGGTGGTGACCTTGAAGTAGTCAAGCAGCGAACAGGCGCGCAGCTCAACCTTGGAGACGTATTCGTCGCTGTCCAGGGTAATCGAGCCGTGATCGTCACCGCCATCGCGCCCCCAGGCATTGCCGCTGACGCGGATCTGGTCGACGTATTTGCCGCTGCGCAGGCCGATTTCCTTGACCAGGATGTGCGGGAAGGGATTGCCGCCGTTACCGCCGAAGGATTTTGTGCGAATGCTGGACATGATATTTCCTTTTTAAAGTCGTTCGAAAACAGGATGGGATTCCTCGTCATTGCAATGCATGAGCCGGAGCTTGTGCGGGGGATGCTGCCGGTTTCGGGTGGGCATCTGGTCGCCGCAAGAAAACTTTAGCGATGGAAGGCGCGTGATTCGCGTATCAACCGGTAGCCACCCAGGTAACGGCTGCGTGTAACAGGGTGATACTTCATGGCCGGTGGCAGGCGGCTTATCGTCGTTGGCAGGCGCCGCGCGAAGCCGTCCCGTGCGGGCCGATCGAAGCCAACCTTTCAAGGAGTTCCATCATGAAAAAGCTGATACCCGTTGCCGGTCTGTTTGCCCTGGCGTTTTCCTTCAATGTGCATGCGGACGGCGGCAAGCCTGTCGAGAGCGGAGTCGTCATTCGCGCGGTTAACGTCTCGGGGCCGGCGGGAACGCCGCATACGAAGGCCCCCGCCCAATGTGACTTCAGCCGGGAAGAAATCCGCCAGGACGGCAAGATGACCGGCGCCAGCGTCAATTGCCGGCCGCGCGGCGACCGGCGGCAAGTACTCGAAGGATTGCCGGCGACGTTCAATGCGTATTGCATCGTCGAAGCATCGCGCCTGAAGGGGCGGCTGATCCAGGCGCCGGTGCGCCAGCCCAGTCGCAACGACAACCATTGCGACCTGTCCGCCGTCAGCCCCAAGGACGCCACCTCGGCATTCGGCACTGCATACTGGCGCTGACGGCCGGGCCGGCGATGCCGGCTGGCCCGCGCACCGGACTGGCCCGGTGCGCAGTCCGCCAGGTCAGGGTTGCGAAATTGCCAATCGGACACATATGGCTGCCATGAGCAAACTCTTGAAGATGTTGATGGGCTATGAAGCCCCGGTCCTGGATTTCCCCTTTGCCCGCACCGACGTGGCCATGTACAGCCAGTGCCAGCCGCCTGCCGGCGGCGCCTGCATCGATGCGCAGACGTGGGACGAATTGCAGCTCGACGCCTACCTCGGCCGCATCACGCGGGAGACCAGCATTTTCGGACAGCAGGCGCTGCACCGGCGCTTGCTGGGCGGACGCGATGCCGCTTATGCGCGGGTGAAGGCGCTGGCCGGCGATGGCGCGGCGCTCGATGCGCTGTCGGCGGCTTGCCGCAGCTTGCGCACGGTCGATACGCAAATCGCGGACATGCTGTTTGGCGCTGCGCCGGCGCGCTCGCCGCACTGGAGTAGGTGGCTGGCGGCGCTGCCGGCGGCATTCCTGCTGTCGGTGGCTTCGGCGTTCGTGTGGGGGCCGGGCTGGATCGTTGCGGTGGTCCTGTGGCTGCTGCTGATGGGGATGCAGGTCACGTGGTACCTGCGCGCACAGGCGTGGGGAGGCCAGGTCGCGGCGCTGCAGCGCTTATTGCAGGCGCATGCTGCGCTGGGAGACCTGCCGGACACCAGCCCCGGTGCGGCGTATGCGGCTGCGCTGCGGACCGGCGCGCGCGAGGCCGGCAAGACCAGCCGCCTGTTGGGCCGCTCGCCGCTGCAGATGCTGCCCGGCATGCGCGAATACAGCGAGTGGCTGTGGCTGGCGAACATCCGCCATTACTTCGCCAGCCGCGACGCCGTCCTCGACCGTCTGCCGGCGCTGCGGGACAGCTACCGCCTGGTGGCGGAACTGGAGGCCGACCTGGCGCTGGCGCGGCACTTGCGCGGCGTGCCGGTGGCGTGCGCGGTGACGGGGTCGGACCTGGCGGCAGGCACCGCGGAGGATGCCGGTGCGCTCATGCTCGACAGCGTGGTGCATCCGCTGGTGGCCGATGCGCAGCCACTGTCGATCGATGTGCGCGGCGGCGGCGCTTTTATCTCGGGACAGAATGGCGTCGGCAAGAGCACGCTGCTGCGCACGCTGGGTGTGAACCTGGTGGCGGCGCGCGCATTTGGTTTTTGCTATGCCCGCTGCGCGCAGGCGCCGCTGCTGCCGGTGTACGCCAGCATGCAGAACGAAGACAGCCTGGCCGACGGCGAAAGCCTGTACATCTCCGAAGTGCGCCGCGCTCATGAATTGCTTGCGCTGGCGGGACAGGGCAGGGCGGTGTTCCTGATCGATGAAATTTTCCGCGGCACCAACCACATGGAATCCGTCTCGGCGGCCGCCGCCGTGCTCGATGAACTGGCGCGCCATGGCATGGTGATCGTTTCTTCGCACAACGTGGTGCTGGCGCCGTTGCTGGCGCACGTGCTGTCGCCGCTGTGCGTGGAACCCGATGCGCAAGGCCGCCTGCACGTGCGCAACGGTGTGCTCGCCCGCACCAACGGCATCGCGCTGCTGTCGCAGCACGGCTTCGGCGACGCCATCGACGCCAAGGCCCGCCGCGTGCACGCATGGCTCAGCACCCACCTCGCCGAGCCACAACATTCCGCCGGCATCCTGGTCCCGTAACCACCCTGGTGCCAGGCGTGCGTTCGTGCATTCGCTGCGCGCTCCACTGAGGCGTCGCACGCCCGCGGCGCAGCGGCGGCGCTGCAACGGGTTGTTGGGGACTGTCTGGAGCGCGCGGAGGCAAGGCATGCCGCCGCGGTGCAGGCCTATTCCAGGCATGCCTGGCGAATGCATCAATGCACGCCTGGCACCATGGTGGTCCGGGGCGCGCGGCGGGCCCACAGCGACGTGATGCCGTACATGACCGCCAGCATGGCCAGCCAGGCGGCATAGGTGGCGGGAAGGGAGGGGATGTAACCGTCCGGCAGCTTGAGGACGCCGCCGTTGAAAGCCGGGGTGTCGCCGAAGCGCAGCGTGAAGTAGACGCCGGCCAGCAGGTGGATCAGCGCGATGTGGACCGTGTAGAAGAACAGTGGCGAGCCGCCGAACAGCAGCAGGATGCGGGTGGGGCGCACGTGTTCGAAGGCCGCCAGCAGCGCCAGGCCGATGGCGCCCGTCACGCACAGGTATTGCAGCGAGGGCGGATATTTCGAGACGCGCAGGTAGGACAGCACGTCGAACGCGAAGCCCTTGTTTTGCGGCGTCCAGGGCGCCGGGTCGCCATATACGTTCCACGTGCGCAGCAGCACGAAGGCGGCCAGCAGCAGCGCCGCTGACAGCAACAGCCGGCGTTGGCGCCGCGGCGCCGGCAGGCGGAAGACCGGGCCGGCCGCGTAGCCGGCCGCCATCACGCCCAGCCACGGCACCAGCGGGTACACGAAGACGAAGCCGTAATTGCCGGCCACCGGATAAAAGCCGCCCTGGTGCAGCGCCTGCCACAGCAGGCCGCCCGGCTGCCAGCCGTCGAGCGCATTGTGGCCGCCGATCAGCAGCGCGGCAAAGGCGGCGATGGCCCAGCGCGGCAGCCATGCCAGCCCGGCCAGCGCGATCATGCCGGCGCCGAGCGCCCAGATCACCTGGAAGATCGTGACGTTATAGCCGAACTGCCAGCTGAAGCTGATCCACGTCGCTTCCAGCGCCAGCAGCATGGCGCCGCGGCTGAGCAGGTAGCGCGACAGCGCGGGGCGGGCGTCCGGCAAGACCGCGCCGTGGGCGCGGGCGCCGCGCAGCCAGGCCGAGGTCCCGGCCAGGAACACGAATACCGTGGCGCACAGGTGCGTGATCCAGCGCGTCATGAACCAGCCCGGCGTGGTCTGCGCCAAGTCTTCCGGCGCAAACGGCGCCACGCCAAAGAAGTCGCGCGTATGGTCCAGCGCCATCAGGATGATCACCAGGCCCCGCAACATGTCGATCGACGCCAGCCGCGCTGCTTTCATATACCCCCCTATTTTTTCTTCTTCTCCACCACTTCGCTGCAATCGCCCTTGATCACGGCGTTGTCGAAATTGGTCCAGCCATAGCTGTCCACCACCCGCTTGTGCAGCTTGAAGCCGCCATTGACGAAGCTCCATTCCAGCCGGTCGTGCGGATAGCGGATATCGCCCATGTCCAGCAGCGTGTGGAACATGTTTTCCGTCGCCAGCCTGGCCTTGCGGTGGCGTTCCAGCTGGGTCACCTTCTCAGGATAGCGCTCTTTGTATTGATCGGAGTACCACACGAAGGCGGGCACGCGGAATTCATGGATGGTGTTGTGGCCATGGAACGCCAGGCGGCACGCGCCGTCGTACAGCGTCTGGCCATGGTCGGCCACATACAGCATGGCGACCGGCTGTCGCGGCGCCTTCAGCCGGCCGATGGCTTGCGACAGGAACCAGTCGGTGTACAACACGGAATTGTCATAGCTGTTGTTCATCTGCGGCTTGATCTTCAAATCGGTGTAGGCCGGCTTGTCGACGCCGAACAGCGACGGCTGCCACTTGTCGAACTGTTTCGGATGGCGCTGGCTGTAATTCCAGTGGCTGCCCAGCGTGTGCAGCACGATGAGTTTTTTCGGCGCCGGGTCCGCCAGCGCATGCTGCAAAGGTGCCAGCAGGACTTCGTCGAAATTCGAACTGTTGGTGTAGCCGCCCAGGTTCATGAATTGCACCACGTCCGCTTCGCGCGCAAACACGGAGACCGGCGTGTCGAACTGGCCGAAGGAAATCTGGTTCGACAGCCAGTAGGTGCGGAAACCGGCTTCCTTGTAGGCCGTGATGAACGATTTTTCCGCGAAGCCGTCTTCCAGGCTTTGCGTGGCGGGCTTGCGGGAAATGATGACCGGCACCGACAGGCGCGTGGCCGACACCGCCGTCACCACGTCCGACAGCACCACCAGGTTGTCTTCCTTCGACAGCAGCGGGTTGGTCTCGCGGGCATAGCCGTTCAGGCTCCAGCGGTCATGGCGGGCCGATTCGCCGATCACCAATACCACGGTTTCCGGCGCGGCATCGGCCGTGGCCTGGCGCGCGCCAAAGGTGAAGCTGCGGCTGGCCTGGCCGAGGCGGGCCAGGTGTTCGCGCTCTTCATAGAAATCCACGCCGCGGCCGGCCAGGCCGAATGGCCAGGTGCGCGTAAAGTCCACCAGCTCGGGCGGAATGTGCAGCCAGTGCGGCAGGGGGCGCCATTTCCAGCCGGTGCGGTTGGCGCCGGCGACCTGGCCCGGGGCCGTGCTGGCGCCGCTGTCGTCTTCCTCGTCTTCTTCGCCGGCAGCGTCGCCGGACGATACCGAAGCGGCCGAACCTGCCGGGTGCGCCGAAGCGGCGGAAGCCGCCGACCCAGCCGACCCAGCCGACCCAGCCGACCAAGCCGACCCAACTGAGCCAGCCGACGCCACCGAGGCCGTCGCCCCCACCGAGGCCGTCGCCCCCACCGACGCAGCCGGGCTAACCGGCACCGTCGAACTCACTGAACCCGCCGCACGTGCCGACGCACTTACCGCATGCGCGGCCGCCATGGCCGGCGCTGCGGCCTGCACCGCCTTCGCCGGCAGCACCCCGAATTCCCAGCCATACCACGCCAGCGCGCCCAGCGCCGCCACGATGCCCAGCACCGCCACCCGCGCCTGGCGCGGCATGGCCAGGCGGCATGCGCGCAGCGCCACCATCCACGTGGCGCTGAACCAGAACACCGTGACCGCCATCACGGCCGCCAGCAGCCATACCGTGCTGCCCAGGAATTCCATGGCTTCGCGCGGACTGGTTTCCGCAATGATGCCCAGGTGGTGCGTGGAAATGCCCTGGCCGTAATAAATGTTCAGGTATACCTCGGTCGGCAGCGCCAGGAAGGCGGGCAGCAACAGCCAGTGGAACCAGGCCGGACGCTGGAACAGCGCCCATACCGCCAGCCATGCACAGATTTCCATCGCCACGATTTGGGGAGCGTGCTCCACTGGCTTGCCCAGCGCCAGCGGCAGGAACGGGACCAGGGTCAGGATCAGGTAGCTGAACAGGAGGAGGGCCGTGGACAGGCGCTGTTGCATAGGAAAGTTGCAGGGGCAAAAGGGGCCATTATCATGCAAGCGACATGCTTTGGGCGAGAAAAACGCAGGGTGTCGCGCTTGCCGGATTACGCGCGATGCGCTAAACCAGCCGACAGCGGCCGGGCAACAGCGGGCGCCGCAGTTACAGGCGCCGCCATCGCGGCGTGGAGGTCACGGGTCGCCGATACTGGTCCCATCGCAGCCTGCGCCATCGCCGCAGCCACTATATCGCTGGTGCCACCGCCCCCGGCCCGTCATACGCATGAACAGGTCCTGCCGCAACGGTGGACACGGATCAGCACAGCTGCCCGTTGAATGGATCGCTGATTTGCCGCTGCCGGTAATTAATGCCGGAAAACACGGCGAATTGCTCCATGGTGCGCACGGTGCCGAGGCCATAGGCGCCCGGCAAACCGTCGCCGCACAGCAGGCGGTGCAGCCGGCTGGCCGCGCGCGCCGTGAGGTACGAGCCCGTGAAGGCGCGCTGGTTGGCCACGTCGCCGTGCCAGTGGTGGGTTTCGTGCGGCGTGTTGGCGGCTTTATACAGGTGGTACAGCGGCACATGCAGCGGGTGGAAGATATCCCAGCCCCGTGTATACGCGCGCACCGCCAGGCTTTGTTCTTCGCCGTGGAAATACAGGTAAGGATCGTAAGGCACTTCTTCGACAAAATTGCCGCTGCAAAAGACGAAGCCGGCGGCAATATGGCACCCGGCCACCGGCTGGTCGGTAAACAAATGCTTGGCCATGAAGCGCAACACCACGTCGCTGGCCGTCAGCGGCGTATCCGGATGGGGGCGCAGCACCAGCACGGTCTTGCCTTCCGGCGGCGTGTATTGCGGCTTGCCGTCCACCATGTCGAAACGGTACGGGTAGGTGCTGAGGATGGGCTTGGCGGAGCGGGCCAACAGCTGGCTGTGCTGGCGCCGCAGGCTTTCATCCCAGCCCGGCTCGAAGCACATGTGCGAATCGATCTGCAGCAGGTACTGTTCGCCGTCATACAGCGAAAACGCCTGGTTGCGGGCCCAGCTCACGCCCAGCGTATCCTGCACATCGATAAACAAATAGCGCACCTGCTGCGCAAACGGCAGCGCGGCAATCTGCTCGCGCTGGCTGGCTCGGTTCTGGTCGACCACGGCAAAGCGCAGCAATTCCGGGCGCGTCGCCTTGCTGAACGCGTCATTGAGCGTGAAGAACAGCATGGGGTCGAGGTACGACGCCAGGCTGATGAATATATGCTGGTTCAAGCGAGGTTCTCCGCCTAAGGTGAGAAGTAACAGGGCTGATGGAAATATTAACAGTTCCCTCAGAGCATGGAAGTGCCGATAGCCGATTCGCCTCGGAAATGTGCAAAAACACGGCAGGCACTGCACCAAATCTGTTGACCGTGCAACAGCATCCGTCTATACTCGCGAGTTCTCAATTTATTCTGCGCATCGTATACGCATTTTTCAGGCCGCTCCAGCGTGTGTGGCTTTGACGCCGCGGTGCCCCTTTGAGACTGGTTTTAGCCCCCGGACAGCACAGCTGTGCGGGATGTCAATGAGTAGTAATTTTGTTGGATTAAGAACGATGCCAACCATCAATCAATTGATTCGCAATCCGCGCGTGTCCGCTCGCGTGAAGAGCAAATCGCCGGCACTGGAAAATTGCCCGCAAAAACGTGGCGTGTGCACCCGTGTGTACACCACCACTCCTAAGAAGCCTAACTCGGCAC
>CBIHOX010000143.1:0-16283 GCA_966211685.1 uncultured Pseudoduganella sp.
ATCCCGCAGGGCCAGTTCGTCTGCCTGCTGGGCCCATCGGGCTGCGGCAAGTCCACGCTGCTCAATGCGATTGCCGGCTTCTCGCTGCCCTCCACCGGCGAAATCATGGCCGATGGCAGGATCGTCACAGGCCCTGGCCCCGAGCGCGGCATGGTGTTCCAGGAGTACGCGCTGTTCCCGTGGATGACCGTGGAAAAGAACATTGCGTTTGGCCTGGAAATCAAGGGCATGGCGCCGCAGCGCATCCAGGAGACGGTCGACCAGCTGCTGCGCATGCTGTCGCTGACGGATTTCCGCCAGCGCTATCCCAAGGACCTGTCGGGCGGCATGCGCCAGCGGGTGGCGATCGCGCGCGTGCTGGCGCTCGATTCGCCTATCATGCTGATGGACGAACCGTTCGGCGCGCTCGACGCGCTGACGCGGCGCAATTTGCAGGATGAATTGCTGCGCATCTGGGCCGAATTGAGGAAGACCATCATCTTCGTCACGCACAGCATCGAGGAAGCGATTTACCTGGCCGACCGCATCATCGTCATGACCTACCGTCCCGGCACCGTCAAGCGCGACATGCTGGTCGAATTGCCGCGCCTGCGCGATCCGTCGTCGTCGGACTTCAATGCGCTCAAGCGCGAGCTGGGCATGCTGGTGATGGAAGAACAGCAGCGCCACCACAACGACGAGATGCGGATGGCGGCCGTCGATTGAGGGACGCGCTCCCCGTGCAGCCTGCACCGCCCATGTAAAATCCGTGCATGCGCACCAAACCGTTCATGTCACTGGCGTTCATCGCGGCGTTGCTGCTGGTGGCGGGCGCCTATGCGTTCGGCGCGTTGCGGGCGCGCGCGGATTTGCTGGAACAGGGCCGGCGCCAGCTGGAACTGATGGCGCCGGACCTGCAGTCGGCGATGGACAAATATGAAACCCTGCCGTTCGTGCTGGGTTTCCAGCCCGACCTGGCCGGCGCGATCGCCCATCCCGGCGACGCGGCGGCAATCGCGCGCCTGAACCGCACCTTGCAAACCATCCAGCGCCAGTCGCAGGTCGGCACGATTTACCTGATGGACCGGGCCGGCCTGACGCTGGGCTCGAGCAACTGGGACTTGCCGACCTCGTTCGTCGGCAAGAACTTTTCCTACCGCCCGTACTTCAGCGAAGCGCTGCGCGGCCGCCCCGGGCGGTTTTACGGCATCGGCACCGCCACGGCGGAAGCCGGCTACTTCATCGCGCAGCCGGTGTACCGCGACGGCACCGACGGCGGCCCGGTGGCCGGCGTGGTGGCCGTGAAAATCAGCCTGGCGGATTTTGAGCAGACCTGGCGCTCCAGCGAACACACCATCGCACTGGCCGACCGCCACGGCGTGATCTTCCTCAGCAATGCGCCGGACTGGCGCTACCGCAGCCTGCGTCCGCTCGATACACCCGCGCGGCAGGAACTGGCGCAAACCCAGCAATACGCCGGGCAACGCATTGCCGCCCTGCCGCAGCCGCTGCCGCCGTACGCGGTCCGCCCGGTGGGCAAGCTCGGATGGCAA
Organism: uncultured Pseudoduganella sp.; assembly: GCA_966211685.1. Lineage (GTDB taxonomy): Bacteria > Pseudomonadota > Gammaproteobacteria > Burkholderiales > Burkholderiaceae_D > Rugamonas. The sequence continues at coordinate 1,533 of CBIHOX010000143.1, forward strand.
TTGATGCTGTTCCCATCGCAGGCGCGGGTGCAGCGCGCCGCGCTGCTGTGGGCCGGCGGCGCCGCGCTGCTGCTGGCCTGCGGCGGCGCCTGGTGGTGGGCGCTGCACCAGCGCCGCCGCCGCCTCGAGGAACAGCGTGAATCGCGCGCCGCGCTGCGCCAGGCGGCGCATGAACTGGAACAGCGCATCGCCGAACGCACCGCGCAACTGCAGGCCACCAACACCGACCTGGAAAGCAAATACGCGCGCCTGCAGCAAACCGAACATATGCTGCGCACCACGCAAAATGAACTGGTACAGGCCGGCAAGCTGGCCATGCTGGGCCAGATGGCGGCCGGCATCACGCATGAATTGAACCAGCCGCTGGCGGCGATCCGCGCCTTTGCCGACAATGCGCGCGTGTTCCTGGAACGGGGCCGCCCCGAACAGGCCGACGCCAACCTCGGCCACATCAGCGACGCCAGCGCGCGCATGGGCGTCATCATTGGCCAGCTGAAAGGCTTTGCGCGCAAGGATGAAGCCATCACGCAAGTGGACCTGGCGCGCTCGGTGCGGGCCTCGGCGCTGCTGGTGGACAATGACTTCAAGCGCCGCGGCGTGGCGCTGGACATGCAGGGCATGCTGGGAACGCAGGATGCGCCAGGTACGCGGGACTGCAGTACTGCCGGGGACGCCGGCAGTGTGACGCTGGTCTTGCTGGGTTTGCCGGGAACGCAGGGTACGCAGGGTATGCGGGATGCGCGGGATGCGCGGGATGGCGATGCGGCCGACGGCGCGGGCATCGTGGTCGCCGGTGACGCCGTGCGCATCGAGCAAGTGATGATCAACCTGCTGCGCAATGCGCTGGACGCGGTGGCCGGCATGCCGGAAGGCCATCCGCGCCAGGTGACGGTGGCGCTGGGCCGCGCGGACGGCTGCGCCGAAGTGCGCATCAGCGACACCGGCCCCGGCATCGCGGAACAGGTGGCCGCGCACCTGTTCGAACCGTTTTATACGACCAAGCCGTCCGGCCAGGGGCTCGGCCTCGGGCTGGCGATTTCGTCATCGATCGTGCAAGCCATGAATGGCCAACTGACCGCGCACAACCTCCCCGGCGGCGGCGCGCAATTCGTGCTGCGCCTGCCGCTGCAGCCTACCGGACCTGAAACCCATGCAAGCCATCCTGATTGAAGATGAAGCCGCACTGCGGCTGGCGACCCAGCAAACCCTGGAACTGGGCGGTTTTGCCGTGCAAGCCGTGGCCAGCGCGGAAGCGGCGCAGCCGTTCTTGCGCGCCGATTACGCCGGCGTGATCGTGACCGACGTGCGCCTGCCCGGCAAGTCCGGCCTGGACTTGCTGGCGCAGGTCACGGCGCTCGACGCGGAATTGCCGGTCATCGTGGTGACCGGCCACGGCGACGTGGAAATGGCGGTGGCGGCCATGCGCGCCGGCGCCTATGACTTCATTGAAAAGCCGTTTGCCGCCGAGCGCCTGATGGACGCCGTGCGGCGCGCCCAGGAACGCCGCGCGCTGGTGCTGGAAAACCGCCGCCTGCGCTCGGACCGCGCGCTGCATCCGGACACGCCCGATTTGATCGGCCGCTCGGAAGCCATGGAGCACCTGAAAACCCTGGTGCGCAACGTCGGCCCGGCCGGCGTCGATATCCTCATCAATGGCCAGACCGGCACTGGCAAGGAAGTGCTGGCGCGCGTGCTGCACGCGGCCAGCGGCCGGAAAGGCAATTTCGTGGCCATCAATTGCGGCGCCCTGCCGGAATCGGTGTTTGAAAGCGAAATCTTTGGCCATGAAGCCGGCGCCTTCACTGGTGCGCAAAAGCGCCGCATCGGCAAGCTCGAATACGCCAACGGCGGCACGGTCTTCCTCGATGAAATCGAAACCATGCCGCTGGCGCTGCAGGTGAAATTGCTGCGCGTGCTGCAGGAGCGCAAGCTCGAGCGCCTGGGCGGCAATGAAGCCATTCCGCTCAATTGCCGCATCATCGCAGCCAGCAAGGCCGATTTGCTGGCGCTGGCCGGCCAGGGCCTGTTCCGCGAAGACTTGTATTACCGCATCGGCGTGGTGACCCTGGACTTGCCGCGCCTGCGCGACCGGCGCGACGACATCCCGCTGTTGCTGGCCCACTTCGTGCAGGAAGCCGCGCTGCGCTACCAGCGCCCCGCGCCATCGTTCAGCGCGGAACAGATGGCGGCCTGGCAGGCGGCCGACTGGCCCGGCAACGTGCGCGAATTGCGCAATTTCGCGGAACGGCTGGTGCTGGGCGTGGCGCAGGCCGCGCCGCCGGCCCCGCTGGCGGCGCCGGCGTTCGTGATGGCGGGCGTAGCGCAGTCCACGGCAGCCGTAGGCGCGCCGGGTAGTTCCACGCCGGGAGTCTACGCGCAGGGTGGCGCGGCATCAGGCGGCGCAGCAGCTATGTACCCGCCGCTCGATGCGGCGCCCGCCGGCGCTGGCTCAGACGCGCCGGACCATGCAGCTCACGCGGCATCGCTGCCGCAGCAAGTCGACGACTTCGAGCGTGCACTGATCGAGCGCGCACTGGCGGCGGCCGGCAATAACGTGGCGCTGGCGGCCGACAACCTCGGCGTGCCGCGCAAGACGCTGTATGACAAATTGAAGAAGTACCAGATCGGGACAGGACGTAAGTAATCGGCGCGGTCAGGGCGGCGTCATGACTTCCAGCGGGGCCAGTTGCGCAAGCAGCACCAGGTGCTCAACCGCCTTGACCTTTTTCAGGTGCGCCAGGTCCGATGGACCGCCCAGCGCCAGGGCGGGGACGAAGCCGTACATTTCATCGTGGGCCAATGGCCCGAGTTTGCTCATCGCTGGAACGAACATGCCGTCGAAGTCATTCTCCTCGCGAGTGCGCATGGAAAAGAACATACGCAGACCGCGCTCCAGGTCCCCGTTCTCGTATAGCGCTTCCTGTGGAACGCAATAAGAACCCGGAGCAAAAATCGTCAACGAGTCGCCTGTCCTTTCACCCCATAAATACAATTCGCCGAATGCACTCCGGGCAATGATGTGATACGCGTCCTGTTCCATGAAAGGCGTGTCACCTATCCAGGCCTCTAATACAGGTTCGTACTCTTGCGGATTCACCGTCCAGAACAATCCGTCGGCATAGCCACACCAGCCATGGTCTTCCCAATAAGCCAACAACTGATCGGGCAATTTTCCGCGGTAACGCTCCATGCTGGCAAGCGGCACTTGCCGCAGCTCACTTGCCGGCCCCAGGCCCTCCAGAAAGCAATCAAAGTACTTATCCAAAGGCTGCCGGCTCCATAATGGTCAACGGTGCTAGCTGGGCAAGGATTACCAAATGCTCGACAGCCTTGATTTTTTTCAGATGCTTCAAGTCGTCCGAACCACCCAAGGCCAAGGCCGGGACAAAACCGTACATTTCATCATGGGCTAGCGGCCCCAATTTGGCCAGAGCCGGGCCGAACATACCATCGAAGTCATTCTCGGAGCGCTTTCTTTTTGCAAAGAATGCGCGCATGGCCGCATCTAATTGACCATCCTCCGCGCAGGTGGATGTACGCGGAAAACAGTATGAGCCTGGAGCAAAAAGCTTTAACGAATCACCAGTCCGCTCTCCCCAGAAGTACAACTCACCGAAGGCGCTCCGCGCAATGATGTGGTAGGCGTCTTTCTCCATAAAAGGTAGTTCGCCAATCCATGCGTCCAACACAGGCTCATATTCTTGCGGATCAACCGTCCAGAATAGCCCGTCAGCATAACCACACCAACCATATTCCTGCCAATACCTTAATAGCTGATCAGGAAGCTTGCCGCGATATCGATCCAGGCTCGATAGTGGGACATGCCGGTTGTGCATAGCAGGCCCCATTTTCTCCAAGAAATACTCAAAGTCCTCATCCATAGCTTCGGTCCTCATTTGCATCGCTCTAATTTTGCGTTTATTTTTACATGCGCACGCTGTGATGTTGGCACTGCAGTTGCGGCTTCATCTAAAGAACCGACCCTGCTTCGCCATTGAGAGCCGATTCGCGAATTGATATTGCGATCGCCAAAATCACTGATCGCATCTCTTCCACCTGCAACCATGTCTGGATTGTGCAAAGCCGCTAACGTTTTCATCTTATTGCTAACCTCGGCCGCAGCCTTCGCCTCTGCATCACGTCGTGACATCCCTGTTTTATGAAACTGGTCCGCTAGCTTTTCTATGAGATCGTCCGAGTAGCGTTGCCTCGCCTGTTTTGCCACCTTGGAGTCTCGGCTCGTCTGCTTCGCATCAAATGCCTCCCGCCCACGGATATACTCCTCCACCGTCATGGCATTCAGCCCCGCCTCCTGTCCCGCAAGCTGCCGGTCGAACTCCGGATAACTCCCCTGTGGCAAATCGTTCGGGTGAAAGCACGGCACTTTCTTTTGCGGCATGCCCAATGGGCGGTACGGTTCTCCTTCTTCGGGCCGGCGACCGCGCCTGGATGGCGCCGGCGCTGGCCCGCCGGCGCCGGCGCCCGCGACAGCGGCGTTCTTGCGGCGGGATTGCAGCGCCGGATGGCTGGCCAGCCGTTGTTCATTTTCTTCGATCCAGCGGGCGACCGCAGGGCCGAGGCGCCGGCTTTCCCGGATTTCCTGCAAGGCCAGGGCTCTGCCGCCTTTGCCGCGCGTTACATACGCCATCAGTGCTGTCAGGATGGCCATCATTGCCACGACATGGCCGTTGGCAAACAAAAAGGCCGCATGACGCACGTCGCCACGCGCAGTCGCACCCAACACCGGGATGGTGGCCTGATGGTCCCGGTGTGTCGGGCCCCACGCTTCCCGAAAACCCTGCTCGTAATATCCCAGGGCTTCCGGAATCGCCGCCGCCAAATCTTCAACCAGCGACTTCAACCCCAGCAGCGCCATGATCCAGCCGCCCATCTGGGCGCCTGCAGTCGCACCGACGGCAGCCCCTGGTACTGCACCCACGCCAAAAACGAATGCACCGCCGGCGGCGCCGACCGTGGCGCCGGCCACGACGGATCCACCATAGTAAAGGGCAATGTCCTGGCACGTGGCGATGAGGATGTCCCAGATAGCGGACATGGAAATGCCCGTCAGCTGGTTGGCAATGATTTGCCTGGCCAGTCCGCCCGAATCGGCAATCGCCAGCCGCACGCGCTCGACACGGGACAACTGGCTGCCTAAATCCATGCCGAAACCGGACGATGCGCCTTGGGGACGCCCCAGGCTGTCATAGACTGGATGCCAGCCATCGCCGCGGCCAAGTTGCTGCTCTTGCTGTTCCAGCGCGGACCAGATACGTGATGATGGGTTAATCAAACGGCCTCCCTGCGCGAACCGGGTCGGGTTACCCGAGTGAAGAAGCCGTCATGATAGCAAATTGCTAATTTTTTAATAATTCAATCGTGCACCGTCTCCCATCTCATCCAAGGTAGTAAAGCTACACAATTTAAATTACTATATCGCGACAATTTCGCTGAATGCAGCCAATATTTGTAGCCATACTACTCAGGAGACACCCCATGCCCGCCCCTTCACAGCGCACCACCGCTCCCTTTATCCGCCTGTCGCTGGGCGCCGCGCTGGTGCTGTCCGCCTTTGGCGCGCAGGCGCAGCAGGCGGCTGGCCCGGCTATTTCCCAGGCCGCCTGCGATGCGCCATTCCAGACCGTGCTGCAGCCGGCCGCCGCGCAATACGATGCGCGCGCCGTGTGGCTGGACCGCAAGCTGTTGAAATGGCCGGGCGCCGACAGCGCCGGCATCTATAAACTGTACTATTCCGCCGCGGGCGCCGTCCGCGCACCGGCCGGCGGCAAGGTGGCCGGCGCCGACGGTTCCGTCGCGCTGGAACGCCATACGGGCCAGCTCAAGGCCGATACGGCGCAGCGCTTCCAGTATGTCGCGGACGGCGCCGTGCTGTCGCTGCCGGCCGATGCGCGTGCCGGCGACTTGTTCAAGCAACAGTTGGTGCTGGTGCAGCAGGGCCCGGACGGCACCGTGATCGACGCCACCGCCGTGCAGGTGGCCGGCGCGCTGGACGACCTGTATGCGGCGGCGGAACAAGTGACGGACCTGGGCGCGTCGCCGGCACGCGGCGCGACCCGCTTCAAGCTGTGGGCGCCGACCGCGCACAACGTGGCGGTCTGCACCTATGACAACGGCTACGCCAAAGCGGCCGCCATCGAGCCGATGCGCTTCGATCCCGCCACCGGCGTGTGGAGCGCCAGCCGTCATGCGGATTTGTCCGGCAAATACTACAAATACGTGGTGGACGTGAACGTGCCCAATGCGGGGCTGGTGCGCAACCTGGTGACCGACCCGTATTCGGTCAGCCTGACCACCGATTCGCAGCGCAGCTACATTGCCGACCTCGATGCGCCCAGACTCAAGCCGGCCGGCTGGGACAAGGTACGGGCGCCGGCGCGCGTGGCCGCGCCGGTCGACATGACCGTCTATGAATTGCACGTGCGCGATTTCTCCATCAATGACGCCACCGTCAGCGCCGCCAACCGCGGCAAGTACACGGCGTTCACGGAATCGAAGTCGAACGGCATGAAACACCTGGCCGCGCTGGGCAAGGCCGGCATGACCGACATCCACCTGCTGCCGGTCTACGACCTGGGCTCGGTGCCGGAAAAGGAGTGCGCCGTGCCGCCGCAGGCGGCGCTCAAGGAAGGCTCCGCCGACAGCGACAGCCAGCAGGCCCTGGTCGGCAAGACGCGCCAGAGCGATTGCTACAACTGGGGCTATGACCCGTTCCACTACAGCGCGCCGGAAGGCAGCTACGCCACCGATCCGGCCGACGGCGCGCGGCGCATCGTGGAATTCCGCCAGATGGTGATGGCGCTGCACAAGGCCGGCCTGCGGGTCGGCATGGACGTGGTGTACAACCACACGTACCGGCGCGGCCAGGACGCCAAGTCGGTGCTGGACCGCGTGGTGCCCGGCTATTACCACCGTCTTAACGGCAAGGGCGCGGTCGAGGAATCGACGTGCGGCACCTGCGGCAACACCGCCACGGAAAACCGCATGATGGCCAAGCTGATGATCGATTCCACCGCCATGTGGACGCGCCACTACAAGATCGATTCGTTCCGCTTCGACCTGATGGGCCACCAGCCGCGCGCCGCCATGGAAGCGCTGCAGGCGCGCGTCAACCGGGCGGCCGGCCGCCACGTGAACTTGATCGGCGAAGGCTGGAACTTCGGCGAAGTGGAAAACGGCAAGCGCTTCGTGCAGGCGTCGCAACTGTCGCTGAACGGCACCGGCATCGGCACCTTCAGCGACCGTGGCCGCGACGCGGTGCGCGGCGGCGGCGCGGGCGACTCGGGCAAGGACTTGTTCGCGCGCCAGGGCTACATCAATGGCCTGGTGTATGACCCGAATGCGCAGGCGCCGCAGCGGCCGAAGGAAGACTTGCTGCGCGCCGCCGACATGGTGCGCCTGGGCCTGGCCGGCACGCTGCGCAGCTACCCGCTGGCGACGTACCAGGACAAGACCGTGGAAGGCCAGGCCATCGACTACGCGGGCCAGCCGGCCGGCTATGCGAGCGAACCGTCGGAAGTGGTGAATTACGTGGAAAACCACGATAACCAGACCCTGTTCGACGCCAATGCATTCAAGCTGCCGGCATTCACCTCCAGCACCGACCGCGCACGCGTGCAAGTGCTGGGCGCGGCCATCAATGCCTTCAGCCAGGGCGTGGCGTACTTCCACGCCGGGCAGGATATCCTGCGTTCGAAGTCGCTGGACCGCAACAGCTTTGAATCGGGCGACTGGTTCAACCGCCTCGACTGGTCGTACCAGGACAATTACTTCGGCACCGGCTTGCCGCCGCAGGAAGACAATGGCAGCGATTACGCGCTGTTGAAACCGGTGCTGAGCAATCCCGCCATCAAGCCCACGCCGGCCGACATCGCCTTTGCCCGCGACGCCTTCCGCGACCTGTTGAAGATCCGTTCCGGCTCGACGCTGTTCCGCATGCGCACGGCAAGCGACATCAAACAGCGCCTGCATTTCTTCAACACCGGGTCTGCGCAGGTGCCGACCGTGATTGCCGCACGCCTGGACGGCGCAGGCTATCCGGGCGCGGGCTTCAAGACCGTCACTTACCTGATCAACGTGGACAAGGTCGAGCAGACGGTGGGCGCGGAATCCGAAAAGGGCAAGCGCTACAAGCTGCATCCGGTGCAGGCGGCGCCCGGCGCGGCCGATGCGCGCGCCAAGCAGGCGCGCTATGACGCGGCCAGCGGCACGTTCACGGTGCCGGCGCGCACGGCGGTGGTGTTCGTCGAATAATGCCGGCCCTGCGGGCGGCGCTTATCCAGCGCCGCCGCTGGCGCCAGCACGAAGGTGCGGCTAACCCACCCGTGTTCCGGGGTGCCGCCTCGCGATACCCTGCGTTATCCGGCGGCGTGCCCATCCAGCTCACACCTGCGCCAGCCACGCGATCACAAATGCGGCAACCACAACCCTATTGCCGCGACGCCGATGCCGATCGACATGGCGCCCGTCAACACCAAAAGCAGCCCGGATACGGCCAGCCTGCCAATGGCGCCGCCCCGCTCACGCCCCCATAAGTACAGCTCCAGTACTGCAAGTGGCAACAGATACTGGGCAAACGACAGGAAATTCAGGAACGGCCCGGTGAAGGTCTTGGGGTCGAAACCAGCCGGTCCCTTGTTCAAGAATATCCAGAACATTAGTCCCACGCGGAAAAACCAGACCGCGCCGACCAACAGGAACAGGCGCAGCGCCCAGCGGCGGTGTTCACGGAACTTGCGCTGACGCGCGTAGTGCACGGCCATCGCTGCGCACAGCAATATCAATAACGCGGCAATGCTGATGCCGGTGTGCTGCACAGGGTCGCCACCCCGGTCGCGCAACCACACCATGTACAAACCGGTCACGCTGGCAATAACGGCCAGCACCACATACAGCCGCCCGCTCCACCGGTGCAAACGCGGTGCGCTGTTGCGCAAGCTGGGTGGCAATTGCAGCGCGCCGCAAACCATGATGACGACAGCGAACAGCATGTGCGCGCCCAACGCCAGGTTGCCGGGCGCATCACCGGCAATATAGCCGTTCGGCAGCACCTTGTTCCACTCATGGGGCGTCCCGCGCAGCAAGGCGCCGCCATAAAACACCGCCACGTAAAACGCAAACAGCAGTTGTCCCAGAACGGCCGCGCAGCACCATGCGGTTGCCGCATGGTTCAGTGCGCGCTCGGCCAGCGGCGACGGCACGCGGGCCAGGGCTGGCTGGCCGGAAGACAGGACGGTGGGCATAAGAATCTCCATCGATGAATGTAGGGAGAGCATAGGCAGCCACGTTGCACCTGCGGGCAGCCGCAGCATTTCACTGCGACGAATGACGGGTTTCGATGCTTGAACGACGGTGGGCATGCGGTTATTCTTGCCGGATGCTACGCCCCTACCTGCCCACCTGTCGGCAACTTGCCGCCGTCGAGCTGTACACGGTCCTGCTGACATGGACCCTGACCACGCTGACCCGCCAGCCGCTGCTGGAAGGCTTGCTGCATGTTGTCCCGGTCAGCCTGGCGCAACTGGCGGCGTACACAACCGCAAGCGCGCTGCGTCCGCATTGGATGCCGCTGTCACTGGCCCGGCTGGCCGCGGTCGGGCTGACGGCGCCGGTCGCTGCCGTTATCATGATTGCATTGCCCCATGGTCGCCATTCGCCTGGCTACCTGGCAACGATGGAAGGCGCCGCCAGCGCAACCGCGCTAACGCTCATCACGCTGGCATTCGGCCTGCTGTTTGCCGCTGCGGCGCTGTACCGGCAGCGCAAGGAGCGCGAACGCCGCGCCGAGCGCGAACGCCTGGCGCTGGAGCGGGATTTGCTGGATGCGCGCCTGCGCCTGCTGCAGGCGCAGATCGAGCCGCATTTCCTGTTCAACACGCTGGCCAACGTGCTGGCGCTGGTGGAATCCGGTTCCACGCAGGCCGCGCCGGTGCTGCGCCACCTGATCGCCTACCTGCGCGCCGCGATGCCGCGCCTGTCGGACGCGCAGGCCACGCTGGAGACGGAACTGCAGCTGGTACGCGCCTATCTCGAATTGATGCGTATGCGTATGCCGGACCGCCTGCAATTCGTCCTGGCGGTGGCGCCGGACATCGGCGCCATCCGGTTCCCCGCCATGGCTTTGCTGACCCTGGTGGAAAACGCCGTCAAGCATGGCATTGATCCATCGACCACCGGCGGAAAAATCGAGGTGGGCGGCCGCCGCGAAGCCGCCAGCGGCGACGTCGTGTTATGGGTCGAGGACAACGGCGTCGGCCTGTCGGAACTTGCCGGTCCCGGTACCGGGCTGGCCAACGTCAAGGCGCGCCTGCAAGCTTGTTACGGCAACGACGCGCGCATCGAAATGCACGAAACGGCGCCGCACGGCCTGCGGGTCGAACTGCATTTTCACTGCGAGGGAACGCAATGCACCACCATCACATGAACGCACCGGTCACCGCACTGATCGCCGACGACGAACCGCTGCTGCGCGAACACTTGCGCAGCCAGCTCGCGCGGCTGTGGCCTGAACTGTCGCTCGTGCCGGATGCGCGCAACGGCGTGGAAGTGCTGGAACTGTTCGATGCGCACCAACCCCAAATCGTGTTCCTCGACGTGCACATGCCGGGCATGGACGGCATTTCCGCCGCCCGGGCGCTGGCGCGCCGCGCGCACATCGTCTTTATCACCGCCTACGAACAATATGCGGTGCAGGCGTTCGAACAGGGCGCCATCGATTACCTGGTCAAACCGCTGGAACCCGGGCGCCTGTCAGATACCATCGCCCGTTTGCAGGAGCGCCTGCAAGCGCCACTGGCCGCCAATGCCGCGCTGGACGCCATGCTGGAACGCATGGCCGCCGCCCGCGCGGCGCCCGCGCCGCGTAAATGGCTACATTGGATCAAGGCATCCGTCGGCAACGGCGTGCGCCTGATTCCGGTCGAGGAGGTGGCGTTCCTGCGGGCCGAGGACAAATACACGCTGGTGGCGTGGAAAGGCGGCGAAGCGCTGATCCGCAAAGGCATCAGGGAATTATCGGAAGAACTGGACCCGGACACCTTCGTGCAAATCCACCGCTCCGCCATCGTCAACCTGAATTACGTCCAGGAAGTGGTGCGGGGCGTCAATGAAACCGCCGACGTGCATTTGCGGGGCCGCCCGGAAGTGCTGCCGGTCAGCCGCAGCTACCTGCATCACTTCCGGCAAATGTGAGCCGTTATTTCGCGATCAGCGCCACCCCGCCCTTCACCGGCAGCGTCACCGCGCCGTTTTTCACCACCGCGCTGCCGCCCGAATAGTAATCCTTCACCTTTACGCCATCGGCAAAGGCGCCGCCCACCTTGATGGTGGTCCTGGCGGCGGCCGGCACGTCGAGGGCCACCACGACCTTGTCGCTGACGCCGTTCTTTTCATAGGTACGCTTGAACGTGTACGGGCCATCGGCGATTTTTTCGTGCACGCCCGCGCCCACGGCCGGATGCGCGCTGCGGAACAGGCCCAGCTTGCTGTAGTGCGCGCGCACGTCGGCGATCGTATAACCGTCGCGGCGCGCATTCTTCGCCAGTTCGTCCCAGTTCATGAATGAGCGCAGCTTGGCGTCGCCCTGCGCCTCGCTCCAGTTCAACAGGCGCGCGGTCTCGTCGCCGTAATAGATCTGCGCGGCGCCCGGCGCCAGCAGCAGCTTGGTGCCGGTCTCGAACGGTTTGGCGCGCGCCGGGTCGAACGGATTGCCGTCATCGTGCGAGGCCGTGTAATTCAATACCGTGTGGCCGGCCAGCGGGCCTTGCAGCGCCGCGCTGTATTTGCTGAACAGGGTTTCATAATCGAGCTTCGCGTCATGCACCAGGCCGAAGTTGATCATGCTGTCGAAGCCGAAATTGTAGAAATCGACTTTCTCGCCGTCGCCCATGTCGAACTGGCGGCCATTGGCGATGTTGTAGCCATAGGTTTCGGCCAGCATGAAGAACTTGCCGTCGCCCAGCACCTTGGCCGGATTCGCGCGCTTCCAGTCGTTGTGGGCCGCTTCGGCCACCGTGCGCAATTCCTTCCAGACCGCCGGTTCCACGTGCTTGACGGTATCGGCGCGGAAACCGTCGAGGCCGTATTTACGCACCCAGTCCGCGTGCCACTTCATCAGGTAATAACGCGGCGCGCGCGGGTAGCCGGTGCGGGCGAAGAAGTCGTCGAGTTCCTTCACTTCCCTGTCGTAGCGCCCTTCCGCCTTCCATTTCGCGGCCAGGAAATCCGGCAGCGCCACGTTGGCGTTGCTGTTGGTGAGCACGTCAGGCAAGCCTTTCACCAGCACGCAATCGACATTGGTCGCCACGCTCTTGTAGGTGCACGGCGGGTCCATACGCACCCAGTCGGCCGGCCACACGTCAGGCAGGGCCGCGGCAGCGGGTTCGGTATGGTTCATTACCACGTCCAGCAGCACGCGCATGCCGCGCGCGTGGGCCGCTTCCACCATGTCGCGGAAATCCTGTTCCGTGCCCAGGTTGGCGTCCACCGACGTCCAGTCGTGCGTCCAGTAGCCATGCAGGCCGTACGACCTGCCGGCGCCTTCGTCGGTGCTGCCGTGCGCCTGCTCCACCGGGGGCGTCAGCCACAGCACATCGACACCGAGGCTGGCGAAATAGCCGGACTTGATTTTCTCCGTCACGCCCTTCAGGTCGCCGCCCATGTAGCCGCGCAGCGGCGCGGCGTCGGCCTTGCGGCCGTACGCCAGGTCATTGCTCTTGTCGGCGTTCTGGAAGCGGTCCGTCAACAGGAAATAGACGGTCGCGTTCTCCCACAGGAATGGCTTGGCAACGGCGGTCTTGGCCGGACCTGCCGCCAGCGCGGGGCCGGCATGGACGGCGCCCAGCAGCAGAGCCAGGGACAGGGCGATGGGAGTACGCTTCATAACATCCTTTCGTTGTAAGGTTTTAAGTGATGACAGACGGGCTGGAACGTCCCGTCTGCGCGGCAATGGAAGCAACGCTGTCGGCCGCGGCGATCAGTGAGGCCAGCGCTTGCTGGACGGGACGGCGCTGGTGCGCCGGATCGGGTTCATACAATTCGAAGTACACACGCAGGGTCGCGCCCTCGGTGCCGGTGCCGGACAGGCGGAACACGATGCGCGCGCCATCGGTCATGACGATGCGGATCCCCTGCTTGTGCGCGGTGGAGCCGTCGACCGGGTCGGTGTACGAAAAGTCGTCGGCATATTCCACCGTGTGGCCATTGAGGTTCGAACCGGCCAGCGCAGGCAGCTTGATGCGCAAGTCATCCATCAGCAGATTGGCCGCCGCGGTCTCGATGCCTTCGTAATCGTGGCGCGAATAATAATGGCGGCCAAAGCGCGCCCAGTGCGCCGTGACGATATCCTCGACGCTCTTGCCGCTGGCGGCCAGCAGGTTGAGCCAGAACAGCACGGCCCAGACGCCATCCTTTTCGCGCACGTGGTCCGAACCGGTGCCATAGCTTTCCTCGCCGCACAGGGTCGCCATGCCGGCGTCGAGCAGGGTGCCGAAGTATTTCCAGCCGGTCGGGGTTTCGTGGCATGGGATACCCAGCGCCTTGGCCACCTGGTCGGCCGCGCGTGAAGTCGGCATGGAACGGGCAATGCCGCGCAGGCCGGCGCGGTAGCCCGGCGCCACGGTGGCGTTGGCGGCCAGCACGGCCAGGCTGTCCGACGGCGTGACGTCGAACTTGCGGCCCACGATCATGTTGCGGTCGCCGTCGCCGTCGGACGCCGCGCCAAAGTCGGGCGCGTCCGGCTGCGCCATCAGCTCGATCAGCTGCGCCGCGTTGACGGGATTGGGGTCGGGATGGTGGCCGCCGAAATCCTCCAGCGGTTCGGCATTGATCACGGTGCCTTGCGGCGCGCCGAGCATGCCTTCCAGAATGGCGCGGGCATACGGGCCGGAGACGGCGTGCATGCCGTCGAAGCGCATCGTGAAGCCGCCGGCGAACAACTTGCGGATCGCGTCGAAATCAAACAGGCGCGCCATCAGCTCGGCGTAGTCGGCGACCGGGTCGATGACTTCCACCCGCATGCCGTCGAGCTGCGTGACGCCGATCGTGTCGATGTCGACGTCCGGCGCATCGCTGATGCGGTATTGCGTGATGCTTTCCGTACGCTGGTAGATGGCGTCGGTCACGCTTTCCGGCGCGGGACCGCCAGCCGCGATGTTGTACTTGATGCCGAAGTCGCCATCCGGGCCGCCGGGATTATGGCTGGCCGACAAAATCAGGCCACCGGCCGCGCCACGCTTGCGGATCACGCAACTGGCGGCCGGCGTGGACAGGATGCCGCCCTGCCCCACCAGCACGGCCGCGTAGCCGTGCGCCGCCGCCATCTTTAAAATCGTCTGGACCGCGGCGCGGTTGTGGCAGCGGCCATCGCCGCCCAGCACCAGCGTCTGGCCGGTGGGACCGCCTTCGCCAGCCACCGTGTCGAACACGCTTTGCACGAAATTTTCGAGGTAATGCGGTTGTCGGAATACCGCGGTTTTCTTCCGCAAGCCGGAAGTGCCGGGTTTTTGACCGGCAATAGGTTGGGTTGCAACCGTCTGGATCGCCATGCTCTGCTACTCCTAAGTGTAGGTTGCCGCCGAGGCCAGGTAGGGTCCGGCGGCTTGCTGCCTTTTTAGCATGATTGCAGGCAAAGCGGCGTCCAGCTGAGGTGCCGCGTTTCCAAGGTGACAGGGGTCTTACGAAGCCTGCTGCAACGCTTCCTGCGCGGCGGCGCGGCGCGCCACCGGTTCACGCACC
>CBIHOX010000144.1:0-16221 GCA_966211685.1 uncultured Pseudoduganella sp.
AGTCGGCGTAGCGGCGCGGCATGCCGGCCAGGCCCAGGAAGTGCATCGGGAAGAACGTCACGTTGAACGAGATCAGCGACGACCAGAAGTGCACCTTGCCCAGGGTTTCGTTGTACATGAAGCCAGTCCACTTCGGACCCCAGTAGTAGAAGCCGGCGAACAGCGCGAACAGCGAACCCGCCACCAGCACGTAGTGGAAGTGGGCCACCACGTAGTAGGTATCCTGCAGCTGGATGTCGATCGGGGTCACCGCCAGGATCAGGCCGGTGAAGCCGCCCATGGTGAACACGAAGATGAAGCCCACGGCAAACAGCATCGGGGTTTCAAAGGTCATCGAACCGCGCCACATGGTGGCGATCCAGTTGAACACTTTCACGCCGGTCGGGATGGCGATCAGCATGGTGGCGTACATGAAGAACAGCTGCGACGTCACCGGCATGCCGGTGGTGAACATGTGGTGCGCCCAGACGATGAACGACAGGATCGCGATCGATGCGGTGGCATACACCATCGATGCATAGCCGAACAGCGGCTTGCGGGCAAACGCCGGGATGATCTGCGACACGATACCGAACGCCGGCAGGATCATGATGTACACCTCGGGGTGGCCGAAGAACCAGAAGATGTGCTGGTACATGACCGGGTCGCCGCCGCCGGCCGCGTTGAAGAACGAGGTGCCGAAGTGACGGTCGGTCAGGGTCATGGTGATGGCGCCGGCCAGCACGGGCATCACGGCGATCAGCAGGTAGGCGGTGATCAGCCAGGTCCAGCAGAACATCGGCATCTTCATCAGGGTCATGCCAGGCGCGCGCATGTTCAGGATGGTGACGATGATGTTGATCGAACCCATGATCGACGAGGCGCCCATGATGTGCATGGCAAAAATACCCATGTCCATGCCAGGGCCCATCTGGGTCGACAGCGGCGCGTACAGCGTCCAGCCGGCCGCGGTGGCGCCGCCTGGAACGAAGAACGAACCGGCCAGCAGCAATGCCGCCGGCGGCAGCAGCCAGAACGAGAAGTTGTTCATGCGGGCAAACGCCATGTCGGACGCGCCCACCTGCAGCGGGATCATCCAGTTGGCGAAGCCGACGAAGGCCGGCATGATCGCGCCGAACACCATCACCAGGCCGTGCATGGTGGTCAGCTGGTTGAAGAACTCAGGCTGGAAGAACTGCAGGCCAGGCTTGAACAGTTCGGTACGGATCATCAGCGCCAGCACGCCGCCGGACAGCAGCATGATGAACGAGAACCACAGGTACAGGGTACCGATGTCCTTGTGGTTGGTGGCGAACAGCCAGCGCTGCAAGCCGTGCGGATGGTCGTGGGCGTGGTCATGGCCATGGCCATGTGCGTGATCGTGTGCGTGATCGACAGTGCTCATGATGTGCAACTCCTAATTACTTGCGTGCAGCCAGGACTTCGGCCGGTTGAACGATGTTTTCAGCCGCCTTGTTCGACCAGCTGTTGCGGGTGTACGTGATCACCGCTGCAATATCGGTGTCCGACAGGGCATTCCATGGTGGCATGGCGCTCGGGAACTTGCCGCTCTTTTGGCCATGCAGCAGCACATTGATCTGTTCACCCTTCGGTCCATTCACGACAGGCGAGCCGTCCAGCGCGGCAAACGCGCCCGGCACACCCTTGCCGTTTGCCTGGTGGCAAGCTACGCAATTGGTGGTGTAGACTTTTTCACCCTTGGTTTTCAGTTCGTCGATGGTCCAGGTCTTGTTCGGATCGTCCGCCAGCGCGGCCATTTCCTTTTTCTTCTTGTCGACCCAGGCGGTGTACTCGTCGGCCGTCACCACGCGCACCACGATCGGCATGAACGCGTGCTCCTTGCCGCACAGTTCCACGCAATTGCCGCGGTAAACGCCGGTGTGCTCGGCCTTGAACCAGGTATCGCGCACGAAGCCGGGAATCGCATCCTGCTTCACGGCGAACGCCGGAATGGTCCACGAGTGGATCACATCGTTGGCGGTGGTCACGATACGGATCTTGCGGCCCACCGGCACCACGACTTCATTGTCGACTTCGATCAGGTAATTGTCGGAACGCTTTTCCGTCGGGGCCACGCCGGGCGCGCCCACTTGCGAACGCGGAGTGGCGATATTGGAAATGAAGTTGATGCCTTCGCCCTCGCCCTTCAGGTAGTCGTAACCCCATTTCCACTGCATGCCCGTCACCTTGATGGTGATGTCGGCGTTGGACGTGTCTTTCATGGCCACCACGGTGCGGGTGGCCGGCAGCGCCATGCCGATCACGATCAGGAATGGCACCACGGTCCAGGCGATTTCAACGGCGGTCGATTCGTGGAAGGTGGCTGGCTTGTGGCCCAGCGATTTACGGTGTTTGAAGATGGAGTAGAACATCACGCCGAACACGGCGATGAAGATCGCCAGGCAGATGTACATCATCAAGTTGTGCAGGTCGTAGACCTCATGCGCGATCTTCGTTGCCGGCGGCTGCAGGTTCAGCTGGTGGACCACCGGACCACCCGTACCGCCGGTGGCTTTCGAGTATTCAGTTGCAGCTGCCGCCGTGTCAGCCGCCCATGCCGGAACAGAGGCGGCCGCCATCGACAGCGCGAGCATCAACGATTGAAATCGCTTTGCATATATCATATTTTCCCCAACCACCCAAGAAATAAAAATATTTTTAAAGGCAGCCGTTCGATGTTCTGAATAGCCGCCGAGCGCTACAACACCTTAAACCCTTTCACCTTGCCCAAAAACAGGGCGAAAAGATGGCAAAATTAGTCAAGGATTATAGTCAACATCCTCTGAGCGCATCAAGAAGATTATCCATTACGCAAGAGCAAAGCCGACAGCTTTGGCGATATTTGCCACATATGGATAACCATATTCTGCGTATGTCCGGCCCGGTATTGAGCTTATTTACCGCGCTTATTGTTTCCATTGCGCGGCAAATCGAACCGGATGATGGATTCGCCGGTGCTGGTGGTGCGCGGCGCCGGGCGGAAAGCATGTCCATACAACACTTCAAACGTCAGGCCCAGCTTGCCGTCGGCGCGGCGCTGGCGTTCCAGCGCCGCCAGCAGGCGCGCATGGGCCGCACGGCCCAGCAATCCGTGGCGGCGCGTTGCCAGCGGATTGCCGCCCCAGGCCCGAACGTCGGCCAATAACGCCTGCGGCGTGTCGTACGTCACGGTGATGCGTTCCATGTCCAGCACCGGGGTGGAAAAGCCGGCTTCCACCAGTTGATCGCCAAAATCGTGCATGTCAACAAATGGCAACGCATGTTGCGCCAAATCCACTTCTGCAAACGCCGTGCGCACTTCCGTGAAGGTATCCGGGCCAAAGCAGGAAAACATCAGCAAGCCTTCGATCCGCAACACACGGCGCCATTCGGCAAACACCCGGTCCGGCTGCGGGTGCCAGTGCAGCGCGAGATTGGACCACACCAGGTCGATGCTGTGCAGCGGCAATGGTAATTCCGCGAAGTCGCCGCACAACAGGTCGACGCCGGTCTTGGCCGGCAGCAGCTTGCTGAGCAACTGGTTCAAGCCCCGGGCGGCCGGGCCGCGGGCCGCGCGCGCCATGGCTTCGGCCGCATCGATGCCGACGATGTGGGCCGCGCCATACATTTTCTGCAACATTGCCAGGTCGGCGCCGGGGCCGCAGCCGGCGTCCAGCACGCGCTTGGGGATCATTTTCACCAGCGCCAGCCGGTCCTGCATGCGGGATGCGATTTCCCGGCGCAGGAAATCCGACGGCGCGATACGCTCGGGCTGGGAAAATTGCGCGCGTACGCGGTCGATGTCGATCGGGGCGCTGAGTTTGGGCGGCTTGGAGGGTGCTTGCATGGTCTTGACTGCTCGGGATGAGATAATGGCGGCAGTTTACATGGTTGGCGGGGTTTGCGATGCGGACCGGGCCGGATGACACGGCTGGAAGCGGCGCGGACGGCGCGCGGCGGAGCGGTTACGGCGACGGCGCTGGCGGCATCACCCGGCCCGATGCATTGGCCCCGCTGCGCCGCTGGCTGTCGCACATGGGCGCCCTGCTGCTGCCTGGCGTGTGCGCGCTGTGCGGCGGGCTGGCCGGCGCGGGCCAGGTCTGCGCGCCATGCCGGCGCCACTATATAGAAGAGGCGCGCGCCGCTCCCGCCTGCGGCATATGCGCCAATTCGCTGCCGGCCGGCGCCGGCGCCGTGTGCGGCCATTGCCTGCGCAAACGCCCGGCGTTTGACGCGACGGTGGCTGCCGGCGCCTATGCGCTGCCGCTGGACCGGTTGGTGCTGCAATTGAAATTCGGCGGCCGCGTGGCGCTGGCGCGCCTGTTTGGCGAGGCGCTGGCCGACGCCGTGGCAGCCACGCCGGGGATGGTCCGCCCGGACGTACTGTGCCCGGTGCCGCTGGGGCCTCGCCGCCTGGCCGAACGCGGGTATAACCAGGCGCTGGAAATGGCCCGCCCGCTGGCGCGCCGGCTGGCCGTGCCGCTGCAGGCGCGGCTGGCGGTGCGCGTAAAGGAAACCGCGGCGCTGAGCCGGACCGCCACGCCGGCCGAGCGGCGCGCCCATGTCGCCGGCGCGTTTGCCGTGCCGCGGCGCGCGCTGGTCGAGGGCCGCCACGTGGCCCTGGTGGACGACGTGATGACCAGCGGCGCCACCATGGATGAATTGGCCGCGCTGTTCAAGCGCCACGGCGCCGCGCGCATCACGTGCCTGGTGTTTGCGCGCACGCCGCCACCCGATGAAGATGTTTTATAGGAGAGTAAATTGTTCCATGTCGTCCTGGTCAAGCCGGAAATCCCACCCAATACCGGCAACGTGATCCGCCTGTGCGCCAATACGGGAGCGCAGCTGCACCTGATCGAACCGCTGGGGTTCGAGCTCGATGACAGCAAATTGAAGCGCGCCGGCCTCGATTACCACGAATATGCGGCCATGCAGGTCCACAAGGACTGGGATGCCTTCATGGCCGCCGTCCAGCCCGACCCCACGCGCCTGTTCGCCATGACCACGCACGGTTCGTCGCCATTCGGCGACCAGCACTTCCGTCCCGGCGACGTGTTCGTGTTTGGATCGGAAACCAAGGGCCTCGACGCGGACTTCCGCAACAGCTTCCCCACATCGCAGCGCATCCGCCTGCCGATGCGGCCCGGCAACCGCAGCCTGAATTTGTCCAACACAGTGGCAGTCGTGGTCTTCGAGGCATGGCGACAGAACGGCTACCAGGGCGGCGCTTGACATAGCGAACCGTGTGGGCATGGCCGCGTTCCCTGTCGTATAACGGCGTTGGAAACTGATGGGAGGCATCATGTTCGACATGGATTTACCCTGGTGGGAATACATAGCGCGCGCCGCCATCATTTACGGCGCGCTGCTGGTGATGGTGCGCGTGGCGGGCAAGCGCACGGTGGGCCAGTTCACCCCGTTCGACCTGCTGGTGGTGATGCTGCTCAGCGAAGCGGTATCGAATTCGCTGTCCGGCGGGGACAAGTCGGTGCCGGGCGGCCTGATACTGGCCGGCACGCTGATCGCGCTGAATATCGTGATTGCGCAGGTGACGGCGCACAGCCGCAAGGCCGCCGACCTGATCGAAGGCAGCGCCGTGCTGCTGGGCCGCGATGGACGCGTGTTCGTCGACGTCGCGAAAAGGCACCGCGTGGGCGAAGGCGACATCGAACAGGCGCTGCGCGAAGAGGATTGCGACCTCGAGGAAATGCGCTGCCTGTTCCTGGAATCGGACGGCCAGATCACCGTCCTGAAAAAAAAGCAAACCTGAAGCCGGGCCGCTGCCAGCCAGGTCAGTTGCCGTACATGCGCACCCTGGCCAGCAGCTTGGTGGTCGACCGGTCATGTTCGAAGTCGATCGCCACCGCCTTGCCGCCATACCCCAGCACGGCTTGACCCTCGGGAATCGCGGTCATGTCGTAATCGCCGCCCTTGGCGTAAATCTCGGGCTGGCATTCCCGCACCACTTCCAGCGCCGTGTCTTCATCGAACGCCACCACCAGGCTGCTCGATTCCAGCGCGGCCAGCACCGCCATCCGGTCTTCGCAGTGGTTTAGCGGGCGGTCGTCGCCCTTGCCCAGGCGCTTGACCGAGGCGTCGGTATTGACCGCCACCACCAGCGACGCGCCCAGGGCGCGCGCCTGCGCCAGGTATGTCACGTGGCCGCGGTGCAGGATGTCGAATACGCCGTTGGTCAATACCACCGGCTTGGGCAGGGCCGCCACGCGTTCCCTCAAGGTGGCGCGGCTGCAGATTTTTTCTTCGAATTCAGGCATGGGAGTCAGGTTTTCGGGCTGGCCGCATCGCCGTCTTCCTCCTCTTCTTCCTCGATCTGCATGCTCAAGCCGCCGGCGCCGCCGGAACCGCCGGCATCGCCGGGCTCCTTGCGGTCGCCGCGCAACTTGATCTGCAATCGCAGGCCGTTGGCGGAATCGGCGTTGCGCAGCGCTTCGTCATAAGAAATGTAACCCTTATTATAGAGTTCATACAGCGCCTGGTCGAACGTGCACATGCCCAGCTCGCGCGACTTGTGCATGATTTCCTTGATCGACTGGAAGTTCCCCTTCAAGATCATTTCCGAGATCGTCGGCGAATTGAGCAGGATTTCAATCGCGGCCTTGCGCCCCTTGCCGTCTTCTGTGCGGACCAGGCGCTGCGACACGATGGCGCGCAGGTTCGACGACAAATCCATCAACAGCTGGTTGCGCCGCTCTTCCGGGAAGAAGTTGATGATGCGGTCCATGGTCTGGTTGGCATTGTTGGCGTGCAGCGTACCCAGGCACAGGTGTCCGGTTTCCGCGAACGCGATCGCATGTTCCATGGTTTCCGTATCGCGGATCTCGCCGATCAGGATCACGTCCGGGGCCTGGCGCAAGGTGTTTTTCAGCGCGTTGTGCCACGACAGCGTATCGACGCCGACTTCGCGGTGCGTGATCAGGCAGCCCTTGTTCTTGTGTACGTACTCCACCGGGTCTTCCACCGTGATAATGTGGCCGGCCGAATTCGCGTTGCGGTAATCGATCATGGCCGCCAGGGTGGTCGACTTGCCCGACCCGGTGCCGCCCACCACCAGCACCAGCCCGCGCTTGGTCATGATGACTTCCTTCAGCACTTCGGGCAGGTCCAGCTTTTCGAAATTCGGGATTTCCGACGCGATGGTGCGGATCACCATGGCCACGTTTTGCTGCTGGACGTAGACGTTGACGCGGAAACGGCACACGTTGGGCAGCGAAATCGCGAAATTGCATTCGAGTTCAGCCTGGAATTCCGCGCGCTGGCGCTCGTTCATGATGGCGTACGCCAGCGCTTTCGTGACTTCCCCGGTCAAGCGCTGCTGGCTCAGCGGCTTCATTGCGCCCTGCGACTTCATGCTGGGCGGGAAATCGGCGGAAATGAACAAGTCCGAGCCGCCGGTCTGGTGCATCACCGTCAGCAGTTTGTGGATATAAGCCTGGGCTTCTTCGTGACCAAAAGTAGACATGCGCATGGCTCCTGTCGGGCGGCGGGCGGATGGGGACGCTCGGGCCATTATATGCCGCGCCATATGCCCTGCGTCACCCCGTGTTGACACTGTGTCTTGCACGTCATACCACACTGCCATTGCGTGCGCCCCTTGCCTGTGTTCAAATAGGTTGCATGACACTGACCGAGCTGAAATACATTGTCGCCGTTGCGCGCGCCAAACACTTCGGACACGCCGCCGAAGCCTGTTATGTCGCCCAGCCAACGTTATCGGTCGCCATCAAGAAGCTCGAGGATGAACTCGGCGTGGTCCTGTTCGAACGGGGCGGCGCGGAAATCTCGGTTACACCGCTGGGCGCGCAAATCGTGGCCCAGGCCGAGCGCGTGCTGGAACAGACCGCCGCCATCAAGGAATTGGCCAAGCAAAACAAGGATCCGCTGGCCGGCCCGCTGCGCCTGGGCGTGATCTACACCATCGGTCCCTACCTGCTGCCCCCGCTGGTCAAGGCCATGGTGACCCATGTGCCGCAAATGCCGCTGATCCTGCAGGAAAATTTCACGGTCAAATTGCTGGAAATGCTGCGCCAGGGCGAACTGGACGCCGCCATCATGGCGCTGCCGCTGCCCGACCACGGCATGGCCCTGCAGGCGCTGTATGACGAACCGTTTGTGGTGGCCATGCCACAAAACCATCCGTGGACCGCGCGCAAGGCCATCCCGGCCGAGGATTTGAAGACGGAAACCATGCTCTTGCTGGGCAATGGCCACTGTTTCCGCGACCAGGTGCTGGAAGTGTGCCCGGAAATGGCGCGCTACGCGGCGCCCGGCAATGGCATGCAGCGCACGTTCGAAGGCTCGTCGCTGGAAACCATCCGCCACATGGTGGCCAGCGGGATCGGCCTGACCGTGCTGCCGCGCGCCTCGGTGCCGGACATGGCGGCGCAGGACGGCATGCTGCAATTCCGGCCGTTTTCCGACCCCGAACCCACGCGCCGCGTGGTCATCGTGTGGCGCAAGAGCTTTACCCGCAAGGCCGCCATCGACGCCATCTGCACCGCCGTGTCGCAGTGCCGGCTGCCGGGCGTGACGCCGGTCGCCAATGGCGACAGTTGAACGCCGTACTATAATCGCGGTTTTATACGCCGGTCGCACAACCCGGATGACACCGCGATGAACAAGCTGCAGCTCTATTTCCGCCTGATCCGCCTCGACAAACCCATCGGCACCGTGCTGTTGCTGTGGCCGACCCTGGGCGCGCTGTGGCTGGCCAGCGGCGGCGTGCCGGACTGGCGCATCCTGCTGATTTTCTGCCTCGGCACCTTCCTGATGCGCTCGGCCGGCTGCGCCGTCAACGATTATGCCGACCAGGATTTCGACCGCCACGTCAAGCGCACGGCGGAGCGCCCCATCACGAGCGGGCGCATCAGCGGCAAGGAGGCGCTGGCCGTGGCCGCGGTGCTGGCGCTGGTGGCCTTCCTGCTGATCCAGCCCTTGAACACGCTGACCAAAGAACTCAGTGTGGCGGCCCTGCTGATTGCCGGCAGCTACCCCTACTTCAAGCGTTTCTTCGCCATCCCGCAAGCCTACCTCGGCATCGCGTTCGGCTTCGGCATCCCGATGGCATATGCCGCCGTGCAGGGCACGGTGCCGGCGGTCGCTTGGTGGCTGCTGGCGGCCAACGTGTTCTGGGCCGTGGCCTACGACACGGAATATGCGATGGTGGACCGTGATGACGACCTCAAGATCGGCATCCGCACGTCGGCCATCACGTTTGGGCAGTTCGACGTGGCGGCCATCATGCTGTGCTACGCGGTCAACCTCGGCATGCTGCTGGCGGTGGGCATCCATTACAGCCTGGGGCTGTGGTTTTACGCGGGACTGGCAGTGGCGGCCGGCTGCGCGGCCTACCATTACACGCTGATCCGCGGCCGCGAACGTGCGCCGTGCTTTGCCGCGTTCCGGCACAATAACTGGCTGGGAGCAGCAGTGTTTGCAGGCATCGCACTCGATTACGCGCTGCGCTGACCGGTTTCCCGCAGCTTGTTTACCGTAACCCCCTTCCCCATCTTCTTCATCGAGGGCACCATGGACCAGACTCAAAACAATACGCTGCGCCAGGAAGCCGGCGCCGACCGTGAACGCTTGCTGAGCCACCTGCGCGAAGCCGTCAGCGATGCGGAACAGTGGCTCAATGCCGCGCCGAAGGATGCGCCGGCCGACATCGAACAGAGCAAGCGGCAATTCCAGGAAGCCATTGCCGGCGCCAAGGCCGACATCCTGAAACTCGAAGACACGCTGCTGGCGCGCGGCAAGCTGGCCTGCAAGGCGGCCGACGCCTACGTGCAGGAAAGCCCGTGGGTGGGCGTGGGCATCGCCGCCGCGGCCGGCCTGGCGCTCGGTTACCTGATCGGACGCGACTGATTCTTCAGCGGCCGCCTATCCGGTAGCGGCCGCGCAATTGCTGCAGCCAGTGCCGTTCCTGTTGCAGGAATTGGGAAAACTGCCGCACCACGTCGGGATGGCGCACGGTCGACAGGCGGAAATCGCTGCGCGCGTGCGGCAGTCCCGGATCGAATTGCAGGCCGCCCGGCGCCTTCAACTGGTCGTCCAGCACATGGTTCGCCACGTCCACATTGACGTAGACCGCGTCGATATGCCCGGCCAGCGCCAGCCGCAGCAAGCCGTCCACGCTGCCGCTGGTGGTCACCGCGATGGCCTTGCTGTCGATGCCGTCCTGGTATGGCCACGGTGAAAACCCCAGCACCGTCCCCAGTGATTTCACGGCCGCCAGCGCCTGCCCGCGCCGCGCCGGCAACACCATCGCGCCCTCTTCCGTCGTCACCACCACGTCGCTGTAGCTGACGGCGGCGCCGGCGCGCAGCTCTTCACGCCACTTCGGGTTGTCCGGGTATTTGAAATCCACCGTATGTTCTTTCAGCAGCGCCGCATACAGACGGTTGATGGGCAGCGGCACATAGCGGAACGTATAGCCGTGGCGGCGCGCGAACGCATCGAGCACGTCGCGCGCGAAACCGGCGTATTCGTGGCGGCGGTCGATGCCATGCAGCGGAAAATACTGCAGGTTTTCCACCCCGACCGCGAAAACGCGCGCCGCCGCGGGTTCGGCGCGCGCGGCGCCTGCCGCGCACGCCCACACCAGCATGCCCAGCAATATGCGGCGCTTTGGCATTGAATGTTCCCCTGGAAAAATTCCAGCATACCGAAGCCGGCTTGTCTGCGCCATATGCACCGTTGCCATTTTGCACAGGTCCGCGTGCGCCCATTGCAGCGGCACCGCACCAGGAGTACAACATGGGTAAGCGCGCGATGCGCGGCATGTGGAGCCTGAAATGCGAAACCGCCTGGCAATGCTGTGGTGCCTGGCCCCGGTGTGGGCCTGTGCCCAGCAAACCCCTTCCGTCACGGAGTATGGCGTGGTGGACCTGGCCGCCCTTGCCGACAGCGGCAAGGGCGCCACCGGCGCCGACAGCGGGATCTTCAACCTCCAGCTGGCGCGCCGCGACGCCAGCGACGCCGCCGGCCTGACCGTGGCGCGCAGCACCATGGTGGGCGGTAATATCGGCCTGGGCCCGCTGCGCGGCTGGCTGGCCGCCACCCGCAACACCAGCGACCTGGCGTACGACATGCACGACACGCGCGACTTGCTGGTCGGCGTATCGCTGCCGCTGGGCCTGAACCGGCTGTCGGCCGACTACACGTTCAAGACCGACCGCTACAACCTCAATGCCGGCGCCAGGCAAATCACGGCCGGCTACAGCCACTGGCTGTCGAAGCGCACCAACCTGTACCTGGTCTCGTCGCGCCTGCGCAACGGCAGCGCCGCCAATTACCAGACCACGCTGCCGGGCGGTTCGCGGCGCGTGATCGCCGCCGGCGTGCGGTTCCAGTTCTGACACCGCAACATCCGGGCAAACGCCGGCAACCGCCGGCCGCGGCAGCCTTACGCCTGGCCCAGCTCGTCGCCGAGCTGCTTGCCGCGCGCCGCGGCGGCCTTCATGGCCGTGATGATGGCTTGCTTGACGCCACTCTGCTCCATGCTGGTCAGCGCGGCATACGTGGTGCCGCCCTTGGACGTCACGCGCTCGCGCAACACCGACACCGGTTCGTCCGATTGCGCCGCCAGCTGCGCCGCGCCGGTGAACGTGGCCAGCGCCAGCTGCTTGCCCTGTTCCTCGCTCAGGCCCATTTCCAGCGCGGCTTGCTGCATGGCTTCGATAAAGTAAAACACATAGGCCGGGCCGCTGCCCGAGACCGCCGTCACCGGGTCGATCAGCGCTTCATCGTCCAGCCATACGGTGCCGCCCACGGCTTTCATGATGGCGTCGGCCGCATCGCGCTGCGCGGCCGAGACGCCGCTGGCCGCCACCATGCCGGTGATGCCCTGGCCGATCAGCGCCGGCGTATTCGGCATGGTGCGCACGATGGCGGCATAGCCGCCCAGCCAGCGCGACAGGTCCGCCGCGCGGATGCCGGCAGCGATCGACAGCAGCAGCGCCGAGCCGCCGGCCGGCAGCAGCGGCAGCAACTGCGCCGTGACTTCCTTCATGATTTGCGGTTTCACAGCCAGCACGATCACGTCGGCGCCGGCAATGGCGCCGGGCGCGGCGTCGGCGCTGGCGGCCGTGCTGACGCCGTATTGCGCATGCAAGCGCTCCAGCGATGCGGTATTCGGATCGACCACGTGGATATTGGCGCCCGCGGTGAGCTTGCCGGCCAGACCGGCGATCAGCGCGGCGGCCATGTTGCCGCCGCCGATAAATGCGATGTTCATTGGGATTCCTTGGTGGGATAAGTACGTGCGCCGAAGATGGCCGAGCCCACGCGCACGATGGTGGCGCCTTCGAGGATGGCGGCGCGCATGTCGCCGGACATGCCCATCGACAGCGTATCGAGCGGCAGGCCGCCGGCGCGCAGGCCTTCATACAATTCGCGCACGCGGGCAAACGCCGCGCGCTGTCTTTCCAGATCGTCTTCCGGTTCCGGGATCGCCATCAGGCCGCGCAGGCGCAGGCGGGGCAGGCGCGCCACCGCCTCGGCCAGCGCGGCCAGCTCCTGCGGCGCGGCGCCGCTCTTGCTGGCTTCGCCACTGATGTTCACTTGCAAACACACGTTCAGCGGCGGCATGCCGTCCGGGCGCTGGTCCGACAGGCGCTGCGCGATCTTTTCACGCTCGACGGTGTGCACCCAGTCGAAGTGCTCGGCGATCGGGCGGGTCTTGTTGCTCTGGATCGGGCCGATGAAGTGCCATTCCAGCGCCTGGTCGGGCGTGGGGGTGGCGGCGGACAGGGCGCGGATTTTGTCCAGCCCTTCCTGCAGGTAGTTTTCGCCAAACGCCAGCTGGCCGCCCTGCACGGCTTCCAGCACGGCTTCCGGGCCAAACGTCTTGGAAACCGCCAGCAACTGCACGGAACCGGGCGCCCTGCCCGCTTCGTGCTCGAAGGCAACAATGTTATCTATGACTGCTTGCAAGTTGCGGGCTATTCTGGACATAATCGTTGAGCGGGAGAGTTGACATGCGCCCGCGCAAGCGGCAGCCGGCAAACCGGTACCGCCCGATTCGCAGGCACAGGGATTATAAATGGACATTTCCGAATTACTCGCATTCTCCGTGAAGAACAAGGCTTCCGACCTGCACCTGTCGGCCGGCCTGCCGCCGATGATCCGCGTGCACGGGGATGTCCGCCGCATCAACCTGCCGCCGATGGAGCACAAGGACGTGCACGGCATGATCTATGACATCATGAACGACGGCCAGCGCAAGGCGTACGAGGAAATGCTGGAATGCGATTTTTCGTTTGCCATTCCCGGCCTGGCGCGTTTCCGCGTCAACGCCTACAACCAGGAGCGCGGCGCGGCCGCCGTGCTGCGCACGATCCCGTCCAAGATCATGAGCCTGGAAGAATTGCATTGCCCGAGGATCTTTGCCGATTTTGCATTGAAGCCGCGCGGCCTGGTGCTGGTGACGGGACCGACCGGCTCCGGCAAGTCCACCACCCTGGCGGCCATGATCAACCACCTCAATGAAAACGAGTACGGCCACATCCTGACGATCGAGGATCCGATCGAATTCGTGCACGATTCCAAGAAGTGCCTGATCAACCAGCGCGAAGTCGGTCCGCATACCTTGTCATTCAATAACGCCTTGCGCTCGGCGCTGCGGGAAGACCCGGACGCGATCCTGGTCGGCGAATTGCGCGACCTGGAAACCATCCGCCTGGCCCTGTCGGCGGCGGAAACCGGCCACCTCGTGTTCGGCACGCTGCACACCTCGTCGGCCGCCAAGACCATCGACCGTATCATCGACGTCTTCCCGGCCGAGGAAAAGGAAATGGTGCGCGCGATGCTGTCCGAATCGCTGCAAGCCGTGATTTCGCAAACGCTGCTCAAGACCAAGGATGGCAGCGGCCGCGTGGCGGCGCATGAAATCATGGTCGGCACGCCGGCCATCCGCAACCTGATCCGCGAAGCCAAGATCGCGCAAATGTATTCGGCGATCCAGACCGGCAGCAATGTCGGCATGCAGACCCTGGACCAGAACTTGACGGACCTGGTGCGGCGCAACGTGATTTCGTCGGCGGCGGCGCGCTCGGCCGCCAAGATCCCGGAAAACTTCCCGGGCTGAGGACACCGTCATGGAACGCGACCAGGCATCCAAATTCATGTTCGACCTGCTGCGCCTGATGCTCAGCAAGAAAGGCTCGGACTTGTTCATCACGGCCGGCTTCCCGCCCGCCATGAAAATCGATGGCAAGATGACGCCGGTCTCGGCGCAGCCATTGACGCCGGCGCACACGGCCGACCTGGCGCGCTCGATCATGAACGACAAGCAGGCGGCCGGCTTTGAAATGACGAAGGAAGCCAACTTCGCGATCAGCCCCGGCGACCTGGGACGCTTCCGCGTGTCGGCCTTCGTGCAAATGGGCTCGGTCGGCATGGTGCTGCGGACCATCAATTCGTCGATCCCGAAACTCGAGGAACTGGGCCTGCCCGAAGTGCTCAAGGAAGTCATCATGTCCAAACGCGGCCTGGTGATCATGGTGGGCGCCACCGGTTCCGGCAAGTCCACCACCCTGGCCGCCATGCTGGGCTACCGCAACCAGAACAGCTATGGCCACATCATCACCATCGAAGACCCGGTGGAATTCGTGCACCCGCACGGCAATTGCGTGGTCACGCAGCGCGAAGTCGGGGTCGATACCGAAGACTGGGAAATCGCGCTGAAGAACACGCTGCGCCAGGCGCCGGACGTGATACAGATCGGGGAAATCCGCGACAGGCAAACCATGGACCACGCCATCGCCTTCGCGGAAACCGGCCACCTGTGCCTGGCCACCCTGCACGCCAACAGCGCCAACCAGGCGCTCGACCGCATCATCAACTTCTTCCCCGAGGAGCGCCGCCAGCAATTGCTGATGGACCTGTCGCTGAACCTGAAGGGCATGATTTCGCAGCGCCTGATTCCCCGCAAGGAAGCCAAGGGCCGCGCCGTGGCGATTGAAATCATGCTCAATTCGCCGCTGATCTCGGACCTGATCTTCAAGGGCCAGGTGCATGAGATCAAGGAATTGATGAAGAAATCGCGCGAACTGGGCATGCAGACGTTCGACCAGTCGCTGTTCGACCTGTACGAGGCCGACATGATCACGTATGAAGACGCGCTGCGCAACGCCGATTCGGTCAACGACTTGCGGCTGCAGATCAAGCTGGAAAGCAAGGCCGCGAAAAACCGCGACATGTCGGCCGGCACCGAACACCTCAATATTGTTTAAAACATTACAGGTGCCGGGCCTTGCGGCCGGGCACCCATCTATCAAGTCCAAGGAAAAAAATGACCACCGTCTTTGATTTCAACGCCGACTCGCTGGCCGGCAAGAACGTCGACCTGTCGCAATACAAAGGCAAGGTGCTGCTGATCGTGAACACGGCCAGCAAATGCGGCTTCACGCCGCAATACGAAGGCCTGGAAGCGGTCTACCGGCAATTCAAGGACAAGGGCGTGGAAGTGCTGGGCTTCCCGTGCAACCAGTTCGGCGCGCAGGAGCCGGGCGCCGAAGCGGAAATCGGCGCGTTTTGCCAAAAGAACTATGGCGTCAGCTTCCCCATGTTCGCCAAGATCGACGTCAACGGCGACAGTGCGCACCCGCTGTACAAGCATTTGAAAAAAGAATCGCCCGGCCTGCTGGGCACGGAAGGCATCAAATGGAACTTCACCAAGTTCCTGGTCCGCAAGGATGGCACGGTGTACAAGCGCTATGCGCCCACCACCAAGCCGGAAGAGTTGACGGATGATATAGAAAAATTGTTGGCGGAATGAGTTTTCATTAAAGGTTGGTTCAAAATGACCCCAGCCAGGCGCAGCGCCGCAGACAGTGCACCGGCACGGCAAGGTGCTGCAACAACGCTGGGGGCTTTTTGAAGCGGCCTTAGCCCGGCATGCGCCGGGTTTTGTCTTTTACGGTGCCACCATGAGCACGATCCACGCCTCGCTTCCGCCTTCCCTCTCGCAACTGTTTTCCCCACCCTCCGACCCATCGCTGCTGACCTACGGGATCTATGATCCCTGGCTGGTCGTGCTGTCGGTGGTGGTGGCGAGTTTTTCATCGTGGATGGGCTTGCAGATGGCCGGCCAGGCTGCGTCGGCGTCCACGCCCAACCTGCGCCGCGCGGCCCTGGCAACGGGCAGCCTGGCGCTGGGCAGCGGCGTATGGGCCATGCACTTCATCGGCATGCTGGCGTTTAACCTGTGCACCGGCGTGGAAT
>CBIHOX010000145.1:0-16001 GCA_966211685.1 uncultured Pseudoduganella sp.
AGCGACTTCGCGATGTCGTTCGCGACAGAAGGCTTCTCGGCGATGATGAGGGTTTTGCTCATAGTGTTGAATTCTCTTTTTTTATAGTGGCGGCACTGCACGCTTGCTGCGTGCGCAGGCAGGGTGGCAAGCTTGGGTATGCGTGTCAGTGCAACAGGCGCGGCAACTGGTCTTCATCCGAACCGAACAGGTCGTCGAACATCAGCGCATCCGGCTCCTTGCCCTGGCTCCACAACACCAGCAGGACAATGATTTTCAGCTTGCCCAGCGACACAGGGATTTCATTCAAGGCCAGCGCCCGTTCAATGACGATTTCACGCTGCAATGGCGACAGCACTTGCGCGCTTTCCAAAAACTGGATGAAGCCGATCGCCTGGGTGCCCAACGCATCCCTTTCTTCTTCCACATAATAGCGGATGCCCGTGGAAGCTGCCGTCGACGCCTGCTCGGCGCCGGCCATTGCATTCAAGTCCGTCAGCCAGTCCAGCGCTTCGGAAATCTCCATGTCGTCGAACCCGACAGCCGACAGTTTCCGCGCCAGCGCGGCCGGCTCAGGGCACGCGTCGGGACGGTAATAAGTCTCATAGAGATAAACCAGGATGTCGAACATGGCGCTACTCTAACAGTTAAGATCGGCGAAACACAAGTCCCGCACTTTAATAGCGAAGGCCTCAGTTTTGCAACCTCTGATAGATTCCACCCGGCAATCTCTCGATCAATCCAGCGAGTTCCAGCGCCAATAAATGGCCCTGCGTGGCCGGTAACGGCAAGCCTGCGCGGTGCGCCAGCACCTCGGCCGGCGCCGGATCATGGCCCAGCGCGACCAGCAATTCGGCCAGCTCGCCACGCACGGCGGCGGCGTGTTGCGCCTTGCCGCCGCCCTCATCGCAAGGCGTGCCGGGCTGCACGACTTCAAGCACGTGGGCCACCGATTCCACCAGGATGGCGCCCTTGCGCACCAGGTGGTGGCAGCCGTGGGCCAGCGGCGCGTGGATCGAGCCGGGGATCGCCATCACGTCGCGGCCCTGCTCGGCCGCCAGCCTGGCCGTAATCAGCGAACCCGATTGTTCCGCCGCTTCCACCACCAGGACACCAAGCGACAGGCCGCTGAGGATGCGGTTACGTTTGGGGAAGTGTTCGGGCCGCGGCGGCGTGCCCAACGGATATTCGCTGGCGATGCAACCATGTTGCGCAATCCGCTGCATCAACGCCAGATTGCGCCGCGGGTAAGCCAGGTCGATGCCGGCGCCGATCACCGCCACGGTCGAGCCCGGCCCCGCCAGCCCGCCCCGGTGCGCGGCCGCATCGATGCCGAGCGCCAGCCCGGACACCACCGTCACGCCTGCCTGGGACAGGCCGCGCGCAAACTGCTCCGCATGGGCCACGCCTTGTGCACTGGCGTTGCGCGCGCCCACGACACCCACCGCCGGCCGGCGCAACAGCGCACGGTCGCCCTCTATATATAGCAGCACGGGCGGATCGGGAATGTGCTTTAACAGCGGCGGATAATCGTCATCGCCATACACGAGCAGGCTGCGCCCCGGATGCGCGGCCCACGCTTGCGCGGCGTCGAGCCGGCGCGCCAGCTGGTCCAGGAAAGCGCGGTCCGGATGCAGCAGCGCTTGCAGCGCGGCGTTCACGTGGCAGCCTGCCGGCGCCTCGGCCAGCCATTGCGCCAGTGTGCCCGGTTCGGTGGTGAAGATCCTGGCGGGGTCGGGCTGCCTGTCCAGCAGCGCCTTGGCGGCCACCGGTCCCACATGCGGTGTTTCCGCCAGCCGCAGCCAGGCGGCCGCGTCGCGCTGGCCGCCGGGGATGGCATCGACAGGGAATTCCGTGGCTTGCACGGCGATGGTTACTCCGGCGATTTGGCGACGTCGCCCACCTCGACAGGTTCAGTCACCTGCATGATCAAGCCATACGAAATATGCTTGAACACGCGGAAGATAAACAAGCTGCCCACCAATTCATCCGGCAGCTTGACTTGCGGATTGCCGAGGTTGTGCCAGCCTTTGCTGGCGCCAGGATCGGTGACCGTCTTCCCCCGATGGTACAGCTGCAGCACGGAACCGACATCGAGTCCGTCAACCTTGCCCCGGTTGACGGAGACCACCTGGTTCTGCCCTGCATGGGTGACGCCGCCATAAATCGCCACCACGGCCGCGTCGACGCGGGTTTCCGGCGGGTGCGGCACGAAATGGTTCATCGGCGTGGGTGGCATTTGCATCAGCAAGTCGCCCTTGCCCATTTCTTCCTTGGCGGTCGCCACCACGAACGTGTGCACGTCCGAACCGGGCGCGGCCGGCGTGACGAGTTTCAGCGTGCCCAAATAAAACGCTTCCTGGCCGATCACGGCTTTCGTGACCGGGTCTTTCAGCGGTTTGCCGGGACGGAAGACCTGGAACGAGGTGCCATCCTTCAAGTCGCCGCGCACATAGGCCTTTTCATCCTTGCCGAGGAAAACGTGTCCCTCTTGCGCGGCAATGATGCGCGGCGCATTGGCCAGTTCATCGTTTTCAATGATCAGCGGCTGTGACAGGAACGGTTCGATCACGCCGTTGGGAATGGATTTCACGGCATCTTTACCGAGCCCTTCCATGCGCAATTGCGGCTGCAGCCGCAAGTTCGCCGGATCGCCGGCCCCGCCGGCGCCAGCCGCGCCGACCGGATTGCCGAGGCGCAACCGGCCCGCGGCGCGGTCCAGGTAGACAATCTGGCCCGGATAAATCCAGTGCGGATTCTTGATGTCGTCCTTGTTCATGCCCCACACTTGCGGCCAACACCAGGGCTTGTCGAGGAAGCGGCCGGAAATGTCCCACAGGGTGTCGCCTTTGACCACGACATGCTGGTCCGGCGCATTGGGGCGGAAATCGCACTGCATGGCTTGCGCATTGAAAGCTGCCGCGCCGGAAATCAGGCACGCAATCGTCAGGCGTACGCCGACTGTGCTAAAATTTTTCATTGATAGAGGCCTTTCCCGCCAAAGGCTTGCCGCAGTGAATCATATTTCCGCCCATAATACCCTGAACCAACAAGAACAGGCACACCGCGCAAGCGCGGCGTTGCTGCGCAGCCTTGTTGTATTTTTAAGTCTCTGACACCCGCATGTCCAAACTGAATATCCTCCGCTATCCCGATCCGCGCCTGCACAAAGTTGCCAAGCCCGTTACCGTATTTGACGCCCGCCTGGCCAAGCTGGTCGAAGACATGGCTGAGACCATGTACGACGCGCCCGGCGTCGGCCTGGCGGCCACGCAGGTGGACGTGCATGAGCGACTGATGATCGTCGACGTCAGCGAAGACAAGTCCGGCCTGAAGGCGTACATCAACCCGGAAATCATCTGGGCCAGTGAAGAAAAGCAAGTCTACGATGAAGGCTGCCTGTCGGTGCCCGGCGTATATGATGGCGTCGAGCGCCCGGCCCGCGTCAAGGTACGCGCGCAAGACGTCAAGGGCGAGACCTTTGAAGTCGAAGCCGATGGCTTGCTGGCCGTGTGCATCCAGCATGAAATGGATCATTTGATGGGCAAGGTGTTCGTGGAATACCTGTCGCCCTTGAAGCGCAACCGCATCAAGACCAAAATGATCAAGGAAGAGCGCGAAATCGCGCGCGACCAGGCTGCCCGCGCCCAGCGCCGCCGCTGATCCCGGCCTTTCCCATGGCCGGGCCGGCATGCCCGGCCTTGCCGTGCGTCCGTCACCATAGAGGAAACAAGCATGAAAATCGTCTTCGCCGGCACCCCTGAATTCGCGGCAGTCGCCCTGCAAGCCCTGCATGAGGCAGGTTTCGAGATCCCCCTGGTGCTGACCCAGCCCGACCGCCCGGCCGGGCGCGGCATGCATTTGCAGCCGTCCGCCGTCAAGCAGTACGCGGTGGCGCATGGCATTCCAGTGGCGCAGCCGCTGTCGCTGCGCATGGACAGCAAGGACCCGCAACGCGCGGCCGAAGCCAGCGAAGCGCACGCACGCCTGCTGGCCACCGATTACGATGCGATGGTGGTGGCCGCCTATGGCCTGATCCTGCCGCGCAGCACGCTCGACATCAAGCCCTGCATCAATATCCACGGTTCGCTGCTGCCGCGCTGGCGCGGCGCCGCGCCGATCCACCGCGCCATCGAGGCCGGCGATGCGGAAACCGGCGTGACCATCATGCAAATGGAAGAAGGCCTGGACACCGGCCCGATGCTGCTGATCGAGCGCCTGCCGATCGGCCCGCACGACACCACCGCCACCCTGCACGACAAGCTGGCCGCCATGGGCGCGGCCATGTGCGTCAAGGTATTGCGCAAGATGGAGCAAGGCGTCGTGGAAGCCGTGCCGCAGCCGGAAGCCGGCGTCACGTATGCGGCCAAGATCAGCAAGGATGAAGCCACGCTGGATTTCACCGCGTCCGCAAAGGAAATCGGCCGCAAGATCCGCGCCTTCAATCCCTTCCCCGGCGCGCATGGCTCCGTCAATGGCGTCACCATCAAGCTGTGGAATGCCGAGGTGCTGGACGCCGGCAGCTCGGCCGCTCCCGGCCAGGTGCTGGCGGCCGATGCGCAGCATGGCATCGTGGTGGCGTGTGGCGAGGGCGCGCTGCGCCTGACGGAATTGCAGAAACCCGGCGGCAAGCGCTTGCCGGCGTCGGAATTCATCAAGGGCTTCCCGCTCGAAGGCTTGCGCTTCGAATGAGCGGCGCTAAAGCAACCGAGGCAACCGAGGCAGCCTGGCCTCGCGTGAACCACCGCTGAGCGCCCGTTGAACGACGCGATCCGGATGGACCAGCTGGCTGCCTTGCGCGCGCTGCGCAAGGTGGTGGAACTGGGCAGCTTTACCGCGGCTGCGGAAGCGCTGAATTTGTCCCATACCGCGGTGTCGCGCCAGATCTCCCAGCTCGAAGCCAAACTGGGCGCGCAATTACTCAACCGCACCACGCGCCGCTTCGCGCTGACCGAAGCCGGCAAGCAGTATTACGAAGCGTGCAAGCAAATCCTCGATGCGCTCGATGAAGCGGACCGCGCGGTCGGCGACCACCAGGCCCGCCCTGCCGGCACCTTGCGCATCAATGCGCCGATGGCGTTCGGTACGCTGGAGCTGGCCGAGTGGCTGCCGGATTTCCTCGCCCGCTACCCGGCCTTGCAGGTCGACCTGGTCTGCAACGACCGCGTCGTCGACCTGATCGAAGACGGCTTTGACGTGGCGCTGCGCCTGACGCGCGGAATGCCCGATTCCACGCTGATCGCCCGGCGCCTGGCCACCAGCGACGTGCTGCTGGTGGCCAGTCCCGATTACCTGGCGCGCCATGGCGTACCGCAATCCCCGCAGGATTTGCTGGACCATAACTGCATGACGTACACCCAGGTGCTGCGCCCGCAGGACTGGACCTTCACTGGCGCGGACGGCGTCGCGCAAACCATCGCCGTGCGCGGCACCCTGCAAGCCAACACCGGCATCGCGCTGCGCACGGCGGCGCTGCGCGGCCTGGGCATCGCCACCACGGCGTCCTTCATCGTGCATGAGGATTTGAAGGCGGGCCGGCTGGTGAAGCTGTTGCCGGCCTACGAATTGAAACCGCGCGAACTCTATGCGCTGTACCCGCACAACCGGCATTTGTCGCCGAAGGTGCGGGCGTTCGTGGATTATGCGGCGCAAGTCTACCGCGAGCGGCGCTGGGACTGACCGGGTCCGGCGGACAGGATCGGGTTCCTGCTCAGGTTCAGTACAGGCCTGCTGCGGCGGCTGAGGGCTCCTGATAAGTCAAGCCGTGACCGGCAGTTCGAGGATGGCGCCCGTGTTGTGGACGTCGGCAAAGTTGTCGTGCAGGGCCAGCAGGTTGGCGCGGTGCAGCTCCGCGTGGCCGACCACGCCGCCATTCCAGTCCGCGATATCGCGCGTGGCGCACGCATCGGCCGCCACCACCACCCGGTAGCTGGCGGCACCAAAGCTGCGCGCTTCGCGCACCGCGGTCGAGACGCACATGTGCGTCATCAAGCCAGCCACCACCAAAGTCGTGATCCCCAGCGCCTGCAATTGCGCGTGCAGATCCGTGCCGGCAAAGCTGGCCACCCGGTCCTTGGTGACGATCCGGTGCCGCGGCGACGGCGCCAGCAACGGATGGATTTGCGCCGCGTGGCTGCCGGCGGCAAACAGCGCGCCATGGGCCGCGCCCACGTGCTGCACATGGAATACCGGCATGCCGAGCCGGTCGGCCCAGGCCACCAGCCGCGCGGCATTGCGGGCAGCCGGCATGCCGTCCGGCAGCGGCAATTTGCCGGGACGGTCTCCGTCGAAGTATTCGTTCTGGAAATCGATCAACACCAGCGCGGTGGCTTGCGGATCGAATTGGGACACCGGGGCGATGCCGGCAATCTGGCGGATGGTGTGCGTCATGATGGGCTCCTTGGTTGCGATGGGGCCATCTTAATTAGTGATTTGATCGCACGCCATAGCCATTGATTCACATGATTTGTGCTTTTTTCGAACAAATAAAGAGGCGCTATGAAATCCGCCAACCGCCGTTATGTTTTTCATCAGCCGTTGGCTTGCCCGGATTCGTATTTGTTGGCACTGGCATAATGACAAGTCCCCTTTCCTCGCAGCCTGCACCTTCCCACGTGATGAAAAAGTTCCCATTCTTCCGTTTTGCACTGTTCCTCCTCCCGTTATGGGCCTTGCTGGCCAATGCCAGCGCGGAAAACCTGCCGAAGCGCGAAACGCTGCATTCGGACATCCTGAAGGAAGAGCGCACCATCGAGGTGCTGTTGCCCGAAAAATACAAACCCGGGACGGAAGAAAAATACGACGTGGTATATGTGCTCGATGGCGAATGGAATTTCAAGCCGGCCGCCGACGTCCAGCAATTTGCGCAGGGTAATGAGCTGGTTCCCGCCGTGATCATGGTGGCCGTGCACAATACCAGCCGCGAACGCGACTTTTTACCCACGCGCATGAGCCAATTCCCGGCCTCGGGCGGCGCCGACAAGTTCCTGGCTTTCTTCAAGCATGAGCTGATCCCCCACATCAATAAAACCTACCCGGCCAGCGGCAGCAACGTTTTATACGGCCACTCGTTTGGCGGCGTCCTGTCGATGTACGCGCTGTTGACGGAGCCGCAACTGTTTGACGCTTACCTGGCAGTCGACCCAAGCTTTTGGTGGGATAACCATTACCTGGGCAAACTCGCCGAACAAAAGTTAAGCACCGGGGCGCTGTCGCGCAAATCGCTGTACATCACCGGGCGCGACGCGGAAGGCTTGCAGCAGATGGGCATCACCCCGATCGAGGCGATCTTGCGCAACAAGGCGCCCAAGGACCTGGCATGGAAAA
The DNA here is from genome assembly GCA_966211685.1 of uncultured Pseudoduganella sp. Classification (GTDB taxonomy): domain Bacteria; phylum Pseudomonadota; class Gammaproteobacteria; order Burkholderiales; family Burkholderiaceae_D; genus Rugamonas. The sequence goes on from CBIHOX010000145.1 coordinate 7,306, forward strand.
TCGCCAGCTACCCGGATGAGCATCATGGATCGATCCGCCTGAAAAGCGTGTATGACGCGTTGAAGTTCTTCTACGACGGCTATTCCACCCAGCGCATCGAATTCCATCCAATGAACGGCATCGTCCTAAAGGACAAGCCTTACACGGTTTACCATTTCGGCCAGGCGCAAAACGTGCATTACACGACCGATGGCAGTGTGCCCACGGCATCGGCAGCGAAAATGCAACTGGAGAATGTGCTGACAAATGGTGCCAAAATCACAGCCTTATCGGTCAGCCGCAATGACCGCTACAACAAGCCCACCACAGGCGAATTCAAACTCGGCAACGCGTTGACCCCGGTGAAAAAGCCCGACAGCGCAAAGCCGGGCGGGTTGCGTTACGCCTACTATGAAGGCGAATGGGACGCCTTGCCGGACTTCGGCAAATTAAAGCCGGTTCAAACCGGCACCGCCAGCCAGGACTTCGACATCAACAAGCTGCCACGCAAAAACAACTTTGCGCTGCTGATGGAAGGGTTAATCGAGATTCAGAAGGAAGGCTATTACGTTTTCATCCTGGATTCGGATGACGGTTCCAAACTATCGGTGGGCAATACCCTGCTGATTGATCATGACGGCTTGCATGGCGACAACCATCCGAAAACGTACATGGTGCCATTGCAGAAGGGCTACTACCCTGTTCGGCTGGAATACTTCCAGAAAGGCGGCGGCGCTGCGCTGAAACTCGAATACGTCGTGCCAGGGGAGGAAAAACCGCGGCCGGTGCGTATTCCGTTTGAGCTGCAGTATGGCGGCCAGTAAGGCCACGGCTGGCACCAGCCTTCCCATCAGGTAACCAGGCGCTATACCGTATGCGGAGTCCGAACAGGATCAACGCACGGTGTAGCGCTTCCTTGCACATGTCTTCCTGAATCCCGAAGGGGACGTCCCGGGTGCCGATTGCTGCGCCCTCTAAAGTGGACTATTGCCGTGGAAAGATGCCCATCTAATTAACACTACTGATGCCGGTTCCCATGCTCCCCCATTTGCCGGATCGGGGACACGCGCGGATACACATGCCCCTTGCTGCGTACCTGCTGGTTCCAGTTTTTATTGGCCTGGTGCAGCTCCGCATCGTAATAGCCGCGCCCATGGTCCAGGTGCAGGCTGACAATGGAATGGCGGGCGCGCACGCCCTTGACGCCGATATTGTTCAGGCGCAGGCCCATGTTCAAGTCTTCGCCGCCGTACGCCATGCTTTCATCGAAGCCGCCGACTTTCAGCACGTCGGCGCGCCAGGCGCAGGAATTGGCGCCGGAAAACGCGTTGCGCGGTGACAGGAAATCGTAGAAGCGCTGCAGGCGCGGGTTGCGCAGCAGGCGGTTGCGGTTCTTGGAAAAGCCGTCGATGCCGGCCAGGAACTCGTAATCAAACAAGCGCTGGCTGGCGATGAGCGGAAGCAGGTCATGCTGCTGGTGGAAGTGTTCCGGCACGCTGACGTGGCTGCCGCCGGCCAGGAAGATCCCCGGGCGCATCAGTTTCACGTAAGTGCCGACGAAGTCGTCGCGCGGCACGCAATCGCCATCGGTGAACAGCAGGATGTCGCCCGAGGCTTGCAAGATGGCCTGGTTCAGCGCGCGGCATTTGCCGAAGCCCCGATGTTCCTGCGTCAAGTGCATTAATGGCAAGCCGAGGTGGGCGCTGTTGGCGATGGCTTCGGCGATTTCAGGGAATTGTCCATCCTGCGACACGATGATTTCATCGGCCGGGCGGCGCTGCGCCGCGTAGCCGGCCAGCACGAATTCCATTTCCCGGCGCTTCTTGTGCGCGGAGATGATGACGGTGATTTTCATGGTGGAACATTTTACGGCAACGCCTTGATATCGGGTATCGCAACGGCTTCGGGCTTGATCGACACGCTTGATTTATAATCTCTGACCCGGTAGTAAATCCCCGCACCACAGTTCAAAAAAGCCTGGAAAGCCTGAAATGACGAATAAAGTCCCGCCCAACGTCTCCAAAACCGAAGCGCAATTGCGCGACATCCTCGCGCGCCGCATCATGTTCCTGGATGGCGCCATGGGCACCATCATCCAGCAATACAAGCTCGATGAGCTGGCCTACCGTGGCGGCCCGAACGGCCGTTTCGTGGACTTCAAGGCGCCCGAAGGCAGCGGTGCGCGTGAACTGTTCGTCAAGGGTAACAATGAATTGCTGACCCTGACGCAGCCCCAGGTGATCCAGGAAATCCACGAGCGCTACCTGGCCGGCGGCGCCGACATGATCGAGACCAACACGTTTGGCGCCACATCGATTGCGCAGGAAGACTACCACATGGCCCACCTGGCCTATGAAATGAACGTGGAAGCAGCCAAGCTGGCCAAGGCCGCCACCGCCAAGTACAGCACGCCGGACAAGCCGCGCTTCGTGTGCGGCGCGCTGGGCCCGACCCCGAAGACCGCTTCGATTTCGCCCGACGTCAATGACCCGGCGGCCCGCAACATCACGTTCGACCAGCTGGTCGAATCGTACTATGAACAGGTGCGCGGCCTGGTCGACGGCGGCGTCGACGTGCTGCTGGTGGAAACCATTTTCGATACCCTGAACTGCAAGGCCGCGCTGTTCGCGATCGACCAGTACTTCGACGAGCGTCCGGAAATCGAGCGCCTGCCGCTGATGATTTCCGGCACCGTGACCGACGCGTCGGGCCGCATCCTGTCCGGCCAGACCGTGTCGGCGTTCTGGAATTCCGTGCGCCATGCGCGCCCGCTGACCATCGGCTTGAATTGCGCGCTGGGCGCGGCGCTGATGCGTCCTTATGCGGAAGAACTGTCGCAGATCGCCGATACGTTTATCTGCATCTACCCGAACGCCGGCCTGCCCAACCCGATGAGCGATACCGGCTTCGATGAATTGCCGGCCGATACCTCGGCCCTGTTGCGCGAATTCGCCGATGCGGGCTTCATCAACGTGGCCGGCGGCTGCTGCGGCACCACGCCGGAACACATCAAGGCCATTGCCGAACTGCTGGCCGATGCGCCGCCGCGCAAGGTCCCCGAAGTCAAGATCGCGCAGCGCCTGTCCGGCCTGGAGCCGTTTACCATCGATGACGATTCGCTGTTCGTCAACGTGGGCGAGCGCACCAATGTGACCGGTTCCAAGGCCTTCGCGCGCATGATCCTCAACGAGCAGTACGACGAAGCGTTGTCGGTGGCGCGCCAGCAAGTGGAAAACGGCGCCCAGGTCATCGACATCAACATGGACGAGGCGATGCTCGATTCGCAGGCCGCGATGACGCGCTTCCTGAACCTGATCGCATCCGAACCGGACATCTCGCGCGTGCCGATCATGATCGACTCGTCGAAGTGGTCCGTGATCGAGGCCGGCCTGAAATGCGTGCAGGGCAAGGCCATCGTCAACTCGATCTCGATGAAGGAAGGCGAAGAGGAATTCCTGCGCCAGGCCCGTTTGTGCCGCCGCTACGGCGCCGCCGTGATCGTGATGGCCTTCGACGAAAAGGGCCAGGCCGACACGTTCGAGCGCAAGATCGAGATCTGCAAGCGCGCCTACGACACCCTCGTGCAGAAGGTCGGCTTCCCGCCGGAAGACATCATCTTCGACCCGAACATCTTCGCGATCGCCACCGGCATCGAGGAGCACGACAACTACGCCGTCGACTTCATCAACGCCACGCGCTGGATCCGCGAGCACCTGCCGTACGCGAAGGTGTCGGGCGGCGTGTCGAACGTGTCGTTCTCGTTCCGCGGCAACGACCCGGCCCGCGAAGCGATCCACACCGTGTTCCTGTACCACGCCATCAAGGCCGGCATGACGATGGGTATCGTCAACGCGGGCATGGTGGGCGTGTACGACGACCTCGATCCGGAACTGCGCGAGCGCGTGGAAGACGTGGTGCTGAACCGCCGTCCGGACGCCACCGAGCGCATGATCGAATTCGCCGGCACGCTGAAGGCCGGCGGCGCGAAGCAGGAACAGAATCTGGAATGGCGCAACGCCCCCGTCGGCAAGCGCCTGTCGCACGCGCTCGTGCACGGCATCACGCAGTGGATCGTCGAGGACACCGAGGAAGCGCGCCAGCAGATCGCGGCCGAAGGCGGCCGCCCGATCCAGGTGATCGAAGGCCCGCTGATGGACGGCATGAACGTCGTCGGCGACCTGTTCGGCCAGGGCAAGATGTTCCTGCCGCAGGTGGTGAAATCGGCGCGCGTGATGAAGCAGGCCGTGGCGCACCTGATCCCTTACATTGAAGAAGAGAAGAAGGCCGAGGAAGCGCGCACCGGCATCGTCGCGAAACCCAAGGGCAAGATCGTGATCGCCACCGTGAAGGGCGACGTGCACGACATCGGCAAGAACATCGTGTCGGTGGTCTTGCAGTGCAATAACTTCGAAGTGGTGAACATGGGCGTGATGGTGCCCGCCTCGGAAATCCTGGCGCGCGCCAAGGTGGAAAATGCCGACATCATTGGCCTGTCCGGCCTGATCACGCCATCGCTGGAGGAAATGGCGCACGTGGCGCGCGAAATGCAGCGCGACGACCATTTCCGCATGATGAAGATCCCGCTGCTGATCGGCGGCGCCACCACCAGCCGCGCCCACACGGCCGTGAAGATTTCGCACAACTATGACGGCCCGGTGGTGTACGTGCCGGACGCGTCGCGTTCGGTCTCGGTGGCGCAATCGCTGCTGACGCCGGAAAGCCGCGAACAGTATATCCAGGAAATCGAGCACGATTACGCGCGCATCCGCGAGCAGCACGCCAGCAAGAAGGCGCTGCCGTCGGTCTCGCTGGCGGCGGCCCGCGCCAACAAGGCCAAGCTCGCGTTCACTGGCGAACACGCGCCGGTGCGCCCGAAATTCGTCGGCCGCCGCGTGTTCAAGAACGTCGACCTGGCCACCCTGGCGCAATACATCGACTGGGGCCCGTTCTTCCAGACCTGGGACCTGGCCGGCCCCTTCCCCGCCATCCTGACCGACGAGGTCGTGGGCGAAGCCGCCACCAAGGTGTATGAAGAAGGCCAGCAACTGCTGAAGAAAATCATCGATGGCCGCTGGCTGACCGCCAATGGCGTGGTATCGCTGCTGCCGGCCAATTCCGTCAACGACGACGACATCGAGATCTATACCGATGAATCGCGCGAACAGGTGGCGTTCACGTATTACGGCTTGCGCCAGCAAGGCGTGAAGCCGGTGATCGACGGCGTGCAGCGCCCGAACCAGTGCCTGGCCGACTTCATTGCACCGAAGGAGTCCGGCATCAAGGATTACATCGGCATGTTTGCCGTGACGGCCGGCCTGGGCATCGAGAAATACGAACAGCGCTTCGAAGATGCGCACGACGATTACTCGTCCATCATGCTGAAGGCGCTGGCCGACCGCCTGGCCGAAGCGTTTGCCGAATACATGCACGAGCGCGTGCGCAAGGACTTGTGGGGCTATGCGGCCGACGAAGCCTTGAGCAACGAACAGTTGATCAAGGAAGAATACAAGGGCATCCGTCCGGCGCCGGGCTACCCGGCCTGCCCGGAACACACGGTCAAGGCCGACATGTTCCACCATTTGCAGGCCGAGGAAATCGGCATGGAATTGACGGAATCGTTCGCCATGTATCCTGGCGCCGCCGTGTCGGGCTTTTACTTTGCCCATCCGGAATCGAAGTACTTCGTGGTCGGCAAGGTGGAAAGCGACCAGGTCGAAGACATGGTCCAGCGCCGCAACGCCAGCAAGGAAGACGTGGAGCGCTGGCTGGCGCCCAACCTGTAATGCATGATTAAGTCATGACTAAGGCATGACGCCGGGCGGGCCCATGGGCCCGCCTACCAAAAAGCAACACTTCCAAAAGCCAACTTTACACTTGCCCACTGGCTGCTTACATTAAAGCTTCTCCCCCGCCAAATAGGAGTCGCCATGAAAGCCTTGCTGCAAGCGGTCATCCTGTCCCTCATGTGTTCCACCCTGGCGTTTGCCGGCGAGCGCGGCTCGGCCGACGAAGCCGTCGCGCTGGTGCAGAAGGCCGTTGCCTACCTCAAGGCCAACGGCAAGGAAAAAGCGTACGCGGAGTTCAACAACCCGAACGGCCAGTTCAAGGACCGCGATTTATACATCTTCGTGATCGACATGACGGGCCTGGAATGGGCCAATGGCGCCAACCAGAAAATCGTCGGCAAGAACGTGCTGGATTTGAAGGATGCGGACGGCAAGCCGATGGTGAAAAACTTCATCGAACTGGCCAATACCAAGGGCAAGGGCTGGGTCGACTACAAGTGGCCGAACCCGGTCCAGAAAACCGTGGAGAGCAAATCCACGTATTTGGAAAAATATGACGATGTGCTGGTGGCGTCCGGCATCTACAAGTAGGCGCCACCAGCGTTTCAGCTCACTTCCACTGGTCGCGGCGTAGTTTCCAGATCGCCAGCGCGGCAAAGGCCGCCGCAAAGGCCAGCATGGCCGCCATGGACGGCAGCGCGCCTGGCAAGCCCAGGCCGCGCCATGTGACGGCGTCGAAGCCGTCGACGGCCCAGCGGGTCGGAATGGCCAATGTCAGCGATTGCATCCAGCTGGGGAACATGAACGACGGCACCCAGGCGCCGCCCAGCATGACCATGATCAGCGTGGCGAACACCGCGATGCCGCGCGCCGCTTCCGGCGTCTTGCCCCAGGCCGCGATCAAGAGGCCGAAGGCCGCCGTCATCAGCGCGAAGCACACGCCGACGCCGGCAAACCCGGCCACGCTGGTGATGGCGACCTTGAAGATCAGCATGGCGCACAGGAAGATGGCGGCCAGCAGGCCGCTGGCAATCACGGCGGCCGACAAGCCGCGCGCCAGCAGCACGGTGGTCAGGGTGACGGGCGCCGCCAGCAGGCGGTTCCAGATGCCGGTGCGGCGCGCCAGCAAGATGCCGATGCCGATATCGACGCCCATGAACAGGATGAATTGCACGCTCATGCCGGCAAACGCATGGGCATAGCCATTGTATTTGGGACCGGCGCTGAGCGCTTCGTCCCGCGTGGAAAACGGCATCGACAGGCCGCCTTGCGGGCCCGTGGCGGCTGGCGCCGATGCGGCCGGCGCGCCGCCTGCGGCGCCCTTGCCCGCCTGGCTGTCCTGGTACTTTTTCAACCCGGTCAACAGTTCGCGCAGCGGCGCCTTGTCGGCCGAATCGGGCATGGCGTCGAGCTGCTTCAGGCTGTCGCCGGTAAAGCGGCGGCCCGTGTCGCCGCCGAACATTTCCGCGCTGACGACCTGCATCACGTGCTGCGTCAGCATGCCCTTGACCATGGCCAGCACGGCCGACTGGGACGGATCGTAAAACAGCGGCAATTCCGGCTTGGCGGAGGCCGAGAACAGCGCGGCGCCGGCCGCATCGCCAAAGCCGGCCGGGATCACGACCGCCACCGCCAGCTTGCCGCCCTTGACCTTGGCCTGCGCCTCGGCCATCGGCAATTCCAGCACGTGCAGCGCGCTGTCGCCCTTCAAGCCGTCGGCGATCTTGCGCGCGGCCGCGCTGCTGTCTTCCTGCACCAGAGCGATATCGATGCGGCTGCGTTCAGCGCTGCCGCTGCCGCCAAACAGGGAACCGAAGAACGCCGCCAGCACCACCGGCAGCAGCAGGTTCATCATCAGCGCCCGCTTGTCGTTCAAATACAGGATCAAATCTTTGCGCACCAGCGCAAGCAATGCAGTCATGGTGGTTCCTTTCAGTCGCGCAGGGTGCGGCCGGTGAGCGTCAGGAAGATGTCTTCCAGGCTGGCGCGGTTGGTGGCGAAATGCAGCGGGGCGCCGGCATGCGCGGTCAGCCACGCCAGTACCGCCGGGGCGCCGGCCGTGTCGTGCAGGCCGATGTCGAGCGTGGCGCCATTGGCGCGCACGGTGGTCACGCCACGCTGCGCGCCCAGTTCGCGCAGCAGCGCATCGGAAGGCGCCTGCGCCAGCTCCGCGCGCAGCGCCGCCTGCGACGGCAGGCGGTGGTACAGGCCGGCCGGGCTTTCGTCGGCCAGCACCTTGCCGTGGTCGATGATGACGATGTGGTCGGCCAGCCGCTCGACTTCTTCCATGTAGTGACTGGTGTAGATCAGCGCCATGCCCTGCGCTTTCAGCGCTTCGAGCGTATCGAAGATGGCGTTGCGGCTTTGCGGGTCGACGCCCACCGTGGGTTCGTCGAGGATCAGCAGGCGGGGACGGTGCAACAGCGCCGCGGCAATGTTCAGGCGCCGCTTCATGCCGCCGGAAAACGTGGCGGGCTTGTCGGCCGCGCGGTCCGACAAGCGCACCTGTTCCAGCACTTCGGCGCAGCGCTGCTTCAGGGCCGCGCCGCCCATGCCATACAGGGCGCCGAACAATTTCAGGTTTTCCAGCGCCGGCAAGTCGTCGTACAGCGCCAGGTCTTGCGGCACCAGGCCGAGCTTGTGCTTGGCCGCGCTGTTGCCGGGCGTGATGACGCTGCCGTCGAGGGTCACGCTGCCGCTGTCGCTGCGCAGCAGGCCGGCGATCATGCCGACCGTGGTGGATTTACCGGCGCCGTTCGGCCCCAGCAAGCCGACCACCTGGCCGGGCTTGACCTGGAACGAGACGCCGTCGACGGCCAGGCGGCCGCCGTAGGATTTGCTGAGATTGCTAACGGTCAGTAAAACTGATGACAAGGCGGTAGACATGGCACACCATGATCGGGAAAAACCGCCAGATTACCGCCAGCCTTA
>CBIHOX010000146.1:0-15935 GCA_966211685.1 uncultured Pseudoduganella sp.
CGGACTTTTAATCCGTTGGTCGCAGGTTCGAATCCCGCACGGCCTACCAAGTTTCTTAAAAAGCCAACCTTCGGGTTGGCTTTTTGCTTTCCAGGCCACTTTTGTGAATACGGGCAACGACATACGAAGCATTTCTCGACGAGATAGCAACGCTGCTTACGGAACTGTACGACCTCGACGACGAGGCCGCTCGCATGGGGCGGCGACTCGGGTGCTGCATATCTGAACTAAGCAGGCATACTGCTAGTCCACATTTACCCGACGAGGTCCCGATGCGACGCCTGCCCTTTTTGCTGCTTTCCCTGTGTCTCCACCAGGCCGCCCATGGCGCCGAGAAATCGCCTTCCAAGCTGGAACAACTTTTCAATGCCGGATCCTTTCCGCAGTTCCTGGAAGCGGCAAGACCCCTGGCCGATCGCGACGATCCGGAAGCCTTGTTCTTGCTGGGAAAAGCCTACCACCTGGGCAAGGGAGTGGAGGCCGATCCCTACCAAGCGACGAACCTGTATGAGCGTGCGGCCGAGCTTGGCAATGCCCGTGCCGAAAACAACCTCGGGCTGTTGCTGCTCGACGAACGCGGTTCCGCCCGTTCGGCCCTGGCCCACTTCGAACGCGCCATCGCGCTCGGCCTGACCGAGCCCGGAGTCCACAATGCCCGGCGCGCACGTGCGCAAATGTGCGGCGACGAGGGCGACCTGCAAGTGTGTATGGACGTCGGCAAGGATTTCGAAGCGGCGTGGAAGAAGGTGCAGGACAACAAACTGCTCGACGAAGCCATCGTCGTCTATACGGCGGCATGCGAGCGGCAGCGCTACTACGAACAGTTCGATGCCGGCAGCAAGGCCCGGCCGGAACCGATTCCGGCTTGCGTACGGGCGATCGAACTGGCCGAGACGGGCGCCCGGCTGGGCTTGCCGCGGGCCACGCACAACCGCGGCGCCATCGACTACAACGCCAAGAATTTCACCGGTGCCCTGACCTGGTTCGAGCGCGGCTACCAGTTGGGTTTCGCCAGGTCGGCATTTGGCATCGCGACGATGTACGAGAAAGGCCAAGGCGTGCCAAAGGACGCTGCGCAGGCGCTGACGTGGTACGAGCGTGCAGCCGAGTTAAAGGATGCGCAGGCGCGCGATTGGGTCAAAGCGTACTGGCTGAACGAAACGCAACGCTCGTTCGATCCCGCGCTGCTGCAGCAGGCGCTGGCCAAGCTGCGCAAGCTCGAGGCCGACCAGCTGGCATTGCAAGGCATCCAGGACAATCTCGACATCATCCATACGATGAAACGCAACGCCACAGCGTTTCCGCTGCTCGCACAAAAGCCCTTGCGCGACAGCTTCTGCCCGCGCGATCCGGAATTCTATGGACTCCAGCAGTGGCGGATGTTCGCCGTGGCCGAGGCAAGCAAGCTCGGCGACGTGACCTCGGAACTGACGGTCGCGGCCGAAGGCAAGGCAGACGAGAAAGGCTGCATCAGGTTCGACGACAAGGCCATGAAGACCGTGCGCCAAGCCCTTGCGCAAGGCAACACCCTGGTCTTGAACTGGCCTGGCCGCCGCGTCATATTGTCGGCGAGTCCCGACAGCAGCGGCAAGATCGCATTCGCCCTGGCCCGCCCCGTTCCCTACTGATTGAATCGCCAGCCATCGATCATGCATGTACGGCCAGAGGCACCAGCTGCAAAACTGGCATGAGGCCTATCACTGCGGTTGAATGACAATTCAGAGTAGCCAGCGTTCAACATGTCAAAGACTGGCCAGTATTGCGGCTATGCCACTTGCACACCGCACCGTAAGGCCAGTGCAAGCCTCATCCCGCACTATCTGACCCTAACCGCCAGCATGGGCGGAGCAAACAGGAGACGATAGACATGAATGCTGAAGCACTGCGAGAAATCCAGGCCCCGTTAAAAGAACGCTACAAGCAGGCGCCGGAAAGCGCGCTGGTTACCTTGCATGCCGAAGGGCGGGCTGGCGATGGAATCAGTTGCAAGGTCGAGACGGGGAAAGGCCCGGTCATTGCCGGGCTGCACCCGGCCACTGGCGGCACAGGGCTGCAGGCGTGTTCCGGCGACATGCTGCTCGAAGCGCTGGTGGCCTGCGCCGGCGTCACGCTCAATGCGGTCGCGACCGCGCTCGGCATCGTGCTGCGCGAGGCCGTGCTGGCGGCCGAGGGCGACCTGGATTTCCGTGGCACGCTGGGCGTGTCGAAGGAAGCGCCGGTCGGGTTCCGGCACATCCGATTGCAATTGACGCTCGATACCGACGCGTCGGACGAGCAGCTGGCCACCCTGTTGCGGCTGACGGAGCGGTATTGCGTGGTGGCGCAATCGCTGAAAACTCCACCGCAATTGTCGCTGCGCAGGAAGGCGGACTGAGACCTGCACGCTTGCACCGCCAGGGCGTGGCGCGAAGATCCGTGGTCGCCAAACCAGGAACTGCCGACTGCCGACTGCCGCGTGATAGGCCGCCGCCACTGCCACGGCGGCGCCTTGACCTTCGCTTCAGCCGACAGGCGCCGGCGCCTCAACGCCGTGCCGCGAATCCTGCATGGTCACCCAGCCGGTTTCTGCCCATTCCGCCAGCGGCTGGCGCAGCAACTGCCGCAAGCTGTCCTGGTCCGGTGCATGCACCGCCGTGACGCCGCACCAGCCATTGCGCCCGCTGTTCTTGACACGGTACAGGGCCGCATCGGCCACCTCGCCCACGGCTTGCCAGTCCGGTGTGCGCGGGAATTGGCTGGACAGCGGGAAGCAGGCATAACCGATGGAACAGGTCTTTGGCAATTCGCGCCCGTCCGGCAGGATGAAGGGAGCGTTGGCCACCGCCGCGCGGGCGCGTTCGGCCAGGACCGCCGCACATTGGCGCCGGGCGCCGCGCACGACGACCAGGAATTCTTCCCCGCCCCAGCGGATCACGTAATCGCTTTCGCGGAAGATGGACCGCAGGCGGGCCGGCATCTGGCTCAGTACCGCATCCCCGGCCGCATGGCCATACTGGTCGTTGACCTGCTTGAAATGATCGATATCGATCAGGAAGAAGACCAGGTCGGCATCGTCGGCCGGTTCGCCGCCACGGCGGCTGTCTTCATGGCGTCGGATCGACTGCGCCACGTCGGCGTCGATGTACTCGGTCAGGAAGCGCCGGTTGTGCAAGCCGGTCAGCGGATCGGTCAGGCTGGCCATTTCCAGCGCGCGCGACTTCGCCGCCAGCGCAACCGACACTTCCTGCAATTCCGCGGTGCGCGCCGCAACGCGCAGCGCCAGCTCTTCCTCGCGCTGGCGCAAGCGGTAGGTGCGCCACTGCACCAGGCCCGCCACGGCGGCGGCGCCCAGCACCAGCATGCCGAGCCGGGCCCACCAGGTTTCCCACCAGGCCGGCAAGATCGTCACGGGCAGCGTCGCCATGACGTCGCTCCACAAGCCGTGCCGGTTGCTGCCCTGCACTTGCAGGGTGTAGTCGCCGGGCGGCAGGTTGTCATAGCTGGCCACGCGCAAGGTCGCATCCGCCTCGCGCCAGCCCGTGTCATAACCGAGCAGGCGGTAGCGATAACGGTTGCGCTCCGGCGCACTGTAATCGAGCGCGGAAAACTCGGCGCGCAAGGCGCGCCGCGGCGGCGCAATGGTGATGCCGCCACTGGCGGGAATCGCCACCGGCTGGCCATTGGCCGACAGGGCAGTCAACACCACCGGTGGGCGGTACGCCCATGGCTTGAATTGGTCCGGCTCCACCTGCAATAGCCCGGAAGAGCCGCCAAACAGCATGCGCCCGTCACGCAGTTGCGTATAGGCGCGGAACCAGCCGGTGCCCATGTCGACGCCGTCGGCGGTGGTGAATTCTTCATAGTGTCCGGTGGCCGGGTCGTGCATGCCCCGGTGGGTCCAGACCCGGCCGAGCCGGTCGCGCAGCAAATTGGCGCCGATCGCATGGCCGGCCGGCCCCTTGCTGTCGATGACCAGCGTATAGCGCGCCCGCGCGCCCTCGATCCGGTCTATCCGGTAGCGTCCGCCGTCGCTGTCGATCCAGAGGCCGTCCGCGTCGGCCAGCACGCCTTTGACCGCATAGTCGCCATCGGCCGCGAGCGGCGCCGCCGCCAGTTTGTGCGCCGCGCCGGTGGCGCGGTCGATCCAGAACACGCCGGCCGCGTTGCCCACCCACAGGCGTCCGGCCGGGTCGAGCGCCAGCGCGTCGACATTGCCGCGCAAAGGGCCGCCTTGCGCCTGCTGCACAGGCGCCAGTTCGGTCGCTCCCGGCGCCAGGCGTAACAGTCCATTGTTGGTGCCCACCCATAACGTGCCATCCGGATCCGCCCGCATGCAACGGGCCAGGACGCCCCCCATGTCATAACGGCGCAGGAAATGGCGGTCTTCATCGAATTCATACACGCCGTTATTGGTGCCGGCCCACACATGTCCATCACGCCGCTGCGCCAGCGCGTTCACGGACAAGGGCTGCGACGTGCTCCAGCCAGGCAGCTCCGACAGGCTGAACTCGGCAATCGTCCGCATGCCCTGGTCCACCACGGCAATGCCCTGTTCGCCGCGCCCCAGCCAGATTTCGCCATTGCGCATTTCCGCAATGCTGCGGACAAACATGCCGTCCGACGGATTGCGCAGCGCCAGCCGGTGCACGACGATGCCGGGCAGCGGCGGCACGTAGCGCTGCACGCCGCCGCCATACATGCCGAAAAACAGGACGCCCGAACGGTCGCGGACGATGTTGCCCACGATCGGCGCAGCCAGTGTGCCGATGCGCCCGGCAACGTGCCGTATCCGCTGCCGCAGCGCGCCGCTGTCGGCCGCGCGCATTTCGACCCCGCTGAACCGCCCAACCCACACCTGGTTGCCGTCGGTTTCCACCAGCGTGTTGACCGAACCGTCCGCGATGCTGCCCTCACCGGTCAGCCAGACCGCCCGTCCCGACTTCGGTTCCACCATCAACAGCGCGCCACTGGTGGTGCCCACCCACAAGCGGCCGGCATGGTCTTCCAGCAATGCGGAAACGTTCTGGCGCGCCAGCCGCGCTTCATCGCCGGGATCGCGCAAGACCCGCTGGTAGCCGCCGCCCGAGCGCGCCCTGCGCACCAGGCCGGCGGTCCCGCCCATCCACAAATCGCCGCGGCGGTCGATCAGCAAGGCGCCAACCTGGTCGCTAGGCACACCGCCATCGGCGGCCCGGCTGTGCACGAATGTTCCCGTGGCCGGATTGAAGTGATCGAGCCCGCCCCCAAGCGTCCCGACCCAGTAGCCGTCGGCGCCGTCGGAAACGACCGCGCGCACAAAGCCACTGGCCAGCGATTGCGCATTGTCGGGATCGTGGCGGTAGAACACGGAACGGCCGGTGCGCGGGTCCAGCATCACCAGCCCGGACGCCCCCAGCCCCACCAGCAGCCGCCCGTCGCGCATGGGCGCGATGGCGCTGACCGAACTGATCACCTCCGCGTCGCCGGGGTGTGCCTGCAACGGAAACCGGACGAACTGGTAGCCGTCATAACGGGCCAGGCCGGTGGCCCCGCCCGCCCAGATATAACCCTGGGCATCCTGCGCCACCGCTGTCACCACGCCATCCATGATGCTGTTGTTGGTCAGCGTCTGCACGAATTGCGGTTCGGGCAACGCCTGGGCGCGGACGCCGGCCTGACCCACGACAGCCAGGCAAGCCGCCAACAACGACAGCCGCAGCCCATGCCTCAGGCAGGCCCGGATGCCGCAAGCGGGCAGCGGTGTCGCAATAGTCAAGGGGCCTCCCGGTGGACAGGTTCCGATAGCGTTGGGTAAGACTTTTCAGCCCTGCAATCGGCCACATTGTATAAGAAGCCGGGCGCCGCGGGAGCCGGCAGCCAGCCCGGACGGTGTACCGTTGGCAAAAAACACAGTCGCGCAAAAAAATTTACCCATGGAAACATTTGTCAAATATACTCCTTTTATTGACAACTCTCCGCAGCCCTTTCCGGCTTGCCAGCGCGATGAAAAATGCCACGTATTTCCCGATGCGGATAATGATTGCATGCACCCTGGCCGCGGCGCTCGGCGGCTGCGGCGGCGGTGACCCTGGCGCCGATGCGCCGCAGCGCGCCCGTCTCGGCGGCGCCGCCCCGGGCGTTGCGGAGCAGCCTGTCGGCAACGAGACCGTGACCGGTGACATCCGCGGCTTGAATGGCGCGATCGCCACCGTCATCCTGGCGGACCAGGCAAAATTGCTGATGACAACGCAGACCGACAGCAAAGGCCACTTTGAATTCAAGGGCGTGCCGTATGCCACCGTGTTCGTCAAGGCCGAAGCCGAAGGATACCAGCTGACGGCGCCGCAAACGCTGGTGATCGGTCCCCTGCCCGCCACCGCAAGCAGCGCGTCCGCATTGGCCACGTCCGCGCTGCCTGCCACGGCGGCAACGGGCGCCGCCTCCGCCGCCTCTTCCCCTGGCGCCGCGACCACCACCACGACCACCACGGCCCCCGCCACGCGCCGGCCGCTGCTGTTCTTCGCTTCCGCCGCCAATGGCAACAGCTTCCAGTTTTCATGGAATAACGTGACCGGCGCGCAGGAAACCGGCGTCGCCCACGTCAACGCGGCGCCCACCATCAAGTACCTCGATGAAGTGCTGCCCGCGCCCAACAACAGCGCCGCAGCGAACTTGCTGATGTCGTATAACGTCACGCTCAGCGACAAGGGAGTGAAATGGAACCAGGAATATGCGGCGCGCCTGCTGACCTTGCTGGGCACCATCCCCACCCGTTTCCAGGGCCAGCTGTACACCACGCCGCCCTTCCGCATCTCGAAATGGGAATTGACGGACCAGTACCTCGACGGCGACATCCGCATCGAGCGCAAGGACGGCGGCGATGCGGTACTGCTGTCGACCGCCGCCTTCACCTACGCCACGCCGCGGCTGGTCACGCTCGATGGCGTGCAGGGGCGGTATTTTTCCAAACGCCTGCACCATGCGCTGGTGCGCTTCGCCACCAACGACGGCAAGGATGCGGACGCGGCGGAAATGGTGCTGAGCCAGCGCTTTGGCGTCAGCACCCGCATCGGCGACTACACGCAATTGACTGGCGCCACGACCCGCGAAGGCGCGGAGAGGTTTGCCAGCTTCAAACCCGAAGAACTGGTGCGTCTCATCAACGCCATGGAAGAAATGCCGGCCAGCTTCCACAAGGTCGATGGCTTGAAATACCTGGTGCGCCGCGCGTATGGCGAACTGCATCCAACCGACAAGCGCATCATTGCGCAGGCCCACATCGGGCCCGGCTACATTGAATTCACCGACCAGGCGCTGACGGAAACCCAGGATGTATCGCCGCAGCGGGTGATCCTGCATGAAAAGACGCACTTCCTGTGGGCCAACGTGTTTTCCCAAAAACAAAAGGACGACTGGATTGCGCTGGGCGGCTGGTACCGCGACCCCAACGATGCCTCCAAATGGAAGACCACGCAGACCACGCAATTCGTCTCGGCCTATGGCCATGACACGAATCCCGACGAAGACATGGCTGAGTCCGTGGCAGCCTATGTGCTGACGCCGGAACTGCTGCAATCGCGCGCCTTCGACAAGTTCAACTACCTGAAGACGCGGATTTTCCTCGGCGACCGTTTTGTCTCGGTCATCCGCAAGGATTTGACGTTCGACGTGCAAAACCTGAATCCCGATTACTATGCGCCGGGCCTGGTCAAGCAGTTGAACATCAAGGTGCAGGGGGCGCCGACGGCTGACAAGGAAGTCACCGCGAGTATAGAACTGTTCAACGATGGAGATCCATTCCCGGGGGCGAGGCAATGCCTAGTTGAACTCACGGCGCCCTCCGGCAAATGGGAGCGGCGTAAAGCCCTGTACTTCGTTCCTAAACCCGTCAACGGCAAGATTGATTACAACGCCAATTCGACGGTGCTGGAAGCCCGCCTGAACTTCTCCCGTTATGCGGAGCGGGGGTACTGGCAATTGACGAAAGGTACTTGCGTCGACGTCGTTGGCAACACGCGCTACCTGGGTGCCAATGAACTGGGCAATGGCGTCATCTACATCAACAATACGGAACAGTCGCCTGGCGCGCCGCAGTACGAGCCAGGTTCAATGAAAATCCAGGCTACGCCAGTGATGGTCGACGGGCGTTTGCAACACCGCGTCACAGTCACCTGGAAATTCCTGCCGCACCCGCTGACCATCTATGGCTCGTTCACGCAGTTGGCCAATATCGACACCTTTGACAGCCGGCTTTACAGCGAATCGTCCAGCTATGACAACGCCACGCGGACCGCTACGGCAATTTTCATGGTGCCCAATTATTACAAATCCGGCCGCTATGGCCTGATCAGGATGCAGACCTATGATGCGGGTGAAAACCTGTCAGATTTAACCTTCCCCGATTCAGTGACGGGCGAGCGGTCCGCCGCCGTGACGATCGTCAACCAGGACAGCGACAGCGGCGATGCGCCCGAGCTGGACCTGAACCGGATCACGGTGTCGGCCACGCCAACCCAGCCCTCCTCGCCCAATGGCGAAACCATCGTCAAGATCGCGTTCTATGCGCGTGACGATTCGGCAGGGTTCAACAACCTGTACCTCAACCTGCAAAACCCGCAGGGCCAGATCTTTCCGTACTATTTCATGGTCAATCCTGCCAAACCGGAGCATCTGGAATCGGGCTTCGACCGCTCCACCACACCGTTCAAAGGCGACCCGAAAGCTTGGCAGCGCTACGAAGCCGTCCTTACGTTGCCGGTTGGTTCGGTACCCGGCAACTGGGGGGTCCGCAGCATGCACCTGGAAGACAAGGCCAATTTCGGCAAGGTCTACGATTTCCTCGAAATCGTGCACTTCGAAGTCTCGGGCAAATAAGCGGGCAAATAAGCAGCCCCGCGAAGCCTGGTTCGCGGGGGGCGCACCGCCGTCAGTCAGGCCGCCTCATTCGGTATTCTTGGGCGCGCTGGTGGTCACGCCCGGACCGGCCGCCAGTTGCGGCGAGACCGCATCGATGCCCGGATAATCCTCGCTGAGCGCCATCGGGATTTGCAGGCACACGCTTTGTGTCGGCAACACGGCGGTCCAGTCGCGGATCAGGTCGCGGTAGGCGTGGCCCACCGGGCGCAGGTTGCGGCCCAGGTCCGCCAGCCCCAGCGCGTTGACGCGGCCATTGTTTTCACGCAGGCCCGTGTCCCAGTCCACCTGGTCCGTCAGCGAGTACCACGTGAAGCCGACGATGGGGACGCCGTTGTTGCGCACCCGCAGCACATTGGCCCACTCCTTGCGCAGCCAGCGCACGGCTTCGTCGCCGCCCGGCCCCTGGCACAGGTTGGTTTCGGTATGCATCACGGGCAGGCGGTAGCGGTTGTAATACTGGTGCGTGATCACGGCATAGCCAAACACTTCGCCGGATGGCCCGGTGGCGCCATCGGCCGAGACATGGTGCTCGTTGGTCTGGTAATAATCGTTCCCCATGATGCAGTGGTGCTTGAGGTTGTTGTTCAGGAAGAAGTGGTACTCGTCGCGGGTCATGCCGTTATCCAGCAGGTATTCATACATGGTGGAATCCACGCGGCGGCCATAGTTCAAATCCAGCGACAGGAAACGGCGCGCGTTCATGGTTTCCGCCGGACCGATCGCGGCCGGCGTCTCGGCGTGGAAATACTCGGACGATTCACTCTGGATGAACAGCGCATCGGGCCGCACGGCCAGGATGGCGCGCATGGCCAGCAGGTTGGCTTTCACCAGGTGCTTGAGCGCGGTGACGAACGCCTGGTCGGTGCGCAGTTGTTCATTCCACCAGCCATACAGGGCGGAGAATAGCGCGCAGATCGACATTTCATTGACCGGCGTGTACAGCTGCAGCCACGGATAGCGCTGCGCAAATGCACTGGCATAGTCGGCAAACAGCGCGGGGAAGTCCGGATTCTGGAAATTGCCGATAAAGTCCGGCACGCCGAAATGGCACAGGTCAACAATGGCCACGATGCCGCGCCGCCGCAGTTCCGGCAATACTTCATCGGCAAACGACCAGTCATAGCGGCCCGGACCGATCAGCGTGGTGTGCAGCGGCGGGCCATAGCGCAGGAAGCGGATGCCGATTTCCTGCACCAGGTCGAAGTCGCGCCGCCAGTGCCGGTAGTGTCCGCACTTCTCCATCTCATCCATGCGAACCTTGCCGCCCTCGATGGTGGGAATGCTGTTCTCTATTCCGGTTGCGAAAATAAAGCCGGTTTGCGTTGCTGTCATTTTGCCGCCCCGTTCGCCAAATAGCGCCATTGCCGGCAGCACTATAGCGGCATGAAGCAACAGTCACCGTGCAGTGGGTAACACAGGGATGGCTTCGGTTGTAAAGATTATTTTTTAACCAACTATCGTGCGCGGAAGCGGCCGTGTTAGGCTGACGTCCGCTTAGCTTTTTTATAATGTTGTCACATGTTTATCCAACTAAACTGAGGATGCTATGCTGAAAAAAATCATGGTGACTGCCCTGCTGGCGGCTTGCACGGCCGCCCACGCGGAAGAACGCAGTTTCGATATTGTGTACAAGGGTTTTTACTCGGAGGACGACCACGCGTTCCAACCCGACAAAACCCTGGAAGTCTTCCTGACAGTCGATGACCTGGACGGTAACGGCAGTTTCTCGCTCAACGAAGTCAAGGCGCTCAAGGCCAGCAGCATTGATTACCAAGGCATTTGCACGGTGATGCACTGCCTCGAGGAATTCAGCTGGACGCCGGGCAACTTACCCTACATCCAGGCCGCGTACCACGCGTTCGATGGATTCACCAACGAATTGACTATCGTGACCACCGGGGTGGAATACCGGGAATTTTTGCAAACCAACTGGGGTTTCCGGTATGACGCTACGTGGAACTGGACACCGGCCACGCAAACCACCATCACGCCAGCCAGCCCGGTTCCGGAACCTTCCGGATATGCGATGCTGGGCGCTGGCCTGATGGGGATGGCGGCGTGGACGCGCCGCCGGCGCGGATCGACTGCCGCGTAAGCCACTCGCGCGGCGTCATGTGGCAGGCCGCGCGGAACGCGCGCGTGAACGCTGGCTGGGTGCTGTAGCCGACGTCGGACGCCACGTCCTGCACCTGGCGCCCGTGCAGCAACAGCCGCTTGGCGAGATTCATGCGCTGTTCCAGCAGGTAGTCGGCCGGGGTCGCGCCGATCACCACGTGGAAGCGCTGGGCAAACTTACTGCGCGACATGCCGCACAGCGCCGCCAGCGATTCCACTGTCCAGGGCTTGCCCGGTTCCGCCTGCATGGCCAGCATGGCTTTCGACAGCGTACTGTCGGTCAGGCCGAACAAGTCCTGTTCCGACACGATCTTGCGCGTCAACAGGTGGCGCAACAACTGCACCAGCAGCACATCGCACAGGCGGTCCAGCAGCAATTGCTGCCCGAACCCATCACGGCTGGCTTCGGCAAACACCAGTTCCAGCGTCGCCGCCAATTCCGGCATTTCCACGAACGGCAGCGTAATCAATTGCGGCAACGTTTTTACCAGGTCGTCCGGTGCGCCGTGGGCGAGAATGGTGGCGCACACCAGCTCGACATTGTCGCGCGCTTCCAGGCGGTGCTCGCATGGGCGTGGGTACAGCACCAGGGATGGCGTGTTGACCACCATCGTCGGACGGTCTTCGTGATGGAATGACACCTGCCCCGACTTCACCAGATGCAGGTAACCGACACCGGCCGTAGCCGGTAACAGATTGCCGCCACAGAAGCTTCCGCGGTAGAACGTTTCAACCGTATAACCAAAACGCATCAGCAATGCCGACAGGCGATCCATGTAACCTTATCTCACGACGAATAGCTATAAATTCTGGACAACAAGAAATTTTCTCCTTGATTGTAGCGGGTATGATGAAAAGTCGGGGAAATGTCCTGGACGCAACAAATTACTGTTGTGTTATCTGTCACGCCGCCTTGGAGAACTTATGCATTTGTCCAACCTGAAAATAGGCGTACGCCTGTATATTGCATTCGGTATCATCGTCGCCATGCTGGCCATCCTGGTCACCCTGGCTGAAACCAGCTTCAACCGACAGAATGAAGCCAATAATATCAATGTCCATACCTACGAGGTGCTCGGTACGGCCTCGGCCGTGCTGGAAAGCCTGCTCAATATCGAAACCGGCCAGCGCGGCTATGCGCTGACCGGCAAGGAAGCCTCGCTGGAACCACTGCAGGCTGGCAAAAAGCAGTTCAGCGAACAACTGGCGAAACTCCAGTCCCTGACTTCCGACAATCCGCAACAGCAGCAGCGCCTGAAAGACCTGGCGGCGGCGCAGCAGCAATGGCTGTCGGTCGCCATCGATCCGGCCGTGGCGCTGCGCCGCAACGGCGGCGACAGCCCTGAAGCGCTGGCCGCCGTGGTGGCCGACGAACAATCGTACAAGGGCAAGGCCGCGATGGACAGCATGCGCGCCCTGCTGGGACAGATCGTCCAGACTGAACAGGTGTTGCTGGCACAGCGCGCGCGCGAAGCCGAACAGCAGCGCACCCGCACTGACATCATCATCATTGGCGGCGGCGTGACGGCGGCGCTGCTGGCAGGCGTGCTGGCCGTGATGTTGACGCGCAATATCACGATCCCGCTCGGCGATGCGGTGACGCTGGCCAAGCGCGTGGCGCAAGGCGACTTGAGCAGCCGGATCGAAGTCAAGGGCAAGGATGAAACCGCCCAATTGCTGGGCGCGCTCAAGGACATGAACAATGCGCTGGCCAATATCGTGCGCGACGTGCGCAGCGGCACCGACACCATCGCCACCGCGTCCGCTGAAATTTCCGCAGGCAATATGGACTTGTCGTCGCGTACCGAACAGCAAGCCGGCTCGCTGGAAGAGACCGCGTCGTCGATGGAAGAATTGACGTCGACCGTCAAGCAAAACGCCGACAACGCCAGCCAGGCGCGCGAGCTGGCAACCAGCGCATCGGACATCGCGGTCAAGGGCGGCAACATGGTGGCCGAAGTGGTCGATACCATGGGCGGTATCAATGAATCGGCGCGCAAGATCGCCGACATCATTGGCGTGATCGACGGCATTGCGTTCCAGACCAATATCCTGGCGCTGAATGCCGCGGTGGAAGCGGCGCGCGCCGGCGAACAGGGCCGCGGCTTTGCCGTGGTGGCCACCGAAGTGCGCTCGCTGGCGCAGCGTTCGGCCAGCGCGGCCAAGGAAATCAAGGCGCTGATCGATGATTCGGTGGGCAAGGTCGACGCCGGCAGCAAGCTGGTCGACCGCGCCGGCGCCACCATGGAAGAAGTCGTGCAAAGCGTGCAGCGGGTCAGCGCCATCATCAATGACATCGCGTCGGCCAGCGCGGAACAGCGCAATGGCATTGAACAGGTCAACCACGCGATTACGCAAATGGACCAGGTGACGCAGCAAAACGCCGCGCTGGTGGAACAGGCGGCCGCTGCCGCCAACGCCATGCAAGACCAGGCGGCGGCGCTGTCGGACGCGGTACGGATCTTCAAGCTCGACGACAGCCAGGCCGCGCCCGCCAGGGTGCTGGCCATGCAGCGTCCCGCCGCGGCGCCGCGCGCGCCGGTGCGGCAACTGAAACAAGCCAAGGTGGCGTCCGGCGACGCTGATTGGGAAACGTTTTAAACGATTTATACGTTTAAATCCTGTTTCAACCGGTCCGCAGCCGGCCCCGGCGGCGCAGCCCGTGCGATGGCGCGGCGCCGCCGCCAGCACTGCGGGCCCGTTAACCGGTTTTACGCCACTCATTACCCGGCCAAGGCCGGGTTTTTCCTGCCCAAGCTCCGCCCGCGACCGCGCGCCTGCGCCAAGCACCGTTGCGGCAAAGAAACTTTCCTTGTATAATACCGATCCCCTCGGATCCCCAGTTGCCAGAGCAACAGGCTTTTTCCGCAGCCGTGGCGCAGCATCTTCCCAGCCCGGCCATTGAGCAGTATCCCCAGGCAGCAGTGCCGCTTCCGGCTGGCGCGCCGCCTTCGCAGTTCCCCTAATTCACATTGAGAGCCTAATTATGATCAGCTTGTCGAAGCGGATGATCCGCCGTATCGCCTTTGTCTTTGCCATTGCCGCCGTGTCGGCCGCCTGCACCACCACCCAGGTCGCCGTGGCGCCTGCCGCCGCCGGCTTGCCGGAATCGGCCACCGCCACCCTGCACACGCATGCGGACAACCACGCCGCCAGCATTGCCGTGATTTATGACCACGAAGGCAACGTGGTGCGGCGCGCCAGCTACTGGACCGACAACCTGCGCGAAGTCACGGTCCGGCCCGGCCTGTATGAAGTGGTATTGCGCGTCGACGGGACCTATCCGGAACTGACTTCCTACCCCCGGGTCATGGTCAACGTGCAGGCTGGCGAAAAACACGCGGTCGGCCCGGCGCCGGCGCCGGTGCGTCCCGAGTGGACCGGCCTCATCTGATTCTCGTCACGGCCGCCGCGGCGGCCAGCCGTACCGCTCCGCTGCCCGCGCCTGGACTTCAAACCAGTTGTCGAGGTAATAGTGCCGTCCGCGCATCATTTGCCACAGGCTCGACACCGGATACGCCAACAGGAACAGCACACCCCAGCATGCATATTGCCGCACGTGTTCGCGCTCATGCGCACGCAGGCGGTCCTGGTCGCGCCAGGTCAGTGCAATGACGGCGTGGCCGAACGTGATGGCGGTAAACGGCAACAGCCGGGCCGGCGCGCCCGGCCGTCCGTCCGGCCACAGCGCCACTTCGACCACCCCGTCAAACAGCCTGGCACGCGCGCCAAACAGCGCCGCCCCCGCCGCCAGGCACAGGCCCAGCGCCGTACACGGCGCCGCCCACAGGTAAGCCGCCAGGGCGGCAAGGCGGCCAGCGCGCCGCGGTTCAACCACACTCACCAGCCACTCCCTTCTCAGCGTTCCCGCGCTTCAGTGTACCCGACCGCCGGCGTTGTTGTTTTGCTATATCCGCCAAACAACATCTAGTAATTTTTGGCAATAACTTGTTAAACTTCACAGTTTTTCCAGCAACATTTGACAAATGTCTGACATCACATGACTATAATTACTACAAAAATCAATATCGGTCTGCTGAGTTTCACCGCATTTGCCCTGCTGCTGGGCGCCATGGGAATCGTCAGCGTGCACCTCAGCATGGAAACCATGTTCGCGGTGTCCGTGCTGATGTTCGCCACCTGTTCCCTGAACGCCATCCACCTGCACGGCGCCCGCACGGCCGTGCGCATGATCCCGCTGGCGGTGGGCATCGGCTTTTTTGCCGAATACACGGGAGAACATTACGGCTGGTTCTTTGGCGACTATGACTTCACCGACGCGCTGGGTCCGCGCGTGGCCGGCGTGCCGGTGGTGATTCCGCTGATGTGGTTCAACCTCACCCATATGTGTTTGGTGCTGGGCAACGTGGTGCTGTACCGCGGCCCGCTGGCGCCTGCGGGCCTGGCGGGGCAACTGGCTTCCGCGCTGTTTTGCGCGATGCTGGTGACGGCATACGACCTCGGCGCCGACCCGTACATGGTGTACGTGGCCAAGGCCTGGATCATGACCAAGACCGACGGCGCCTGGTTTGGCGAAACCGTGCAGGGATTCGCCGGCTGGACCATCGTGTCCTTTACCATCGCCATGGCGTTCCAGTGGCTGCAGCGCGCCGGCGGCGGCCACGGCGAGCGGCGCGCAGTCCCGTTCGGGAAAAAGCATGCGCTGATCCCGATGCTCATCTACATGAACCTGATGGCGTTCCAGGTCTTGTATGGCCACCCGGTGGAAACGCGCACCATTGCCATCTACGCCATGGGCACGCCGCTGCTGGCGGCGCTGCTGGCCTACCGCAGCTGGTCGTGGGATACGCAGCGGACGGGCGCCTGAGATGGGCGCGCGTGAATTATGGCGGGCCGGACAGGAGCCCGCGGCAGGCGCCCGGCCGGCATGGCGGCGCGCCGGCGTGGATACCGGCGCGCCGCCGTCCGGCGCTGCGCAGCGCAGC